>JBHBMT010000124.1:0-5116 GCA_041773075.1 Moraxella sp.
ATTGCTATGGCGTTGGCAGTCCTTGCGGTGGTGGCGTGGGTTATGCTAAAAACTTCTACCAAATTGCCCATTCCCAAGCTATTTATGCTATTGACGTGGCTGATTTATTTTCTAGGCTTTAAGATTTTGGGGGTGAGCTTGTCAGCATTACAACTAACCAACCATCTGCCACGCACAGTCTTGCCTAGTATCCCTGCCATAGAGTGGGCGGGATTTTATCCGACGGTACAAACCATCACCGCTCAGCTTATTTATATCATGGTGATTGTCGCCCTGTGGTGGTATTCAAAACGACAAGCGCAAACACTTGCGCCATGACCAAAGACGAATGACAGACACAACTCTTGAGCGATAAGCTGTTCCCCTAAAAAAGACAAAAAGCCGATGGTAAATCAAACGGCTTTTTGTCTTTTTGGCTGTGATGAATCAGCCTTTGATGCGCTGAATATTGACCGATAAGGCGCGCAATTTTTCTTCCACATTTTCATAGCCGCGATCAATGTGATAAATACGATCAATGACGCTTTCACCCTCAGCGACTGCCGCTGCCATAACAAGTGACATGGAGGCGCGCAAATCGGTTGCCATGACAGGTGCGGCGGTGAATTTTTCAACACCTGTGATGATGGCGGTATGACCATCAATGCGAATGTTGGCGCCCATGCGTTGTAGCTCGGCAACGTGCATAAAGCGATTTTCAAAGATATTTTCAATGATGGTGCTTGTGCCCTCTGCTAAGCAACACGCCGCCATGAGCTGAGCTTGCATATCGGTTGGAAAACCAGGGTGAGGCTGTGTGCGAATGTCCACCGCGGTTGGGCGCTTGTCCATTTTTAGGCGAATCCAGTCATCACCTGTGCTGATGATTGCACCCATTTGTTCAAATTTTTTGAGTACAGGGTGTAAAAATTCGGCCGAGGTATTGGTGGTCAGTACATCGCCACGACTCATCAGCGCGCCCGCCAGATAAGAGCCAGTTTCAATGCGATCGGGAATCACTTTGTAGTGGCAGCCGTGCAGTTTGTCCACGCCTGTGATAATCATGGTGGTGGTGCCAATGCCTTCAATTTTGGCGCCCATACTGACCAGCATATTTGCCAAATCCACCACCTCAGGCTCGGTGGCGCAGTTTTCTAGGCGAGTGGTGCCTTCCGCCAGTGTGGCTGCCATGATGGTGTTTTCGGTGCCACCCACTGTCACCATGTCAAAGCTGAATTCACAGCCGAGCAGTCTGCCATCTTTGGGTGCGGTGGCTTTGACGTAGCCATTTTCCACAACGATGGTTGCGCCCATTGCCTCAAGCGCTTTTAGGTGCTGATCCACAGGTCGCGAACCAATAGCACAGCCACCTGGCAAAGACACTTCGGCTTGACCAAAACGCGCAAGCAAAGGGCCTAGCACCAAAATAGAGGCGCGCATCGTTTTGACAAGTTCATAAGGTGCAAAGTATTTTTCTACCGAGCTTGCATCGCAGCTGACCACATCGTCGGTTTTTTGAATGTCAATACCCATGCCGTCAATAAGTTCAATGAGTGTTTTGACGTCTTGTAGGCTTGGTACATTGGTAAGCACGCTGGGCGTTTCTGGTAAAATGAGTGCAGCAAGCAAAGGTAGGGCGGCGTTTTTTGAGCCAGAAATGGCAACTTCGCCATGAATGCGACTGCCGCCATTGATTAAAAATTTATCCATAGGTTTCACTTAAATCTATTAAAATCAGCTTTGTGAAGCGTATTCGCTGGGTGTCAGCGCATGAATGGTGAGTGCGTGAATTTGCCCTGAGGCGATGTGCTCATTAAACAAAGCGTAAATCATTTGCTGGCGCGCAACCAAGCGCTTGCCTTCAAAGCTGTCATCCACAATCAAAACCTCAAATTTGTTGCCTTGGTTTGCGGCATCAATTTTGGTGGCGTTTGTAAAATGATTTTGTAAAAGATTAATGGCATCAAGATGGGTCATGGTTTGTCCTTATGTGAGGTTGAATGATTGTAGGCTTAAATTATGGGCTGTTTGTGCCTTGGTATAATTGAATATAGCCACTGTTGGATTTTTGAATGGTGGGATTTTTTGGGCTATATTGTGCCGTGGCGGTGCCAAATGGTGGCGTATTGGTTGCGCTTGGGTAGGTTGTGTTTGGATAGGGTGCGCTGCCATAGCCGCCGATGGTTGGGTTGTTGTAAGTATTGCCGGCTGTGCTGTTGATTGGATTGTTGGTATTGCTGATGAGTGTGTTGACAAAAATCGCACCAACCAAGCCATCTACCGATGCCAGTTGTTCTTTGATGATGTCTTGTTGATAAGATGTAAAGATGCCCAATACATAAGCCATGTCATCACGCACTACGATGTCGTATTGCGAGGGTTTGACGAGCGCGCTTTTGGTGAGCAGTTTGGCTTTGGCTTTGGTTTGTAGATAATTTTCGTGCACGGTGTGGCTTTGGCTTTTTGGGCTGTCTGATACTTTCAAAAAGTTGTATAAATACTGCACCTCGCGAATGCTTGTGACCATTTGCTGGACGGCAAGTTTGGTGGATTCGCTTGGCACCTCACCTGTCAATAGCACTGTGCCTTGGTAGCTTTTGATGGCAATGCGATGATTGCCTTCTACAAGCCCTGATATGTTGGGCAAATTGACCAAAATCTGACGCTCAATGCCAAAATCTGTCATGCGCTCAGGCAACGTGCGCGATGCATCGGTAAGTGCGCCATCGCTGGTGGTGGTAGGCTTGCTGGATACGCAAGCACTTAAGCAGCAAACGGCAATGAGCGGTATGAGTATGGCTTTCATGGTCTGTCCTAGGCTATCTTGGGATTGCGTGTGAGTGGCAGGTTTGAGTGCGTGTTTTTTGTTGTGTATGGGCAAAAGCCTACAAGCCATCTGTCAAAAACGCGCCTTGTATCCATGTCACAGCATAATCATCATCTATGATGTCAAATGCAATCACATCAAAACGAACATCCATTGTATCATAGCCATGCTCAGAAATAAAATGGGACATGGTGCTGATGAGTCGTTTTTGTTTGGTGCGACTGATGGTATGTGCAGCTTGTCCAAACTGACTGTATCGCCGTGCGCGAACTTCCACACAGATGAGCGTCTCAAGCATGCCTTGGCGCGTGGCGGTGTTTTGCTTGGCAATGATGTCAATTTCACCCACACCTGCTACTGCATAATTGTTGGCAACAATACTCAAATGATTGTCAATCAATAACTGACAGGCGCGTTTTTCAAAAATATCGCCAATTTGGCGAGGGGTCACCATAAATGATTTTAATTTTGCTGAAAATTTGCATAGCATAGCAAAATTTACACAATTTTTAAATGCTTGTGTCATAATATTAAGCGATTTAAACATAATAAATGTCGCCATACAAAACAGGTGCTTATGAAATTACACATCATTGCCATCGGCACAAAAATGCCTGCATGGATTCAAACAGGGTTTGATGATTATAAAAAACGCATTTTGGCATTCATCAAGACAGATATGATTGAACTGCCTGCCGCCAAGCGCGCCAAATCAGCAAGCAGTGCGGACATTGCCAAGTATTGCATGAGTGAGGGCGAGAGTATTTTGTCTGCCAAAAAAGGGCGGCTGTGGGTGCTTGATGTCAAAGGCAAAATGATCAGCACCGAGCAGCTGTCCGATAGACTGCAAAGCGCGATGAGTGAGGGTGAGGACATCTCTATTGTGATTGGTGGGGCAGATGGGGTGAGTGATGAGGTGCTTGCTGCGGCGGATTTTGTGTGGAGCTTGTCGGATTTGACTTTGCCACATCCGCTGGTGCGCGTGGTGCTCATTGAGCAGTTGTATCGCGCGATGAGTATTTTGCATAACCACCCTTATCATCGTGCCGACTAGAGCATAGCGGTGGTGCTATTGGTAATTCATGCGGGCGATTTATACAACCAACCAACAACCCCAAAATATCTCATCAATCCCTGCTCAATAGTTTCAAGTTCAAATGTATGTCTTCTAAACCATTGCTTAATGACTGACCAACTGCAGGGAGGTAAGTTATTAAGATGAAGTTGTTTGAGACTAGATTACATAGACAAGCAATTGACAATTTTAAATTTGTAATATATTATCATTATCAATAAAAAATATTAAAAAAGGATTTTCTGAAAGTGAAAATTTTAAGATGGATATTAACGAGCTTATTAGCGATTGTACTGATATTTTCTGCACCATTGAGTTATGCTCAAACAATTGCGCCACCATCTAGTACTTTTCAAATACCGAATAGTGATCAGGTAGTACGACATATTAAACGCATAGGTGTTTATGCCTTAGTATTGGATTTTGCGGTCAAACAGTTAGTAGAAGCTGTTGATTGGGTTCTAGAACCAGAAAATAATAGAGTTCGTTATACTGATAAATTTAAGAATGAAAAGATATATTCCAGCAGTCATATTAAACTTGGCATGTCTGAATATATTGATTCAGAAGATTTTGACTATATAGCACACTATTCTTGTCAAAATGGACATTCTTCTAATAGGGTTTATAATGGTCAATTTTCTCAGACATCTCATTCGGTTAATATAGAATGCATTTGGGCAGATACTGGTTACCCCGCAGGCACTGCTACATTCTATAAACATGATAAACCGCAATATATTCCTCTAAACATAATTGCTCAACAAATTATTCAAAATGCCCAAAATGGGCATCAACCATCTATTGACTTTTTAAAGGATGTGGCTGATGATGTTGCTAAGCAAAGTGTTTCTAATGGGGATGATGCTAAACCAGATGTTAAGCCTATTAATCCACCGAAAAATGAACCTAATGAACCAAAACAATGTAAGCCTTGTATCACAACTACAGGACGAAAAGTTCTTCCTAAAACTATAGGATATAGACCACTTGAAATTATTCCAGATAATGTAATGCAACATGGAGTTTATGGTTCACATCATAATATATTCATTTCTAACCAAGCACCTATCAACAGTTCTAGACCATGCTATTGTTTTTGGGCAAAGCAAAATTATGTTCTTAAACCACATCAAATAACACCTAAAATGGTACCTGTTGAACCTTTTGTTAATTAAATGGTGATATATTTATGTATTATATAACTGGTGAAAAAATTAATTTAAATGATATTG
>JBHBMT010000125.1:0-4029 GCA_041773075.1 Moraxella sp.
ACCTGTCGGATAAAATCGCTGCTCGCTATCATAAGTTTTTAATAAATACTCAATAATCAGTGCTGACTCCGCCAACACCTGCTCGCCATCAGGCAAGCTGTCATCCACCAAAATCGGCGCCTTGCCCATCGGATGAATGTTCTTAAACGATTTGGGTGCCAAATAAGTGCGCTCATCTCGCTGATGGCTAATCAGTTGATAATCCAAGCCATAAGCCAATTTTAGCTCTTCTAATAGCCACACGATGCGAAACGAACGCGATTTTTCTAGGTGGTATAAAGTAATCATCAATATCTCCAAGTTAATAGCATTGAGTCATCATACATGATATTTTATCTTTGGTACAGGGTTGTGATGAGATTTATTCAATCGCCATCGGTACTTGGCTGGGTGTCAGTCCAAGTGCACGGCACAACACCACAAACTCAAGTACATCCGGTTTACGCTCAAAATTCTCAATCTTGGCGATATATTATTAAATCGATATATGACCAATCTTGATTTTTCTATTATTTTTAATTAAAATTAAAGGTGGATAAGTAGCAGATTGATTAAGTTTTATCCAAACAAAAAAAATGCGTATTGAATCGTCAATACGGAAAGTTTTTATACAACACCTTGTCTTGAAAGACAAGTGTCGTATAAAACGTAGCATTGTATATATTTCAATCAGCATGGTTAAGTCCTGCATTGTTAATAATGTCAATGTTAGTATTCTACTAAATTGGGGTGTCATTCTATAGAATGGCGTGTTTGTTGAGTCACTTATTCTTTCCTAGCTTGCTTTATTAAGCCAGGCTAGACAAAATGCGTGCCCCACTTATCCATAGATTAATTTTTTTAAATAAAATATGACAAAAAAGAAAGATTGGTTCTCCATAAAATCCTATATCCATATTGGATTGCCTATAACTTGGAAAGATTGTACCAAAGTTAAAAAATACATTACCAATCCAAAAAATATTGAAAGTCATTCTTTTTGCCCATTTATACATACTCAAATTCGCACACCGAAATTTCGTAAAGAATATGATTCTAAAGGCAATCTACTACTCAATGGCAAAAGGGTGGCAGGCAAGCCCAAAAAAAGAGATATTTTTTATGCCAATCATTGGGATACAAATATTTTTGCTTATTATTCCTACATCCTTTCTGAGCATTACGAAAATACCTTAAAAAACAAAGGGCTCTGTGATGTGGTAAGTGCATACAGAAGAATCCCAAAAAACACGAAATCAAATAAATGCAATATTGATTTTGCTCAAGATGTATTTGAATATATTCGTCAGCAATCTCAAAAAGATAATGATGATTTAGTGGCGATTTCTTTTGACATTCAAGGATTTTTTGATAATTTAGACCATGCTATTCTAAAAAATGCTTGGAAACAAATTCTTGGTTTAAATGAACATGATCTACTGCCAAAAGACCATTATCAGATCTTTAAAGCGATTACACATTTTTCTTATGTAGAATTAAATGAATTATTCAATTTATTTCAGCATAATATTATTATTAAAAATAAATCCGGAAAAATTAGAAAAAAACAATTAAAAAAGAAACAATATTTAAAAGATCAAAATGCCATTGCTTTTTGCGAATTAAAGGATCTTCATATCATTAGAAAAAATGGTTTAATTAAAAAAGATTTAAACAATGGCATTTGTCAAGGTTCATCTATCAGTGCAACACTTGCTAATATTTATATGTTGGCATTTGACGAATATATTAATCAAGAAATATTAAAAATAGGAGGTCTTTATAGAAGATATTCAGATGACATGGTCGTAGTCTGCTCTCTTAATTATAGAGATAAAATAATTGATTTATTTAAAAATGCTATCACAAATATTGCTAAATTATCTATACAAGATAAAAAAACACAAATTTTTCATTTTAGAAGACACAATAATCAATTAATTTGCTTAAAAGAGTTTAATGGTAATATTAATCATAATAGCCACAAACACAAATTTGAATATTTAGGCTTCAGCTTTGATGGTGAACATGTTTATCTTAAAACATCAGCCTTAGCCAACTACTATCGAAAAATGAAAACTGGCGTTAGGCGTTGTAAATTTTACGCTGGCTCAATCAGTAATAGCACTCACGGTACTATTTTTCAAAATAGACTACACAAACAGTATTCTTACATTGGTGCAAAAACAACAATACGATATTTAAGAAAGAAAAATTCTACTGACCAACGGTGCAAAACAAAAAATAAAAAATGGGGTAATTTTATTGGCTACGCCCAAAAAGCCAACATAACCATCAATGGTAATAAAATCAGAAATCAGATTAAGAATCATTGGAAAATTCTCAATAATGAAATTAAAAGTTGATAAATTACTTTTGATTATTACTCTTGACACCACCGTCTATTTTTAGGATAATTTTTGGTAATGTTAATTTGGATTAATCAGATTTGAAGTTTATGATGAAAAAATTATTGGCAGTAGCACTTGCCACAGTCATGACACAGCAAGCAATAGCGGTGAATTGGCTGCAGGTTAGCGAAAACCCTCTTGGCACAGGTTACATTGACTTAGACAGCATCCAAGCAGACACACTAGTCAATGGCGCAGCTGTGATGACCGCATGGGTGCAGATAGAATATAAACAAGCACAAGATTGGGGTGGTAAAAAATATTGGACAGCTAAATCCTTTGACTATTTTGACTGCCGTGCTCGCAAATCAGTCATAGAATACCTTGCCGCCTATGACAAACAAGGCAGGGTGGTTTGGAGTGGCAACGACCCTGACTTTAGCCGGTATTCATCTGCCAATTGGGACAGAGCCATTCCAGGCAGCACTGGCGAAACCCTACTCAAAACCGTCTGTGCCTACGCCAACTAACCCACCACCCAGCTGCCATCAGGTGGGTGTGTTATCACCCCACCCAAACGCATCCATCAGCCGCCCAAACTCATCATCCACAGGTGCGGCGATGCTCATCATCTGTCCTGTCATCGGATGACAAAAGCTGAGCTGATGAGCGTGCAGGAGTAGCCGTCTTGTGCCGACATGGGCGATGATGGCACGGTTTTGTACCTTATCGCCATAGGTGGTGTCGCCGACGATGGGATGAAAGATGTGTTTCATATGCCGTCTCAGCTGATGCTTACGCCCTGTGATGGGGATGAGCTCGACAAGCGAATACCGAGAAGTGGTGAACCGCTGACACGACACAAAGGGCTGCTCACTCGTCGCCAGTATCCGATAGTCAGTGATGGCAGGCTCAGGCGGCTTATCACGATCAGCAAATTTATCCGCGATTTTATCCAGTCGTACCTTGAGCGGATAATCGATGCGTCCGCCTGTCGTCATCGCCCCACGCACCACCGCCAGATATTTCTTTGTCACTTCATGTCGCTCAAACTGCTCAGACAACCGCCGAGCCATCTCGCTAGTTAGGGCAAATAACAGCACGCCTGACGTCGGACGATCTAGGCGATGCACAGGATACACGAGCTGCCCGATCTGATCACGCAAGGTCTGCATCACAAACACCGTCTCATGCTTATCGAGCCACGAGCGATGCACGAGCATCCCAGCAGGTTTATTGATGATGACGATGTGCTCGTCTTGGTAGAGAATGGGGAGTGTGGTCACTGTCTTTGCCCTATTACTTCAATCGCTGTCGTGAATCACGGATTTTGCTGTCATGATAAACGGTTTTCGTGGCAAAAGCATCTGCATTTTGGTATATTAGTTCAAAATGGGGGTAATTTTATGATTTATGACATCATCGGCGACATCCATGGACAAGCAGATAAGCTGATTGGGCTATTGACACAGCTTGGCTATCGACATGATGGCGACTGCTATCGTGCACCGCCAAATCATCGGGCGATATTTATCGGTGATTTGATCGATCGTGGTGCTCGCCAAGTCGATACACTGCAGATCGTCTTTGAGATGATTGATCACGGTGAAGCCTATGCCGTGATGGGCAATCATGAGTACAACGCCATCGGCTATGCCACGCCCCACCCTGATGGCGACTATTGCCGAGCTCGCACCGC
>JBHBMT010000126.1:0-8982 GCA_041773075.1 Moraxella sp.
ACCTAGTGATTTTAGGTTGTTTTCAGTGTTAGATACTTCACCGATAACTGCACGACAATCTGCATGAATGCGGCGAGTTTCACCAGAACGCAAACGCACAATCACATAGGCACCATCACGACCTAACAACTGAACTGCAGCACCTGCAGAACGAGCCAATTGCGCACCTTTACCAATTTTTAATTCAATATTATGAATAACAGTACCAACTGGAATGTTTTTTAATGGTAGGCAATTACCTGGGCGGATGGGTGAGTTTTCACCTGATTGTACATTATCACCAACACTTAGTTTTTTTGGTGCGATGATATAACGGCGTTCACCGTCAGCATACTTAAGCAAAGCAATGTGTGCAGTACGGTTTGGATCGTATTCAATACGCTCAACTACCGCTGGAATACCATCTTTATTACGCTTAAAGTCTACCAAGCGATAATGTTGCTTATGACCGCCACCAATATGACGAGTGGTAATACGACCATTGTTGTTACGACCACCAGTTTTAGCTTTTGTTTCAACAAGCGGTGCATAAGGACGACCTTTATAAAGGTGTGGATGCACAACTTTCTCAACAAAGCGGCGACCTGGTGATGTAGGTTTTGCTTTTACGATAGGCATGATAAAGTATCCTTATTCGTTAGTCGCTGTTTCACCAGCAAGCGCTTGCTCACCAGCACCGATTTGTACGTCTGCACCCGCTTTTAGGGTCACATACGCTTTTTTGAAGTCGCTACGCTTACCAACAACGCGTCCAAAACGCTTGGTTTTACCCTTAACATTCAAGGTATTTACTTTTACAACTTCAACACCATCAAACATCAACTCAACAGCTTTTTTGATGTCTTTTTTGGTTGCATTGACGTCAACTTTAAATACTTGTACGCCCAACGCATCCCCTAAACGCTGTGATTTTTCTGAAAATACAGGAGCTTTTAGGACTTGATATAATCTTGCGTGACTCATGCCAGTGTCTCCTCAAATTGTTTGGCGGCTTGTACTGACATAATCACTTTGTCAAAAGAAACTAGGCTCACTGGATCAACTTCACGAGTATCCAATACATTCACATAAGGAATGTTGCGTGCTGCCAAATACAAGTTCTCATCTACTTCATGGCTAACAATCAATGCGCGAGGGGCATTAAGCTCTGCCAATTTTGCAATAAGCTCTTTGGTTTTTGGGGCTGATACACTGATTTCGTCCACCAAAATCAAACGCTCTTGACGCACAAGCTCAGCTAGGATACATTGCATCGCGCCACGATACATTTTACGGTTGACTTTTTGCGACCAATCTTGTGGCTTAGCAGCAAAAGCACGACCGCCACCAACCCAAATTGGGCTACGGATAGAGCCTGCGCGTGCACGACCTGTGCCTTTTTGACGCCAAGGCTTTTTGCCACCACCAGATACTTCGGCACGGCTTTTTTGTGCACGACTACCTTGGCGAGCACCCGCTAAATAGGCGGTTACTACTTGGTGTACCAACGCTTCATTGAACTCACGACCAAACGCCGTTTCTGATAGTTCAACCGCTGCACCTGTAACAGTTTTTAAATTCACGTTAATCCCCTCACCTTAGGCTTTGACTGATGGACGCACGATGACATTGCCACCGTTAGCACCTGGAATAGCGCCTTTGATGACCAATACACCTTTTTCAACATCAACAGACACAACTTCTAAGCCTTGAACTGTAACACGCTTGTTACCCATTTGACCTGGCATTTTTTTTGCCTTTAAAAACACGTCCTGGGGTTTGGTTTTGACCTGTTGAGCCAAGTACGCGATGCGATACAGAGTTACCGTGTGTAGCATCTTGGGTGCGGAAATTGTGACGCTTAACGCCCCCTTGGAAGCCTTTACCCTTGCTTTGACCAGTCACGTCAACCAATTGACCAACTTCAAAGATATCTGCCAAAATATCGCCGCCTAATGCACGACCTTCAAGCTCGCTCTCTTCAGCGCGAAATTCCCAAACGCCACGACCAGCAGCAACACCTGCTTTGGCAAAGTGACCTTTTTGAGCTGCAGTTACACGGCTGTCACGGCGCTCACCTGTGGTGATTTGCACAGCATTGTAGCCATCTGTTTCTACAGTTTTGATTTGTGAAATGCGGTTTGCTTCTACCTGAACTACAGTCACAGGAATAGACACACCTGCTTCTGTAAATACTCGGGTCATGCCGCATTTTTTACCGACTAAACCAATCGCCATTTTAAACCTCTTATTCTTTAATAGTTTAAACCAGACTTGTTCAATTAGCCCAAGGCGATTTGAACGTCAACACCAGCTGCAAGATCAAGCTTCATCAGCGCATCAACGGTCTTGTCGGTAGGCTGAACGATATCAATCATGCGCTTGTGGGTACGGATTTCATATTGGTCACGCGCGTCTTTATTAACGTGCGGTGATGTCAATACGTTGAACCGCTCAATACGAGTCGGCAAGGGAACAGGACCACATACTTGTGCGCCTGTACGCTTTGCAGTATCGACAATCTCTTGTGCCGACTGGTCAATTAAGCGATGGTCAAAAGACTTTAGTCGGATACGGATTCTCTGGTTAGCCATGCCAACAAGCTCCTAAATTAAGTGCTTTTTTGGTTTTTAATAAAAACCATGCTAATGGATGATATGTTTTCTGTTTTTTTATACAAAACAATAACAACCCTACCAATAGTTTGTATCATATGGCAGGGAAGAAACCGTCTTTATAGTGCCAAAAACGATGCTTTGGCTGTGGTGCTAGGGCAATTGCCCACACAATAAAGTGCGCACAAAACAGATTAAGTGGGCGTATTATACACGTTTTTTGGAAAATTGCAAGTCTCTTTTGTGCTTTTTAATTCACTTTTGGCAAGCTCTGAATGTCCCACCGAGGCACACAAGTCACCGCCAAATCATCACTTAAGCCTGCTTGCAATCGACAAAACCCTGCATAAGCAATCATAGCACCATTATCTGTACACAGTGCTGGGGGTGCATAATAAACTTGTGCGCCTATTTTTTGTAAGGCGGACTCAAGCTCAAGGCGCAATGTCTGATTAGCACTCACTCCTCCTGCAATCACAAGGCGCTTTTGGTGGGTTTGCTTTAGTGCTTTAATACATTTTTTGACCAATGTATCCACCATCGCATATTCAAAACTTGCTGCGATATCCGCTTTGGTTTGCTCATATTCTTGATGGCTTAACTGTGCTGTTAGATTGTCTTTGATTAAGTTATGCACCGCCGTTTTCATACCGCTAAATGAAAACTGCAATCCTTGGTGCAGCATTGGGCGTGGCAACATAAAACGCTGGCTATTACCCTGCTTAGCAAGACGCGCCACATTAGGTCCTCCTGGATAAGCCAAGCCAAGCATCTTAGCTACTTTGTCAAAACACTCACCTGCTGCATCATCGATAGATTCGCCCAAAATGGTGTAATCCCCAACTGCGTGCGCCTCTACCAATAAAGTATGCCCTCCTGATACCAACAAACAGACAAAAGGAAAGCTAAGTGAGTCACTCCCCTCCAACAAAGGTGCCAACAAATGCCCTTCCATATGATGCACCCCAATGGCAGGAACACCCAACCCAAACGCCAGACTGCGACCAAAAAGCGCTCCTGTCATTAGTGCACCAATAAGCCCCGGTCCTTTGGTATAGGCAACGGCATCAATATCATGCTTTGTGAGTTTTGCTTGTGTTAATAACTCATCAAACAAAGGTACAAGTTTGCGAATATGGTCACGACTGGCAAGCTCGGGCACAACCCCACCATAGGTTGCGTGTAGCTCAATTTGACTATATAGTACCTGTGCTACTACGCCGCCTGTTCCTTGATTTAACTGACTGTCATAAATCGCCAATCCTGTTTCATCACACGAAGTCTCTAATCCTAGTACTCTCATGATTCTCTCTATGGGTTGTTTATTTTTTTGCTTGATTTGATTGCCCTAGGGTGCGTGGTGTCGTATATTTTGGTGAGCGCCATAAAATCCACATGGGTATAAATTTGTGTGGTACTGGCATTGGCGTGCCCCAACAACTCTTGTACCGCGCGCAAATCGCCACTGGCTGACAACATATGTGACGCAAAACAATGACGTAGCAAGTGTGGATAAAAGTTTTGTTCAATACCTGCTAGGCGCGCAAATGTCTTAAGGCGCAACTGAATGGCGCGCGTGGTCAGGCGTATCCCCAAGCGCTCGCTAATAAATAACGCTGTATCATTCTGCTCTTGCCAAAGCGCTCGATGAGGCAAATAAGCACCAATCGCTTCGCAGGCTTTTTTACCCACGGGCAACTGGCGCATCTTATTACCCTTTCCTATGACTCTGACCAAACGCGCCTGCAAATCCACATCTGTTACCTCCAATGATGCCAATTCACTCACACGCAGTCCGCTACTATACATAAGCTCAAACATAGCACGGTCACGCACCCATAATCGCGCTTGGTTGGGGTCATCTGGCATACTTTGGTCAAGCAACTGATGAATCATATCAACATCAGCAATTTTAGGTAATGCTTGTGTATTTTTTTTGAGCCGATAGCCAATGGTAGGATTGTTAATGCTCGCATCTTGCTTAGTTAATTCCTCATAAAACTGTGTCAATGCCGACACGGTTTGTTTGGCACTGACCACCTTAAAGGTATTGGATTCTAGTCGCTCTGCAATATAGGCTTGCAACATCATTGGCTTAGCGCTCCAAGAAGACTGTCCTTTTGTTACCAAATAGCGCCCAAACGCCACCACTGCACGCTGATATGCCTCTAAGGTATGAGCAGAATACTGCTGATTTGCCAACTTCTTTTGCCAGCTTATCACCGACTGGCTCATCGCCAAAGGCAGCTGGTCTATGCCCTCATCTGTTTGTGGCGCTCTTTGCGTCCATGTCATCGCCGCCGTCAACCGACTCATCTACAATCCACCGCTTTTATTATTAATCACGCCAATAAGCCAATAAAATATACCACCCAAGCCACCAATCAAGTCTTGGGTGGTATGTCAAACTTACCAATCAGTATTCAAATCCATCCTCATCAGGAGTTAAGTCAATACCCGCCTGCGCTGCCAAGCCATCGGGACTAAACACCCCTTCGTACACAAAGCTGGTTGGACCTGTCATCATCACCGAATACCCATCCTGCCAACGAATCGCAAGGCTGCCACCATACAACTGTGCGCGCACATCAACGCCTTCATCCAACCAACCTTCGCGAATACCCGTCACAACAGCAGCGCAAGCACCCGTACCACACGCTTGGGTTTCACCAACGCCACGCTCATACACTCGCAACCGAATATGGCGCTGATTCATGACCTGCACAAACCCAACATTCACACATTCAGGAAATGCCTCGTGAGATTCAATCGCCTTGCCAATTCCTGCCACATCAGCACTCAACACATCATCCACCAAAATCACAGCGTGTGGATTGCCCATATTGCACACATACAAGGACACAAAATCCCCATTGACATCCAGACGATAGGCATTACCCACTTTGGTCACAGCTTTTGGGGCAAAAGGAATTTCGTTAGGCTCAAATTTAGGCTTACCCATATCTACCTGCACCCAGCCATACCGATCCGTGCTCAAGGTAATAATGCCGCTTGCTGTTTCTACTCTAAGGCGCTGTTTAAAAGACAGTTTGCGCGCTTGTACAAAACTGGCAAAACACCGAGCACCATTGCCACACTGCGCTACTTCACTGCCATCAGCATTAAAAATGCGGTAGCGAAAATCCACATCTGGACGTGTTGGCGGCTCAACAATCAATAATTGGTCAAACCCCACACCCAAATTGCGGTCGGCAAGTAGGCGCACCAACTCTGTATTAAGATTCATACGCTGCGTAACCAAATCAATGACCATAAAGTCATTGCCCAGTCCGTGCATTTTAGTAAATTCAATTAACATAATTTTTGTTCCTTTTTTTATATTGATAGCTACCGAATAAAGCTCAAAACACATCCAACTCACAAGCTGTAGACAACACCAACACGATGACAATGTTGTATTTTAAAATCAAGTGGCTATATTGGAGCACCCTGACACTTCATAACACTAATTACTATCTAGCAATCATTTAGAAATAAGATAGCGTTTTTGCATTCTCTGTTTGTTAAAAAGTGAGGCTAACTCTTCGTTTTCATCGTCAAATTGTTTTTAATATATTCATATCAACAAACAATTTTTACCAAAACTTCTGCGATTTTTCTTAAGTTTAATGGCAAAGACGAAATGTTGGGGTGCCCTAAGCTTTGTATCAGTCCACCCCTTTATCTTATCATGTTTTGGACAAATTTTAGGGTTTTTTATGCAACTTTTTGTTTGAAAACATTTGTAAAACTTTGTCTAAAAAAAAGCGTGCTTTTTGCACGCCTTTTTGATAGCTTTTGGCATTTTATATCACTTCGTCTTGCCACAGTTGTTCTAGACGTTGTCTTTGGCGAATGACGCGATGCATACCCTCTTCTACCATCACCTCACAAGGCAGGGGACGACTGTTATAGTTACTTGCCATGGTAAATCCATACGCACCCGCCCCTGTGACTGCCAGCACCTCCCCTACGCATAATGCCAATGCGCGCTCTTTTGCCAAAAAGTCACTAGACTCGCATACCGATCCCACCACGTCCCAACACTGAAGTTGCGCTTGTGGCTGTTGTCTTGTTGGGATAATTGCCATTTTTGAGTCATATAGCGCAGGACGAATCAACTCGCTCATAGACGCATCAACAATGGCAAAATTTTTGAATTCTGTTGGCTTTAAGACATCAACTGTTGTCAATAACACGCCTGCATTTGCCACCATATTGCGCCCTGGCTCACAATACACTGTCAAACCAAGCGCTGACAGTTGTGGTAGTAGCGCCTGAATATAGTCATGGGTGGATACAGGATTTTCATCAATATAACGCACCCCCAAGCCTCCACCAATATCAATATGCTTAAGGTAAATGCCAACTGCCTTTAGCTCATCAATCAAAAGCGCCAAGCGTGACAGCGCATCAACAAACGGCTGAACCTCTTCTAATTGCGATCCTATATGGCAGTCAATCCCCACAATTTCAAGCATAGGCAAGCTTTGGGCGTATTGATACGCGCTCACCGCCTGCTCATGACTGATACCAAATTTATTATCCTTCATGCCTGTTGAAATATAAGGGTGTGTTTTGGCATCCACATCAGGATTGATACGCAACGAAATGCGTGCTTTTTTATTTAAGGTGGTTGCCACTTGATTGATTAACTCCAGCTCACTGATAGCTTCTACATTAAAACAATCAATATCTGCTTTTAGTGCAAACTCAATGTCGTCAAAGGTTTTGCCCACGCCAGAATACACCACTTTTTTGCCATCGGTCACTTGCAGCACACGAGCAAGCTCACCTTTTGATACAATATCAAACCCAGCGCCAAGCTTAGCAAGCACGTTTAATACCGCCAAATTAGAATTGGCTTTCACAGCATAGCAAATTTGATGTGGTAATGCGCCAAAGCTTTGATGATAGGCTTGATAGGCTTGAATGATGGCGTTTTTTGAATACACATAAGTTGGTGTGCCATACTGCTGACTTAGCGTCAATGCTGACACACCCTCTATATACAACTCCTCTTGCCGATACTCAATAAAGGGCAAGCTGCGTGTTAAAATAACAGGGTCAATAAATAGTCCTGCAGGGGTCTTTTGACTGGCGGGTACAAAGCTCATAAAAGTCCTTGGGGTGCGTTGATGTTTTACACACGTTAAGAAATAAGATTAGATGTTGAGCGCTTGCTTTTTTGGTGAAAAATAGGCTAACTGCGCCTTTTGTTACTTAATCTTGCCAATATTGACTTACACTGATGACCCAAAAGACTGATAATTTTTCACTCAAAGTAACTTATAGCACGCCCTAACTTTTTTTTAAGGTGCCAACTGATTTTTATTAAAAACCACCATCATCTTGACAGCAACGTGTGTGGTGCTGACAACCAATACTAATAATTTTGCTCTTGATTGCCTTGGCTATCTTGGCGCTCATATTCACTCACATCTACTGTAGCAGTACTGTCGGGCAAGTACAACTCCCCTTTTTGCCCACATGCACAGATGCCACCACAAACAACCAACGCAACAATAATCAATGATTTCATATGGTCATAACAATCAATAAAATGAGCGCTATTATACTCAAAAAACCCTCTTGTTGCTATGATTTAGTCACTGTGTCTGATGGCTACTATTTAGCAGCTTATAAGCATTTGCTTCAAAGACATTCAGTTTAGCAAACAATTCATGACAAAACTTATATAACTTGTTAAAATACGCGCAAAATAAGCACTCATATTGATAGCACAGTGGCGGTTGCCACTTTTTTTTTGAGGAAATCTTTTTATGAAACTGACATCTCACCCTACTGTACGCTTAAGCGTTGTTGGTACACTTAGCGCCCTATTGCTAGCTGGTTGCTGTGGTTGCGAAGGTGGCAAGCCCAAAACAGACGGCAAAACTGTCGCCAGCACAGCAGCTACCACAACAGCAGCCACAGCCACGCCCATAGCCACCACAACAGATCTTGATTTAGCTAGTCTTGCTGTTTCTAGTGCAGCACTTGGCACTTTTCCTTATGTGACCTTGCCTGATGGATATGTGGTCTCTTCTGATGCTCAAGGTGGCAGTTTGATTGCTGACCGCTTTGCTTTTTGGGCAAACAAAGCACACACCATTACTGGCAAAACACAGCTTTTAGAGATTGTTCATAACAATAACGCTTACAATCCTACTGACATTCAAACATCCTTAGATGATACCATCACCAAGCTAGGAGGCGTCAAAGTCTTTGATGGACAACTCAATGCCGACCAGCAAGGCTATCTTGCTGACCTTGGTGAGCTTGCCATGGGTGCTGGTGACATTGCCAATCACCCTGTTAGCACTTATGTCATTCGCCGAGACGATGGCAATGTATGGCTGCATTTTTTACAATCTGACAAAAAAGG
>JBHBMT010000127.1:0-14396 GCA_041773075.1 Moraxella sp.
AATTGTATATATGGCGCTCAATGTCAAAAGCGACAAATATGCGCTAGACACTATCTTGCCAACGGAATATCAAAAATACCGAGCCTATTTACCAGCGTATTTGGAGGGGGGGCTTGACTTTGGATTTGGACTTAAAGATGACAAGGATTATACATGGTATCGCTTGGCATTGACACAAAAAGATGGTGAGGTCATCACGGCGCATATCACCCAAAAAAATCTGTCTCAACAAGATGAGCGTAGCTCAAACCCTAATCCTTGGAATATTAAAGCCATCTGGCAGCAGTATGTGCGTCATCAACTACCTGAGTTGGGCGATGTCAATAGTCCTCAAGGGGAGGCGGTGATTGCGGTGTATGACAATAGAGTGGAGCTTGAGACGACAGCAACCATTGACACCTTATTGACACTGCCTAAGGGTGAGTATCAAGCCAATTTAAATATCAAAGGCGATGATATTGAGGTGCTACAAGCAGGCTATCAAGGTGATGTGGGTGAATTATCTGCCAAAGGCAAAGTGCTATTGGCAACAGACAAACGCCCCCTATCATGGCAGCTGAACGCACAAACCAAAAAACTTATTCCCAATGCCTACCTAAGTAGCAGTGAGCAACTACCTGTTACACAGCTGTCTGGCACTGTGATGACAACAGGCAAAATGCGCACCGAGGGCAAAGCTGATGTGCTAGATATTACCATTGAGGATAGTACATTGGTGGCATGGCTAGACAAAAAAGGCAGTCAGCAAGTAACGATGTTAGGCGATGCTTGGGCGCTACTTAAACTCACCGATGGTGCGCTAAGTTATTTTGATGCCAGTTTTGATGGACATTTTGACAGCCAAGGCATACACCATGCCTTTGAGCGCAATCAATTGAGCGCCAAAGCCAATGGCACAGCAGAGGCGATAGACATCACCAAGCTGGTGGTTAGTAATCAGGCTGGGCATTTGTCTGTTGCTGGTGCACTTAAGCTAACCAATGGCGTTGCATGGCAACTGCATGGACATGCTGATGGTCTTAATACCAGTGCCTTATATGCCAATAGCCCTGTGATGTTCACAGGAGGTGTTAGTACTACAGGTCTATACAAAAATAACACACTGCATAATGTCCGCGCTAATATTGATGGGCAGATCTTAAGTCATGATGGGCGAGTGCCAACAGGGGTGCTACAAGCGGATGTTGTGGGCAATTATGACAAGCTGACCATCAATCAATTTGCCTATCAAGGTCAAGCAGGGGCTTTGTCTGCCACAGGTTGGGTGGATATCAGCAAGGGAGTGGCGGCTGACATCAACGCGGTTATGACGCGATTTAATCTTGGTCAGTTTGTCAAAGGCTATGACAGTCAGCTTGATGGTGAGTTGTCTGCAACGACAGATTGGCGTTCAACAGAACAAAAAATAGACATACAAAAACTGGATATTCAAGGCACACTAAAAGAACAAGCATTACAAGCGTCAGGCGTGGTGACAGCGCATTTGCAGCTACCTGATAATCTAAAAGCTTATTGGCAAGCGTTGAAAAAAGATACCAAGGCACGCTTTGATTTAGATAGAATCACAGGAAGCTTTCAAGCCAGTATCTCTCAAGGCATCACACAGCTTGGTCGTGAAGCCAATCAATTACAAGCAGACATTGCCAAGCAAGACGCCAGTTTTCGCACCATTGTAAAAAAGCTTGATGTACAAGATGTGATTGTGCGCTTTGGGGACAATCGCCTGCAAATGGAGGGTGATGAGCAAAAGCTTGCCATCAATATCAAAGCAGAGGCGCTCAATCAATTTGTGGCGGATGTGCGTGGTTCGGTATCAGGTGGCTTAATTGTTGAAGGGGATGACAATCGCTTACCAACGATTTATAGTGACATTCGTTTGGCAAACATTAGTATGCCATCATTTGCAGCGCGTGATGTGAGTATTGTAGGTAAGGTGGTGAATTTAGGCAATGCCAATAGCGCGTTTGTGGTGCAAGCTAGCAACTTGGTGGCGGCAGGTCAGACTCTGCGACAAGCACGCCTTGATATTCAGGGTACGCAGAATAATCATAATATTTTGCTCTTGGCAAGCAATGCAGAAATGCAGGTTCAAACTCGCCTACAAGGGGTGCTTGAGAACAATCTGTATCAAGGGGTATTAAGCGAAGGACGATTGCAGACTCGCCAAGGTGTTCTTAATCAGCGCCAACCTGCTGAAGTACGCTATGATATTGCACAAGGTGAATTGGTGATGGCAGCGCACTGTTGGCAGACTTTATCAGCCACAGGGCAAGGCAATGATACGCGCACAGGGTCTTTATGTTTGCAAGAGAAGTTGGTTATTTCACCCACGGCAGGTTCTGTGGATTTGGTGATTGCAGGGTTGGATACTGCGGTATTTACCCCAATGTTGCCTAGTGATTTAAGCTGGCGTTCTCGTTTAAATGGTAAAATCAAAGCCAGTTGGGGAAAAGCTGCACCTGAAATCAATGCTGTTTTATATTCGGATAATGGCGCTATCGGATTGCGCAACGAAGGCTTGCCTGACACCACATTGCCTTATGAACGGGTGTCATTGATTGTCCAGACAGTGCCTGCGGGATTAAAACTGCGTACAGATATCAGTATTGGAAATCAAGGGGGTGGCTATGCAGATGTTACTATCAATCCTTATGCAGAGGGCAAGCCTATTGCAGGAGCATTGGCATTAAATGGTTTACAGCTTGGTGTATTGCGCCCATTTTTTCCTGCCATTCAGACATTGAGCGGTACTGTAGAGGTTGCGGGGGGTGTAGGCGGCACTTTGAGTAAGCCTTTGTTTTATGGCAATGCCAGCTTGACAGAAGGGTATTTGGCACTGGTGGATGTTCCTATCAATCTATCTGACATACAGCTGAATGCAAGCATCAGGGGGATGCAGGCAAGTGTGGAGGGCGAGTTTAAAGGAGGGTCGGGTACAGGAACACTAAGTGGCGAGGTGGATTGGCAGCAAGAGTTACAAGCCAAAATGACAGTCATTGGTGAAAAATTGGCGCTAAGCTCACCACCGTTGTTGGCAGCAGAAGTGAGTCCGCATTTGGAAATTATTGCTCGTCCTACTCAAAAATATGTCAGCGTGCAAGGCGTGGTAAGTGTGCCCAGCGCTACCATTCGCCCACCAGAGACGACCAGCGCAGTGGTGGAACAAAGCGAAGATGTAGTGGTGATTGATAGACGGGTCACAGGTGATGTGGCAAATATTTTGGCAAGTGTCACCCCATGGTCTATTAATGCAGATATTGGACTTGACCTAGGGGATGATGTGGTGTTTCGTGGCTTTGGTGCCAAATTACCTTTGGCGGGGGCGCTACATTTGACACAGCGAGGACAGGGTGCGATGCGTGCACGTGGCGTTATTCAGGTGTCTGAACGTACCACAGTGGATGCAATTGGGCAAAATCTGGAGCTAAACTATGCACAAATCCGCTTTAATGGCGATGTGATGAATCCTAGATTGTCCATTGAAGCGGTGCGAGAGATTGAAAGTCAGACGGTGGGTGTGCGCGTGACAGGTACAGTTGCCGAGCCAAATATTAGTGTATTTAATGATGCAGGATTGACAGAACAGCAAGCGATGAATGCACTGGTGACAGGTAGCCTAAGTGAGTCCACGGGGGTGACGCAAATGAGCGAGGAAAGCTTCCGTACACGTGTCACCAATTCATTGGCAGCAGCAGGATTAAGCCTAGGATTGCAAGGCACACGAGGCATTACCAATCAAATTGGACGGGCGCTAGGGCTTGAAAGCTTGACGGTGGATGCTTCAGGCAGTGCTTCTGATGCCAATGTGAATATCACAGGTTATATTACACCTGATTTGTATATTCGTTATGGTGTTGGGGTCTTTAATGCCGAAACCACCTTATCATTGCATTATCAATTGACACAGCGCATTTATGTAGAAGTCACCTCAGCGGTAGAAAATATCGTTGATGTTGTCTATCGCTGGCGGTTTTAACTTAGAATCTGTGCGTGATTGATTGGACAATTCAAGGGCAAAAATAAGATGAATGGTAAGCTTTTCAAGGAAAAAATGCAGATTGACAGTTATATTCTATCAAGCAAGTTTTTGATATCAAGTCACAAGAGTTAGCTATTTTTGACAAAAAAGCAAGCACTTTTAATGCAATATTCCACAAACATATAAAAGCGCCATTAATTGTGAACAGGTTCTTAAAATAAGAGCAAAAAGCCATGTGCAACCATTCAATCAAGGCGCTTAATTTGTGTGTTGAGCTTGTGGATTAAGTATGTAATTGAAAAACCCAAGCAAAGTGCTTGGGTTTAATGATGGATGGGCGGCTATTTGGTCAAAATTAAGCGGTTATTGCGAGTTAAGCGTAAGCGATATTCTTCACCTTGATGCTCAATGCGCACTTCTTTGGTGAGTGCAAATAAGTTTTGTGAATGCAGTGTTGGCAGACGGTTGGCATCACGATTGCTAAAATAACGAGCGATGGTAGTCATAAAAAGCTCCTTGTGTTGGCAGAGGGTGTCAATGGCTAAACAAGTATTACTTATCCTCATTAAAAAAAAGCACCAATAACAAATGTGATTTTTTAACAAGTGATAATAATTATCATTTGTGATAATGATAGCAAATTTTGGATAAATTGCAAATATAAAATGCAAGATTTGCTAAAATTGATAGAGTTTCAGATAAAAGGTAATTTTAAAAGGATAAAAGGAATAATGAATGAATTAATTAAAAAATCATTGAATTATATTGATGTTGCAGTGGCGGTATTGCGTTATGATGGGCTGTTTTTGGTGGCAAAACGTCATGCTCATCAGCATCAAGGGGGTAAGCTTGAGTTTGTTGGTGGCAAGCTTGAGCGGGCAGAAACCGCCAAAGCTGCTGTCATTCGTGAAGTAAAAGAAGAATTGGGATTGGCAATTGAGAATAATTTAATCACAAAATTAGGAGTGATTACGCACAGATACGAAGATAAGCAAGTGCGGCTGTGGGTGTATCAGGTGCTGCTAGATGAGGCTCAATATCAAGCGTATCGCCATCAAAAACAAGGGATGGACAATCAAGCGTTGTATTGGCTAGACAAAGCAACCATTGTGGGCTTGAGTGCGCAGTTTCCCAGTGCTAATGCGCCTATTCTGCGTTGGTTGGCGCTAGATGAGGTGGTGACAATTAGTACAGCGCTAGATAAGAATAGTGCCAATCATGAGGTATTTGTCACACGGTATGCGGCAACGGCTTTGTGTTATTTGCGCCTACCAGATACGCCTGTATCGCTGTACGCTCATATACTAAAGCGTTTGATACATCAAGGAAGTGGGCGATTTATTGTGCCTGTTGGGCAATACATCAAGATGATGGAGAGGGGATTGTTGGCGCAAGCAGAATTGGCACAAGTGGCGGCGCTGCATTTGCCACAACAGACAGTAGAGCATCTTGATAAGACGTGGCAGGCATGCATTATAGAGAGTGGCAAGCTTGTCACTGCTAGTAGTCATGATAAAAACAGTCTAAATATCATCAATACATTGGCAAGTCAATTGCCTATGTGGGCGGTGTTTGTATCGCCTGTATTGGCAACAAATACGCACCCTGATAGATTGCCTTTGGGGTGGCAAGGGCTGCAGGAGTTGGCAGAAATATCACACTTACCTGTCATTGCTTTGGGAGGGATGTCAAAGTCGCTATTACCAAGAGCGCAGCAACACGGCGCAGTGGCAGTAGCAGGCATTAGAGAGTTTATTAGATAAATATTTTTATAAAAAATCCTAGTATTTATTAATTAAATCAAGTTGCCAAAAAAGGGCTTTTGCTTTACAATTTAAGCAGATAATTTGTTGTATATTTCATCATATTAGTTTTTTTTAACCCTAAAAAAAGGATAATTCCATGAGCTTATTTTCTGATGCACTAAGCCAGCGCTTGGCAAATGAACAGCAGGCAGTCACCCTAGTGGCAACCTTGTATGCATTGCAAGCGCGTGATGTGGTCTTAACTTTGTTTGCCAAACCTTTGACAACTGATGTGGCGCAGTTGTTGTCAGTACATGAAGCGGCAGGGTGTGATATTGCCAAGACAGCGGAATTTGCCAAGGCGGTACTAGAGGCGGATGTTGCAGTTGCGCGTATTGATGTGGGCTGTGCGCTGCGTGATGGCAAAAGTGTGACGGAGCTTGCAGGAGAGGCTAATAATGCCCCTGTTGATGTGGTCTTGTATGGTTTTGGACGTATTGGGCGTATTTTGGCGCGTTTATTGGCAGCGCGTCCTACCAGTGATAAAGGCTTGCAATTAAAGGCAATTGTGGTGCGTCCAGCAGGTGAGGGTGACCTTGCCAAGCGTGCAAGTTTACTTGAGCGCGACAGTGTGCATGGATGGTTTGGTGGTTCGGTTGTGGTAGATGATGCCAATAATGGGCTTTTGGTGAATGGGCGATTTATTCAGATGATTTATGCCTCCGACCCTAGTGAGGTGGATTATACCGCCTATGGCATTCATGATGCGCTAGTGATTGATAATACAGGTAAATGGAAGGATGAGGCAGGTCTTGGTAAGCACCTACAATCCAAAGGTGTAGCAAAGGTATTATTGACTGCACCTGCCAAAGGCGACATCAAAAACGTGGTGTATGGGGTGAATGATGCTAGCATTGGTGAAGATAAGATTGTATCAGCAGCCAGCTGTACCACCAATGCCATTACAGTTGCACTAAAACTGCTTAATGACCAATATGGCATTGAAAATGGACATATGGAAACCATTCACGCCTTTACCAATGACCAAAACTTGGTGGACAATCATCACAAAGCAGACCGTCGTGGACGCGCAGCACCTTTGAATATGGTGATGACTTCTACAGGAGCGGCATCAGCAGTTGCCAAAGCCATTCCAGAGCTTAAGGGTAAGCTATCGGGCTCTTCAATTCGTGTTCCCACCCCCAATGTTTCTTTGGCAATTTTGAACCTAAATTTCAAAAATGCTGTAGGTAGCGCCGAAGAGCTTAATGCCTTTATCAAAAAAGCCAGCCAATCTGTTCAATGGCAAAATCAACTGGCATACAGTGACTCACCAGAGGCAGCCTCTACCGACTTTGTGGGTTGTGAGCAAGTGGCAATCTATGATGCCAAAGCCACCATTGCGAGCGATAATCGCGCAACGCTATACCTATGGTATGACAATGAGATGGGGTATAGCACCCAAGTTTTACGTGTTGCTGAAACGATGGCAAAAATTAGCTACAAGACACTGACTTGATAGTGATTGATATGACCTAATAATAAGCACTCACATTGTGGGTGCTTATTTATTGTAAGGCTTTTGGCGTTTAACAAAAAAGAGAAGGTGCGTTGTGCATTTTTGGTATATGCCAACTTGCCACATATCTAATTTTTTTTAGCCAAGTAATGCCAATACTATGCTATAATGTTGAGTTAATTTAAAAACTAGAGAATAATATGCGGTTTATTGATGAAGCGGTAATTAGCGTAAAAGCAGGTGATGGCGGCAATGGCATTGTCAGCTTTCGCCGTGAAAAATTTGTGCCCAAAGGAGGGCCTGATGGGGGTGATGGCGGTAAAGGTGGTGATGTGTATGTGATTGCTGATGACAACACTAACACCTTGGTAGATTATCGTTATACACGTAAGTTTGAAGCGCGCCGTGGGGAAAATGGCGGCAGCAAGAACTGTTCGGGCAAGGGGGCGGATGATATTTATTTATCGGTTCCAGTCGGCACCACAGTGATTGATACTGACCTTGATGTGGTTATTGGAGATTTGACTCAAAAGGGGCAGGTATTGTTGGTTGCAAAAGGGGGCGATGGAGGCTTTGGTAATACGCGCTTTAAATCTAGCACCAATCAAGCACCTCGTAAGGCAACGTCAGGTTTTGCTGGAGAAGCCAAAAATTTAAAACTTGAGCTAAAAGTAGTGGCTGATGTTGGTTTGATTGGCTTGCCAAACGCTGGTAAATCCACCTTTATTCGTCAGGTGTCGGCAGCTCGTCCAAAGGTGGCAGATTATCCATTTACCACGCTTGTGCCAAATTTGGGCGTGGTGGATGTTGGGGTGCATCAATCTTTTGTGATGGCAGACATTCCAGGGCTTATTGAGGGGGCTAGTGAGGGTGCGGGGCTTGGTATTCGCTTTTTAAAACATGTGGCGCGTACTCGCAGACTGCTACATATTGTCGATGTACAGCCAATTGATGGCTCCGACCCTGTAGCAAACGCTGAAATTATCTTAAACGAACTTGAAAAGTTTTCATACGAATTGTCGCGCTTGCCTCAAATTTTGATTTTAAACAAGATTGACCAAATCCCTCAAGAAGAGCAAAATGCGGTTTGTACCGATATTGTAGCGCGTCTTGGGTGGACGGGTATGGTATTTCGTACATCAACGTTGACAGGTGAGGGTGTGGATGCGGTTAAGTTTCATCTGATGAATGCCATTGAGGATGAGCGCGCGCGTGAGGCAGAAGACCCGATATTTGCTGAAGAACAAGCCGAACGCTTTGCGCGTCTTGAACAAGAAGTGCGTCATAATACTGAAATCCAAAAAGAAGCCTACCGTGCAATGCGTAAGCGTGAGCGAGAAGGTGTGGCAGACGATGATGACGATTGGAACGAAGATGACTATGATGTCAAAGTAGAGTATGCGCCATATTAACTTATAAAATATGAGCAGTATGTGAAGCAGCTGTATATTGAGTGTAGTTTGATAGCGATTTTATATCCGTGGTTTGTATGAATTGCCTTTAGGTTGATAGGCAAATCGCTGTTGAATGTATAGTAAAAAATTTTAAGCCTTGGGAATAGCAATGACCAAATTCGCCCCTTTAAAAAATGACCGTTTGTTGCGCGCCATTCGTTTTGAGCCTGTAGATACCACCCCTGTTTGGATGATGCGCCAAGCAGGGCGATATTTGCCAGAATACAAACAAGTGCGCGCACAAGCAGGTGATTTTTTAAGTTTATGTAAGGATGTGGACAAAGCCACAGAAGTGACATTGCAGCCGCTACGCCGTTTTGAGCTTGATGCGGCGATTTTGTTTAGTGATATTTTAACCATTCCAGATGCGTTTGAGTTGGGGTTGTATTTTGCTGAAGGTGAAGGACCTAAGCTAAAATCTGTTGTGCGTAGCGAGACTGATATTGCAAAGCTGCCTAAGATTGATGTCAATTCATCGCTTGATTATGTGATGAAAGCGGTGACAAGCATTCGTACAGCGCTCAATGGTCAAGTGCCATTATTTGGATTTTCGGGCAGTCCATGGACATTGGCAACGTATATGGTAGAGGGTGGTTCAAGTCGTGAATTTCGCCACACCAAACAGATGATGTATGCTACCCCTGAGCTGCTGCACGCGCTACTTAATAAGATTGCAGAGGCGGTAGTGGACTATTTGGATGCGCAAATTGTTGCAGGGGCGCAAATTGTACAAATTTTTGACAGTTGGGGTGGAGCGCTAGGTTGTCGCCAATTTGTCGAATTTAGCCATGCCTATAATCGCAAGATTGTAGCAGAGCTTAAGGTTCGTCACCCTGATGTGCCTGTGGTGCTTTTTACCAAAGGAGGTGGGCTGTGGCTAGATGTTCAAGCAGACAGTCAAGCAGATGCATTGGGACTTGATTGGACAATGTCATTAGCAACAGCAAGGGCGGTCTTAAACGACAGTCAGCGCGCCCAAACTTTGTTGCACAAAAAAATTCAAGCGCCCAAAGCCATTCAGGGTAATTTAGACCCAGCCACCATTTTTGGTACACCTGATAGCATTCGTCATGAGGTCAAATTAATGCTTGATGATGCTTATATCAATAACGAACGCACAGGCTATATTGCCAACTTTGGTCATGGTATTACCCAGTGGTCAAATCCTGACCATGCCAAAGTCTTTATTGATGCGGTACATGAATATTCTCTTTAAAAAAAGCCATTC
Organism: Moraxella sp.; assembly: GCA_041773075.1. Taxonomy (GTDB): domain Bacteria; phylum Pseudomonadota; class Gammaproteobacteria; order Pseudomonadales; family Moraxellaceae; genus Moraxella. The sequence continues at coordinate 9,926 of JBHBMT010000127.1, forward strand.
CCCAACAGTTGTTTGGGGATTTTTTTATCTTTGATATCAGTGAGGTGGGCAGACTTAAATCAATTTCTTTTTTGGGTGCTTTGCGAAAAATGGATTGATGTTTGGTATGGGTGGAAAAAATTGAAAAGATGATAAGCATTGGAGATGATAACCTTGCCAATATGTCAATGCTAATCAGGCTAAGTAGTACAAGGCAAAATTTGACTTATTTTTGATCAAAAAATGGCTTAGGCAAACGCTAGCATGTTTTTCAGTGTGTAAGTTGTTAATACACCCTAGTCTTGCCCTGCTGATTAGAGCGGTGGGATATTTTTGTGACTTTTTGAGCTTTTTTTTGTATAATGGGCGGATTTATTTAAGTTATAAGTACGCATTTGCCATGAATTCTCCTGCAACCATCCCTTTGATTAATGCTGATAGCACAGATGATAAAACCAATCTTTTGGGCTTGTCAAAGCAGGAGCTTGTTGCCTTTTTTGCCACCTTGGGCGAAAAAAGCTTTCGTGCCACGCAGGTGATGAAGTGGATTTATCAGTATGGCGTTACTGACTTTGCGCAGATGAGCAATTTATCCAAAAAATTACAAGAAAAGCTACAAACGGTCGCTCATATCACCCCGCCTACGGTCAAATTTAAACAGTTTAGCGAAGATGGCACTCGTAAATGGGTGTTTGAAGTGGCAGGCGGATCGCTTGTGGAAACGGTGCTGATTCCTGCCGAAGACAGCAAAGAATACGGGCGTAAGACCTTGTGCATTTCAAGTCAGGTGGGCTGTGCGCTAGATTGTTCGTTTTGTAGTACGGGCAAACAAGGCTTTGAGCGAGATTTGACCGCCAGTGAAATCATCGGGCAGCTATGGGTCGCCAATCAGTCTTATATGCAAAACGTGCCTGTTACCGAGCGTGAAAACCGTGTTACCAACGTGGTGATGATGGGCATGGGCGAGCCGCTGCTGAATTATGAGCCAGTGGTTGCCAGTATGTCTTTAATGCTTGATGACAATGCTTTTGGGCTGTCCAAACGCCGTGTTACGCTGTCCACATCAGGCATTGTGCCAAAGATGTATGATTTGGCAAAAGACATCGATGTGGCACTGGCAATCAGCCTGCACGCCCCCAATGATGAGCTGCGTAATGAGCTTGTGCCGATTAACAAAAAATATCCACTTGCCGAACTCATCAAAGCCGCCAAAGCCTATGTCTATGACGAAAATCCCCGCCACAAAAAACACGTTACCATTGAATATGTGATGCTTGCTGGGGTCAATGACAGCGATGAACACGCAAAACAGTTGATTGAACTGCTCAAAGATTTACCCAGTAAAGTCAATCTGATTCCCTTTAATCCGTTTCCGCACGCTCCGTATCAGCGCTCTAGCAATAATCGCATTCATGCGTTTAGTAATTTGCTAAACCAAGCAGGCTTTGTGTGTACGGTGCGCCAAACTCGGGGCGATGACATTGACGCAGCGTGTGGGCAACTGGTGGGGCAGGTGGCGGACAAAACCAGACGGCAAGAAAAATGGCAACAAAAAATTGCCAAGACAGTGGCGCAATAGATTTGGCAAATAAGTAGAACCTTGTTACAATATCAAGGTGACTTATTTGTAATTGGCTTTAGGAAGATGACAATGACAATACATACTTTTAAGCTTGGCATACCCGTCATGGCACTGCTGTTGTTAGCCGCTTGTCAATCCACTACCACAACCCCAACTACCTATCAAGGCAGCGCACCTGCTTCGCGCACACAAGACCGTCAAGAAGTGGCGCGAGTCAGAACTCAACTGGCGGCACAATACATTCGTGATGGTAATTTGGATGCCGCTAAGCGTCAACTGGAAACAGCCTTGGAGGCAGACAGTCGCTATGCCCCTGCCTACGACATGATGGGGGTCTTATTAAGACAAGAAGGTAGTGAGATCAACCTAAAAAAAGCCGATGAGTATTTTCGCCGCGCCATTAGTTTGGATGGTAATTTTATGCAGGCGCGCAACAATTATGGGGTGTATTTGTCACAAATGAATCGTCTACAAGATGCAGTGACACAATTTGAAATTGCAGGTGCTGCATTGGGATATGAGGGGCGCGCTGCATCATTGGAGAACTTAGGGCGCACTTATTTACGCTTAAATCAAACCAAAAAAGCTGAAGAGGCTTTTTTGCGCGCCTTGGATGTTAATTTTAATAGTGCCATTGCTCGTGTGGAATTGATGGATATTTTTTTGGCACAAAAAAACACCTTAGCTGCCAAGCAGGTTTATGATGAGATTACCACATTATGGGGAAATCAAGCGCTACCACCTAGGGTGTTGTTGCAAGGGATTAAACTGTCAATTATGCAGCATAACACAGTGCAGCAGCAGCGTTTGTCACAGCAATTATTAAGCTTGTACCCATTGAGCGATGAGGCTAAACGGCTTAAAGCGTGGCTTAGTAATCCAAAATCAGAATTATGACACTGGTTTATACGCCCAACTACTACCATTATGGTAGTGAATTTATCTATATAAGTAATTTATCTATATAAGTATTGATGGCAATTCATAGAGAGATATTTGTGACTAATACAACCCAATCCGATACCCAACAATCTTCTAGCGACCAACAAGGTTTTGGTGCAACATTAAGTCATGCTCGCAAAAAAAGAGGGCTGACAGTGGATGAGGTGGCGGCAGAATTAAATATATTAAAGCGCCATGTTCAAGCGTTAGAGGATGAGGATTTTGCTGCCTTGCCTCAACGCGCTTTTGCTCGTGGGTTCGTTGTCAATTATGCCAAATTAATGGAGCTCGATGCTGACGAGGTGGCAAAGCAGTTTGAATCGGTTTACCCTAGCCATCTAAAGCAAGATAAAGTAGAGCAAATCAAAGCGCCATTGCAGCCAATGGGTACGCTTAGCCGTGGACGCACTTCTGTGCGTTTGCCTGTGGGGCTGATTGTCGGTATTGTGGCGGTAATTATACTTGGGATTGCCATGCTTAAGATGATTAGTGGTGCCAAAAATAATGCACAGACACCTACATTGACTGAAGCGCAAGTAGCAGACAGTCTATCCCCAACTGAACAAGCACAAGGAGCGGCACTCACAGGAACAGGATCGGCGCTCGGTGTGACAGCACAAGCAGGTGCAGCGGTGGTTGATTTTTGGGTAAAAGAAACGGTGACATTGACAGTCAAAGATGCGACTGGCACCACTTTGATGTCAGGTCAGCAAAACCGCGGTGGCTACCAATTAACAGGTCAAGCACCCATAACAGTGGAAATTGACAACCCAGAAAGAGTGGATGTGAATTTTAATCAATCCCCTGTCAGTCTAAGTGGATATCCTAGTGGACAAAAAGCCACTTTGACTTTGCAATAATTTGGAAAAACTGCCATGAGCCATCACAGCCCCATCAAACGTCGCCCCACCAAAAAAATCTACGTTGGTAATGTCGCCATCGGTGGCGATGCGCCCATCAGTGTACAAAGTATGACCAATACTGACACTTGCGATGTGGCAGCCACTGTGGCACAGATTCAGCGCTGCGTGGACGCTGGAGCGGATTTGATGCGGGTATCCACGCCCACGATGGACAGCGTGGCAGCCTTTGCCAAGATTAAGCAGCAGGTGAGCGTACCACTCATTGCCGACATTCATTTTGATTACAAAATCGCTTTGGCGGTGGCGGACGCTGGGGCGGACTGCTTGCGTATCAACCCTGGTAATATCGGTAACGACGCCAAGGTGCGTGAAGTGGTGGCAGCCGCTCGCCATCATAACGTGCCGATTCGTATCGGGGTGAATGCAGGGTCGCTAGAAAAAGACATTCAAAAAAAATACGGTGAGCCCACAGGACAAGCCATGCTTGAGTCTGCCATGCGCCATATTGATATTTTAGAAAAGCTGGATTTTCAAAATTATAAAATTTCTGTCAAAGCCAGCAACGTCTTTTTGACCCTTGACGCTTATCGCTTGATTTCGGCGCAGATTGACAATCCTTTGCATTTGGGCGTTACTGAAGCGGGTGTATATCGTACTGGCACGGTCAAATCTGCCATTGCGTTGGGTGGGCTGCTGCTTGAAGGCATTGGCGATACCATGCGCATTTCTTTGGCGGCAGAACCTGAAGAAGAGATTAAGATTGGTTTTGACATTCTAAAATCACTGGGCATTCGCTCTAATGGCGTAAATTTTATTGCTTGTCCATCTTGTAGCCGTCAAGAATTTGATGTGATTAAAGTGATGAATGAGCTAGAAGCCCGCCTAGAAGACATTCGTGAACCCATTGATTTGTCAGTGATTGGCTGTAAAGTCAATGGACCGGGGGAAGCCAAAGAGTCCGACATCGGTGTGGTGGGCGCAAACCCCAATTCACTGGTATATCGTAATGGCGAAAAAAGCCATTTGATTGACACCAAAACTTTGGTGGACGAAATTGAAACGATGGTGCGAGCCAAAGCCAAAGAATTGGCAGAAAAAAGAGCCA
>JBHBMT010000128.1:0-33517 GCA_041773075.1 Moraxella sp.
ATTATCCAAGCTAAAAACAAAAAAGCAAAGTTTACATCTGTTATCTTGATTTGTAAAGGCTTTGAATCAGTTTTTTGTTATAAAATGACAGCTAGGATTGACGTTGTGTCAATAAGCTTTCTGCCAGTGTCTGTCTTGCAGTAATAAAACCCTCAATGCCTTTTAAGAGCAATGTATTCAAAGGATGTGCCTCTTGAGCGTTACCAAACTCTGCTTGTGTAAGGCTTTTGGGTGTTTCTTGCTGAGCAGAAGCTAGGCTTAGTTGTCTTGTGACAGGGGTATTAAGCTGCGCTAGCTCATCTAGCAAAGCAGGGGAGATGGTCAGTAGGTCACAGCCTGCTAGCGCCAAAATCTGCGCCACACTTCTAAAACTAGCGCCCATGACTTCAGTGTGATAGCCATGTGTTTTGTAGTAAGTGTAGATATGCTTAACGCTATTGACACCCATATCGCTAGCAATGTCAATCTGCGCTTTGTTTTCGTGTGCCTTTTGCCAATCGGTAATACGCCCCACAAACGGTGAAATCAGTGTCACGCCAGCATCGGCACAAGCATAAGCTTGGGTGTCGGTAAATAGTAGGGTTAAATTGCAATGAATGCCTTGTTTTTCTAGGATTTCGGCGGCTTTGATGCCTTGCCAAGTGGCAGCTATTTTAATTAAGATGCGCTCACTGGCAATGCCCAACTTATCATAAAGCTGTATAAATTCTAGGGCTTTTTTGATGGTGCCTTCAGTATCAAATGACAACCGCGCATCTACTTCGGTAGAGACGCGCCCAGTAATTAATTGAGCAATCTGCGCCCCCAAAGTCACTGTCAAGGCATCAATGGCATCATCAATATCCAAATGAGCCACTTGGCGTATCAGCTCGTCATGTGTACCATCAGCAAAGGCGGCAGTGATAAGGCTAGGATTGGTGGTAGCATCCACAGGGCGTAAACGAGCAATGGCAGATAAATCGCCCGTATCAGCAACGATGGTGGTGAACTTGGCAAGCTGTTGTAAGCTATTCATGTAGGGTTATCCAAATCAAGAAAATACCCTAAATCTAGCACATTTGTATCAGCTTGGCAAGGGGTATTAAAACAGGGTATGGGTTGCCAAAACTCGCCCTCATTGAGCTGTCAAAAGGTTGATAATGCGCAAAAATTCAAGGGAGCAAGACTTTAAAAGTTGGTGTAAATGGTGTATGATGGTACGGTTTTTTATACCCATTTTAAGGTGGTAAGTTTATGACCATGAACACTGATGATATCAAGGCATTGCGCGAAAAAATTGACAATATTGATGAACAAATTCAAGAGCTTATTAATAGCCGCGCCAAAATTGCTCAAGAGGTTGCAATTGTAAAAAAAGACAACGAAGACCACCCTATTTTTTATCGCCCCGAGCGAGAAGCACAGGTATTAAAGGCGGTGATGGCGCGCAATACAGGACCTATTGCTGATGACAAAATGGCACGTTTGTTCCGTGAAATCATGTCTGTATGTTTGGAGCTAGAAGCACCCCAAAAAATCGCATTTTTAGGACCTATTGGCACATTTACGCACGCAGCTGCACTAAAACATTTTGGTAAAGCAGCAACCACTGTACCTATGCCAACGATTAATGATGTCTTTAGAGAGGTGGAATCAGGTGCTGCTGCCTATGGGGTGGTGCCAGTAGAAAACTCATCAGAAGGGGTGGTGAATCATACATTGGATGGATTTTTGGCATCATCGCTTAAAATCATTGGTGAGGTGGAACTGCCTATTCATCATAATTTTTTGGTAGCAGAGCATACACGCGTCAATAGCTTGAGTCGTATTTATAGTCATCAGCAGTCCTTGGCGCAGTGTCGCCATTGGCTAGATACACACTTTCCTAATGTGGAGCGCGTGCCCGTTTCTAGCAATGGAGAAGCTGCACGCCGCCTAAAAGATGAGTGGCATTCTGCTGCCATTGCAGGTGATGTGGCGGTGGCGGAATATGGCTTGCATAAACTGTACGAAAATATTGAGGATAACCCTAATAATACCACGCGCTTTTTGATTATTGGGAGAGAAGCGGTTGCGCCATCAGGACAAGACAAAACCTCTATTATTGTTTCAAGTCCTGACAAGGCAGGGGCGTTGATTGAAATTTTGACACCACTATCTAAACATGGCGTATCCATGACCAGCATTGAAACGCGTCCAGAGCGTCCAAATAAGTGGTCGTATGTGTTTTTTATTGATATGAATGGGCATATTGAAGACGCTAACGTGGCGGCAGCATTGGAAGAAATTCGCCCCATTGTCAAAGAATTAAGAGTACTAGGGTCGTATCCCAAGGCAGTGCTTTAGCTGCTTTTGGTTGATTGTGCAATCATATACTAATAGATGAGTCATATTAATGAACATCCAAGACCTACCAAAGCCTTTGCAGATTTTATTTGAAGTATCAAAAACCAAGCGGATAAAATTTAAGTTTGCAAAAAACGAAAATAGCTTTACACCTAACACTGTCAGTAAAGTTGGTGGTGTAGGGTATTTGCCGCAGGGTGAGAGTTATCCCACCCAAAAAAATGGCAAGCCGCTGGTGTTATTGGCGCAATTAAACTTTAAACAAATCAGCGAGGCGGTTGATATTAGCCAGTTACCCCATCCATTGCCCAAGCAGGGGATTTTGCAGATTTATATTGCTGTGGATGCTGATGACGGTAGTTATGGCTGTGATTTTGACAATTATTTACCGCATGATAAATATCAAGTACGTTTTTGGCAAGATGACAGCCTACCCATCAATACAGAGGCTTTAACCAAGGCAATCCAAACCCTAAATGCGATGGATACAGACGGCTTGCCATTTAATTATAACTATGAATACGACATGAGATTTGAGCTGACAACCCAGTCTTGTGGCTACACCTCATGGGAGTATAAGCAGTTTTTGGAGAGTACTTCAGAGCTGCCAAAATTAAATGGTATGGCTCTTTGGGAGTATTGGAGCAAAGTTGTTGGGGTGGAGGATGAAGCCTTGAGTGAGTATGAAAAATTGGCAGGCGGTCAAACTCATCAGCTACTTGGCTATCCTAATTTTACTCAAACCGACCCACGAGAATGGCATAAACAATTTCAAGAGCATATTTTGTTACTACAAATTGAAACCGATGATCCCATAGATGATAGGGGCTGTATGGATATCATGTGGGGCGATTGTGGTGTGGCGAATTTCTTTATACACCCTGATGATTTAAAAAATCAAGATTTTTCAAAATTATTATATAATTGGGATTGCTGTTGATGTTTGAAAAAGTCGCCATCATTGGCTTGGGACTGATTGGGGCAAGCATAGCTCAGGCAATAGCTGACCAACAACTTGCCAACACTTTGGTAGCAGTAGATGCTCGCCTTGATAGCTTGCAGGCGGCGTTGGCAGATGGTGTGATTCAGCAAGGGTCAAAGAGGGTCTTGGATGGTATTGCTGATTGTGATTTAATTATCATTGCCACCCCCACCAAAGCAGTGCAAGCCATCTTTGCAGACATCCATCAAGCCATGCTAATGGGACGTGTTGCCAAAGAGGTGATTATAACTGATGTTGCTAGCACCAAAGGCAATGTACTGACGTATGCCAAAGCGATATTTGGCGACACTCCTAGCACCTTTGTGCCTGCTCATCCCATCGCAGGGGCTGAAAAGTCAGGGTATTTTGCCAAAAATCCCAAATTGTTTGACAAACATAAAGTAATTATTTGTCCACATGACAGGCTAGATGACCATGCCAAAACCAAAGTAGTAAAATTATGGCAAGCACTAGGGGCGGAAATCGGCTTTATGGAGGCGTCTCATCATGACAAAGTTTTGGCTTATACCAGTCATTTGCCTCATTTATTAGCCTCTAATTTGACCTATCAGCTCGCCAGTCATGATGATAATTTGGAAATTTTTCGCTATGCGGCGGGGGGATTTCGGGATTATAGTCGCATTGCTGCCAGTGACCCTGTCATGTGGCATGATATTTTTTTGGAAAACAAAACAGCGTTATTGGCAGCTTTGGATGAACACAATGCTTTTTTGGCAAAATTTCGCACCTTAATTGCCAATGAAGAGTCTGATGAATTAAAAAAAATCTTAAGCATTGCCAAGAATGCGCGCCAGCATTTTGCACATATGTTGGCTAAAACTCCCACCAAACACACCAACTCACCTTTTTCTGATACCTTTTTGTCTGCCATTTATTCTCAAGGAAATACCATGCAATATCATTTACGCCCAAGCCATCAAGTGTCTGGCACTATTCGTGTCGCTGGTGACAAATCTATTTCTCATCGCAGCATCATGTTTGGGGCGCTTGCTGATGGTGTGACACATGTCACGGGGTTTTTGGAGGGGGAAGATGCGCTAGCAACCTTGCAAGCGTTTCGCGATATGGGGGTTTCTATCCACCGAGAGGGCGATAAAGTCACCATTTATGGGGTGGGCATTGATGGCTTGAAAGCACCCAAGCACGCACTAGATATGGGCAATTCAGGCACCAGTATGCGCCTATTGTCAGGTATTTTGGCGGCGCAGGCGTTTGATAGCGTGTTGATTGGTGATGTTAGTTTGTCCAAGCGCCCAATGGAGCGTGTAGCCACCCCTTTGCGCAGCATGGGTGCTGTTATCCAGACAACAGGTACAAAAGGCACTGCGCCTTTGTCTATTAAAGGGGGGCAGGTGTTGCAAGGTATTGACTATTCTCTGCCTGTTGCCAGCGCCCAAATTAAGTCGTGTTTGTTGCTTGCAGGGGTGTTTGCCAAAGGAGTGACGACCATCATCGAGCCTGAAGTCAGTCGCGACCATACAGAACGTATGCTGACCGCTTTTGGGTATCCTGTGACAGTGGTGGGCAATCAAATCAGTGTGACAGGCGGCGGACGCTTGAGTGCTTGCGACATCACTGTACCAGCAGACATTTCAAGCGCCGCGTTTTTTATGGTAGCAGCTGCCATTGCGCAATCAGGCAGTATCACCCTAAAAGAAGTGGGCATGAACCCAACGCGTACAGGAGTGATTGAAATTCTGCGCTTGATGGGGGCAGATATTGTCATCAGCAATGAACGCGTGGTAGGGGGCGAGCCGATTGCCGAAGTAACGGTGAGTGCTAGTGAACTTCAAGGCATTGAAATCCCTGAATATTTAGTGCCTTTGGCGATTGATGAATTTCCTGTCTTGTTTGTGGCGGCAAGCTGTGCTATTGGTCAAACCAAGCTAACAGGTGCTAAAGAATTGCGCGTCAAAGAATCTGACCGCATTCAAGTGATGGCAGATGGTCTGGTAAGTTTGGGCATTGAGTGCACCGTACTAGAAGATGGTATTATCATCAATGGCAAAGGTGTGTCAGGTGAGCGCAAAGCCGTGTTTGGGGGTGGGGTGATTGAATCCCATCACGATCATCGCATCGCCATGAGTTTTAGTGTGGCAAGCTTACGCGCCTCTGATGATATTATTATTAATGGCACCGAAACAGTTGCCACAAGTTTCCCCAATTTTGCCAAACTTGCCAGTGAAGTGGGGCTAAATCTACAAGTGGTATAAGTTTAAAGTGAGTAAAGCGAATGCAAAAGGAGCGTCCAACGCAATCTAAGGGCGTACTATTGGCGCTATTGGCTTATTTTATTTGGAGTTGTTTTCCATTTTACTTTAAGCTGTTGGATGCGTATCACGCTATAGAAATCATTGTTCATCGCATTATTTGGACGCTATTGGCGCTATCGTTGGTGTTGATAGCGTTTCGGCGCTTTGCGTGGATAGCCATCTTAAAAAAAGAGCCCAAATGGCTTTTTTTAACACTATTATCAGGACTGTTAATTGCAACCAACTGGCTAAGCTATGTGTATATGGTCAATCATGACCGTATTTTAGAGGCAAGTTTGGGGTATTTTATTAGTCCACTTATGGGTGTGGCGTTATCTTTTTTGGTATTTAAAGAGCGTTTACGCCCTTTGCAATGGCTGGCATTGGCACTAGCAAGCTTAGCGGTGATTATTCAAATGATATGGCTTGGGGTATTTCCTGTCATGGCATTTGTGTTGGCGATAAGCTTTAGTGTTTATGGTGTGATGCAGCGCAAAACCCCTTTGGATGCATTGTCAGCATTATTTTTGGAGACAGTGTTATTGACGCCATTTTGTCTGATTTGGTTGGCAACACATCAGGTAGCAAGCAGTCATTGGCAGTTTTGGGTTTCTGGTGATATTTGGCTATTGATGTTGGCAGGTCCTGTGACGCTGATTCCTCTGTTGTTGTATAATAGCGCCACCAAATTGATTGGTTTTAATATTTTAAGTTTTTTGCAGTATTTGACCCCGTCAGCAATTTTTATCATTGCGGTATTTTATTACAAAGAAAGCTTTGATATGCAGCAGTTGTTTATTTTTGGCTTAATTTGGTTGGCATTGGCATTATTTACTGTGGACATGGTGCGAAAACACAAAGTACAGCCACCATCAAATGCATAAATTTGGATACAAAATGAATATTGTATTTATTGAAAATTTAAAAATAGATACCGTCATAGGTGTCTATGATTGGGAGCGTGCCATTAATCAGCCATTGGTAGTGGATATTAAGCTGTATGGCGATATGAGCAAAAGCTTTGTCAGTGATGATGTGGCTGATGCCATTAACTACAAAAGTGTTTGTGAGGAAGTGGAACATCTGTGCCATCATACCAAGGCAAAGTTACTAGAGAGTTTGGCAGATAAGATTATCACCCATTTATTTGCTCATTATCCTTGTGACAAAATAGAGCTAAAACTCACCAAACCCAATGCCATAAAAAAAGCAGAAGGTGTGGGGGTGTATATTGTGCGCGAGCGTTGATATGCCAGTTTGTCAACTAAATGCTTGCCCATCTATTAGCAAAACTTTAATCCAAAATGAGGCGATTGGCGCCGTCGTGGTCATGATGGGAGGTAATGACATGCCTGCTCAAGTGCTACCAAAAGCACTGGCTTTGCTTAATGAATGGACATCTGTGCGCAATGTCGCTGCTTTAACTTGTCATATCAGCCAAGACCATACAGGGCGGTCAGCACATACTTATCACAATCAAGCGGTGTTTATTGAGTTTACCACCCCTTTTTTGTGGGCGCAAATCACAACGCAGCTTAAAGCCATTGAACGTCTGTGTGGGCGTGACGATACCAAAAATAGCGCCGAGTTTGGCTATTTGGTGGCACTGGATTTGGATATTTTGGCAGTGCAGACACATCGTTGGTATGTGATTGCTGAGCGTTTACCCTTTAAGGTGCATGAAAAACTGTGTTTAGGCTTAACGGCTTAAAACCGCTAATGGCACACCCATTCTTTTATTAGATAATCAAGTGTAGTATGAAATTTATTGTTAAAGTTTTTCCTGAAATTATCATGAAAAGTCACCCTGTGCGCAAGCGCTTTATGAAGGTGTTGGCAGGGAATATTCGTCATGTTTTATCTATGATGGATGAGAGCGTGGCGGTGGTGCAGCATTGGGATTTTATAGAAGTGCGCACCAAAAATGATACCAAAGCTTATGCGGTGCGTGAGCAATTGCAGCGTATTAGCGGCATTCATCATATTTTGCAAGTTGATGAAGTGACATTTCATAGCTTAGAAGACATTGCTGAATATACTTATGAACACCTAAAAGATGAGCTCGTTAATAAAAGCTTTTGCGTGCGTGCTCGTCGCCGAGGGGAGCATAACTTTGATTCAATGGAGGTGATGCGCTATGTGGGTGGTCAGTTAAATTGGCGCATTCCATCAGCAAGAGTTCAGCTCAAAAATCCTGAAGTTGTCGTACAAATTGAGATTGACAAAGACAAACTCATGCTTGTAAAAGAGCGGTTTTCGGGCTTGGGTGGTTTTCCTATGAGCACCCAAGAGGATGTTTTGTCCTTGATTTCAGGGGGATTTGATTCGGCGGTCGCATCTTTTGCCTTAATGCGTCGCGGCAGTCGGGTTCATTATTGCTTTTTTAATTTAGGTGGACAAGCACACGAAGTGGGTGTCAAACAGATGGCATATCATCTATGGCAGCGCTACAGTAAGTCGCACAAAGTGTGGTTTGTGGCGATAGATTTTGAGCCTGTGGTGGCAGAAATTTTGCAAACCGTTCAAGATGGGCAGATGGGCGTGGTACTCAAGCGCATGATGGTGAGAGCTGCCAGCAGTATCGCCCAGCGCTTTAAGGTGGAGGCGATTGTGACAGGTGAGGCATTGGGACAAGTGGCTAGCCAAAGCTTGACCAATTTGCGCCTGATAGATGACGCATCCTCATGTTTGGTATTGCGCCCTTTGATTGCTCATGACAAAGAAGAGATTGTGCGACTGTGTGAACATATTGGTGCTTTTGACATTGCCAAATCCATACCTGAATTTTGTGGAGTGATTTCAAAATCGCCCACCGTCAAAGCGCGCGCTGACACCATCCAAAAACAAGAAGCTAAGTTTGATTTTGCTGTCTTGGAGCATGCCATCAAAACGGCTAAAGTCAGTGATATTCGTGAATTGGCAAAAACCAACATAGATGATATTTGCCTGCCCAAAATAGTAGATGTCATCACAGAAGGGCAGGTGGTGATTGATATTCGCACCCCTGATGAAGTAGAAGAGCTGCCATTAACGATCGCACAGACAGTGCTAACCATTCCTTTTTATAAACTTAGCGGGGAATTTGCAGCACTTGATTCATCCAAAGAATATCTGCTGTATTGTCAGCAAGGGGTAATGAGCCGATTACAAGCAGGACAGCTGATGGCACAAGGGTTTGATAATGTAGGTGTGCTCAGTTTACCTAAGCTTTAGTTTACTCAGACTTTGACGTCTTTTCAAAGGTTAATGCCACAGAATTGATACAATAACGTAGCCCTGTGGTTTCTTTGGGACCATCTTCAAATACATGTCCTAAATGAGAGCCGCAATGATGGCAAGTGACTTCAATACGGCGCATGCCATGTGATAAGTCCAAATGCTCATCTAATGCACCTTCTAGCGTCTTATCAAAGCTTGCCCAACCACAGCCAGAATGATACTTATTGTCGCTATTAAACAAGCGCGCATGACACGCCTTGCAACGATAAATCCCCGCGTCAGTAGTATCCGTATAAATGCCTGTAAATGGGCGCTCCGTGCCTTTTTGGCGTAATACATGATATTCTTCAGTAGTCAATCTTTGCTGCCAATCTTGTTCGCTAAGTTCGGCAATTTGTTTGGCACTCAACACACCATCATCCAATGTATCCATGAGTATTCCTACATAATCATCATTTGATTTCAAATTAGTTTGGCTTGCTGTTCTTGTCTTAAACCAAAAAAGACTTTAGCTTTATGATGGATAAGTATAGTCATAATTATTTTAAAATGCAAGGCATAGCCTCAATCCAAAAAGCAAGGATAACTTGCAATAAGTAGTAAAATTAATATTGTCAAAAAATTGACAAGTATATCTTGCATTTTTTAATATCTTAAAGTATGATATGGCAGTTTTTATAAATCCCATCATGCTATGACTGACTCACCGCCAACATCTCAAGGCATGCGCCTAAAATTAAGCCGAAAAAAAGCAGGATTAAGTGCTGCGCAATTGGCGCAAGCCATGACAGAGGCGGGTGTGCCTGTAAGTCGTGGCGCTATCGCCAATTGGGAATGTGACAAAAATGGTATTGTTGCTGCCAAAATTCCCACTCTTGCTAAGATTTTGGGGTGTAGTGAAAGTTATTTACTAAGTGGCTATAACCCAAACTTGTCTTCTATTCAAGATAGTACCATTGCTTCTGTTGATTTACACCCCAACTCCACCAACCGAGAAACGACCATGCCATCATTACAAGTTACCCTAAAAAAGTCTAATAAATTAAATAATGTTTGTTACGATATTCGTGGTGCATTATTGCAAACAGCCAATCAGATGGAGGCAGAGGGTCAGCATATTATTAAGTTAAATATTGGCAATCCTGCGCCTTTTGGATTGTTTGCTCCTGACGAAATTATTCAAGATGTCAGCGCCAATCTACAAAATGCCCAAGGGTATTCAGATTCCAAAGGTATTTTTGCGGCACGCAAAGCCATTTTGCAATATTATCAAGGAAAAGGCTTGCTCTCTGCCACTGATGTTAATGATGTTTATATAGGCAATGGCGTCTCCGAGCTTATCGTTATGGCATTGCAAGCGTTGTTAAATGATGGGGATGAAGTTTTGATTCCTATGCCTGATTATCCTTTGTGGACGGCTGCAGCTAATCTGGCTGGGGGTAGGGCGGTGCATTATCGCTGCGAAGAAGATAATAACTGGCAGCCTAGTATTGAGGACATCAAGGCAAAAATCACCAAAAATACACGAGCCATTGTGGTAATCAATCCCAATAATCCAACGGGCGCTGTGTATGATGATACTACCCTAAAAAACATTGCTAAGCTTGCCAGTGAACATAATTTGGTGCTTATGGCAGATGAAATTTATGACAGAATTTTATATGATGGTGTAATACATACCCCAATGTGTACGCTTGCCAAAGAGTGCCTTGTTCTTACCTTTAATGGATTGTCTAAATCACATCGCATTGCTGGTTTTCGTGCAGGGTGGTTGATGATTAGTGGCAAAAAAGACCACGCCAGCGATTTTATTGAAGGCTTGACCATGTTAGCTAGTATGCGTCTATGTGCTAATGTGCCAGCGCAATATGCCATTCAAACCGCCATGGGCGGCTATCAAAGTATGCAGGCATTAACTGCTGAAACTGGGCGATTAAATAAACAACGCAAATTGGCGGTTGAGCGTCTTAACGCCATCAAGGGCATTTCTTGTACGATGCCACAAGGGGCATTTTATTGCTTTGCAAAAATTGATTTAGAGGTTTATCCTATTGAAAATGATATGGAATTTATGATGGATTTATTGGTGCAAGAAAAAGTACTGATGGTGCAGGGTACAGGATTTAATTGGGATAAACCTGACCATTTTCGTGTGGTATTTTTGCCAAATTTGATTGATTTAGAAGAAGCTATGGACAGATTGGAGCGGTTTTTTGCCAAAAAACGTATTGAATTTGGCACAGAATAGCTTATTTTTAACATATTGATTTAAAATAAAAATTTTAAGCACGCAACCACAATGCGTGCTTTTTTTGTAAATA
Source organism: Moraxella sp. (assembly GCA_041773075.1). Taxonomy (GTDB): domain Bacteria; phylum Pseudomonadota; class Gammaproteobacteria; order Pseudomonadales; family Moraxellaceae; genus Moraxella. The sequence goes on from JBHBMT010000128.1 coordinate 11,121, forward strand.
TTTATAATATGGCATGAATTTTGCATATATACAAATGCGCTGACATGACAATGTTAAGGCATCTTTTGACACAATAATAATCATTGATTTGAGAATACACCATGAAAGCTCTGTTTGGTAAAAACAAAGAAACCACCCAAAGTCCTAAAAAATTAGTCAAAGAAGTAAAACCCAAAAAACAAAAAGAGCCCAAAAAACTTTTGTTTTCGTTTGGCAAAAAAAGCAATTTAAAGCCAAGTGAAACAGGTGCTGATATTGCAATTGAGGCAGCAAAAGCACAAGTGCAAGCTACCAAGCAAGGGGCTGTTAAAGACCCAAAAAAGCTAGTGACGTTGGTTATTGGTATTTTGGCAGTGGTGTTGGTTGCTATTTTATTTAAAATGTTTTTTTTGGATGGAGCAAACAATCAAATTGTACCAACAACTAGCGCGCCAATCACACAAGCGCCAGTAGAGCCAGTAGCCACACCTGCACCCACACCTGAAGCAGCTGCACCGACAGAGGTAGCTCCCAATCCTGCTAAAGAGACAGGACAAGCATTGACGGCAAATGACACAGCTGTAGCACCTGCAAATACCGACAGCGCCACAAGCGAAGCGCCAGCACAAGCAGCACCTACAGAAGCCGCTCCACCAGCAGATAGTGCCACACCTGCAGTATCTTCTGCGCCATTAAGCTATGAAGAATTCTTGAAAGAAACAGAAAATAAAGTATATCGTGAGCGCAATACAGCACCAGGTGGCAACCTAAACTAGGGCATATTGATGTTTCATAATTTTTTTCATAACTTCAAACAAAAACCTGTCTTACTTGGCAGGTTTTTGTTTGTTTAAGCAATCAGTAGTGGTATTGTATGATATAATCAGCATTTCAATTTTTAAACTCTGATTGCTTAAACTTCGCATAATATTTATTATGTTAAATAAGCAATCAGAGTTCCAATACATTTGGAATGCCCATATGCGTTATTTTGCTTTAATCAGTACTTTACCATTTTTTGGATTGGCTTATCAGGCAGCTGCCAATTCACTACCCATCAATCCTGAAGCGCGCCTGCAAGTTGGTGCTAATGTTGGCTATACCATCAGTGCTTATGATGTTGAAAATACAACTTCTATATTGCCACAAGCATTTTATGACAACAATCGTCTATATTTAGAAGGCAGCGAAGGCGGCTTTTATCCTTACAAAAGCCAAAAACATCATGTGCGTCTAGGCATCAGCTATGATGGACGCGAGTTTGACCCTAGCGATGCCAATACCAGCGCTTTGCAACAGCTTGATGAACGCCAATGGTCGGCACTTTTTCATGCCAGCTATATGTATATCACCCCCGTGGGTGGTTTTAAAATAAAAGTTGCCCAAGATGCACTCAATCGTCACGATGGCACCGCCATTACTGTATCGCATTTAAGCAAATTTAATCAAGGTAATGTCACCATTTATCCTGTGATTGGTGCAACTTGGTATGACGATAAGTACAATAGTTATTATTATGGTGTTTCCCAATCAGAAAGTGATAAGTCTGGCTTAACCACTCAAACCATCAATGCTGATATTTCACCCTTTGTATCGGTGGCAGTTAATTATAAATTAAATGAACGCATGGCTTTATTTGTCAATCAAAAAGCAGAATGGCTATCTGGCAGCCAAAAAGACAGTCAATTAGTTGATGGCAAAGTGCAAGCGACCACACGTTTGGGCGTTAATTACACCTTCTAACTCATATTTACCCACAAAAAAGGGCGATATCATCGCCCTACTCCTCAAATAGGCTGCAATATCAATGTTTGTGCTGCTTTTACCGCTTGGCGATTAGCAATATCGGTTGCCCAGCGGATAATATGGGTATATTCATGCACGGATAAGAAGGTAGCAGCATCATAAGTATCGCCCACATACAATTCACCAAGCACCAAACGCCCATACCATGGATAAATCGCCATATCAGCAATGCCATACTCCCCAACCATATAAGTATGATGCGCCAAATGTTGATTTAAGACATCAAGCTGTCGTTTGGTTTCCATCGCATAACGATTAATCGGATATTCTTGAGCAAAAGGCGCATAAGCATAAAAATGCCCAAATCCACCGCCTACAAAAGGCGCAGAACCCATTTGCCACATCAGCCACGAATACAATTCGGCTTTTTTGGTCAAATCAGTCGGCATAAAGGCTTGGTGCTTTTCTGCCAAATACAACAAAATCGCCCCACTCTCAAACACAGGTGCAGGCGGTGTGGCAGTCATGTCAAGCAAGGCAGGAATCTTGGAATTGGGATTAATATTGACAAAATCCGACCCAAATTGGTCACCTGCCATAATATCAATTTTAAATGCATCATAATCACAAGGTTTGCCAAGTGCTTTTAGCTCTTCAAGCAAGATGTTGACCTTGATGCCATTTGGGGTATTGAGACTGTATAACTGATAAGGCTTGTCACCTTTTGGCAGAGACTTTTGGTGGGTTGCGCCTGCGGTTGGGCGATTGGTTGAGCCAAACTTGCCACCCATATCTGCTTTTTTGGCTTCCCAAACTTTGGGTGGGACATACTTATTCATAAATAACTCCACAATTGATGATCAAGCTAAAAAACTACCTATTTGTTTGTATGATTATTTTCTACATTATTTAACGCCTTGTATTTAATAGTTTTTTCTTAAGATGCGTGGCATGTTAAGACACTCTAAACATATCCAAGCTGTTTTAAAAATTCATACAAAGTATCAGCAAATTTGGCATATCCTTGAGCATTGGCATGAATTTGGTCGGATTTTAAGCTATCGTCCGACAAAATCTTAGACCAAACATCAGCCAATAATGGCACTTTTGTTTCATCAGCAACTTTTTGATAAACAGGGTTATCGCTTAAGCTACCAAATAACGCCCCCATGCTCAAATGAGGTTCGGCAATTAAGATGGTATCTATGCTCGCATTTTTTAGGCGATTGACGATGGCAAGCAGATTTTGATATGTTTCATCATTTGGTACACGGCGTAGCACATCATTGCCACCCACGCCAAGCAAAACAAGCTTAGGCGAACTCGCAAGTACGCCTTCTAAGCGCGCCAATACATTGGCGGTCGTATCACCACTAACCCCTGCATTCTCAATCTGCCAACCTGTTAAGGCAGCAAGGCGACTGGGGTAATCTTCACCCTTTTTTGCGCCATAGCCAAAAGTTAAGCTATCTCCCAAGGCACAGACTTTGCTACCTTTAGGAAGAATTTTAAAGGTAGTATCATCACGACAACCCAATGCTGTTATCACGGGCAGGATGGCAAGTAGTTGTAAAAAATGTCGGCGAGTTGTCATGATGCTATCTTATGCTAAAAAATAAAAATCTTGTATGATTGGGTACTCTGACATTTTGTATATGCAATAAAAAATAAGAAACTCAAAAGTTAGTCAAGTTTAATGCAAAAACGCTAGAAATTCTAAATGTTTGCTAAATTGTAAGCAGTGTTTGAAGTGTCAAGACGCCCCAAATTCCCCACTCTATTTAATCATAAAATACCCAAAAACGCAAAAAGGACGAGAAATCGCCCTTTTTGTTTTTATCCAGTCTACAACAAAATCCGTCTTGGGTCAGCTAGCAAAGTTGCAATGTAGCGAGTAAAGACAGCTGCATCAGCACCGTTAATGACTCGATGGTCATAAGACAAAGACAAAGGCAACATTAATCGTGGCTCAAACTCTTTGCCATTCCAACGTGGTTGGAAAGAAGCTTCTGACACGCCCAAAATACCTACTTGAGGGAAATTCACCAAGGGCGTAAAGGCAGTACCACCCAAATTGCCTTGAGACGAGATGGTAAAGCTGGCACCTTGTAAATCTGTGGCGGCAAGTTTTTTGTCGCGGGCTTTTTTGGCAAGCTCCCCAATTTCAATGGCAATTTGCTTAATGCCTTTGGCTTGAGCATCGCGGATCACAGGCACAATTAAGCCATCTTCAGTTGCTACAGCAATCCCCATATGCACCGACTTACGTACAATCAGCTGGGTATTATCATCAGATAAATGGCTGTTAAATTTAGGATTTTGTGTCAAAGCATATGCTACCGCTTTGACAATAAATGCCAAAATGGTCAAACCAACTCCTTGTGCCTTAAACTCACCCTTAAGCTCATTGCGCAAGTTTTCAGTGTCGGTAATGTCCGCCAAATCAAACTGCGTAACTTGTGGCAAGTAAGTATTAAGATTGAGCTGTGGAATAGAAACTTTTTGTAGACGGCTAAGATCTACTGTTTCGGTTTCTCCCCAAATCTCTACCTTGCTCATATCAGGCAATGGAGGCAATCCTGAACGCACATCGCTCACTGCTGGTGCTGGCACTTTGGTGCTAGTAGTCATCACAGATTTGACATAGCCAAACAAATCTTCTTTTAAAATGCGCCCATTTAGCGCTGTGCCTACCACTTGACTAATATCCACACCCAATTCACGTGCCAATTTACGCACCGCAGGACCTGCATAGACATTGCGCACCTTTTGATTAACCACAGCTTCAGAAAGCTTGGTTTGGGTAGTAGTTTGAGCGGCAGGCTGTTCAACTTTTGGTGCCGATTGGGCAGGTTGGATGGTTTGCGTGGCTGTTTGGGTGGGGTTGTCTTGGGGTGTTGGCGCTTTGGCGCTTTGGGTGTTTGCAGGTGCTGCACTTGCTCCAGCAATGGTAATAAACTCTTGATTATTACCAACAGTATCACCTACTGCTACCAAAATAGATTCCACCACCCCGCTCACTGGAGCAGGAACCTCCACTGAGGCTTTGTCAGATTCCACCAGTAGTAATGGCGCATCTTTTTCTACACTATCGCCCACTTTGACCATAATTTCAGCAACAATTGCACTTTCCACACCCAAATCAGGCAAGGAATAGGTTTGGCTACTTGCAGCTGACAAATTGGTTGGAGCAGCTATAGCCTCTTCAGTTTTTGGGGTATCAACTGTGTCTGTAGTAGTTTGTGCTTGCTCTTGCTTGGATTCTGTAGGCTCTGTCGCCTCAGCAGCTTCAATGGTCAATAGCGCACTACCCTCACTAACACGGTCGCCAACAGCCACCAAAATGGCAGTCACCTTTCCTGATACGCCTGCAGGAATTTCTACAGACGCTTTGTCAGATTCCACCAAGATAATATTATCATCAGCACCAATAACATCGCCAACGTTTACCATAATATCAGCAACTTCGGCACTTTCTACGCCCAAATCGGGGGCTTTGATTTCCATCATATTCTCCTTATGGGCTTATTTTTGGTCGTCTTCAATCAATTCACGCACAGGCAGCGGTGTAGGACGAGCTGGCGCTGGCGCATCTGGGAAGTGATCATAGTAAGGTTGTGGCTGCCATGCAGGTGGGTGATCCACATCAATACCAAAGCTTGAGATGGCATCTTTGACCAAGCGCACATCAACCTCGCCTTCATCGGCTAATTTTTTCAATGTTGCAACCACAATATGTGCAGCATCCACATTAAAGAAACTGCGTAAATTGGCGCGAGTGTCACTACGTCCAAAACCATCTGTACCCAAAGTGGTGTAAGGGCGATTGTCAGGCAACCAACCGCGCACTTGCTCGGCATAGTTACGCATATAATCGGTTGCTGCCACCACAATGCCTTTGTGTGGTGCAAGCTGTGTGGTAACCCAAGGAAGCTTTGGTTCTTCTTCTGGGTGTAGGCGATTGTAGTCATCACACGCCATACCATCGCGTGTTAATTCATTAAAGCTTGTGACGCTCCAAACGTTGGCTTTGATGTTAAATTCTTCTGCCAAAATGCGCGCAGCCTTTTGAACTTCACGCAAAATCACCCCAGAACCCAACAGCTGAACTTGACTTGAGCCATTGTCTTCTAGCAAGTACATACCATGCTTGATGCCCTCTTCTACGCCCTCTGGCATCGCAGGGTGTTCATAATTTTCGTTCATCAAGGTAATATAATAATAGACGCGCTCGCCCTCACCATACATACGGCGCAAACCATCGTGTAAAATCACCGCCAACTCATAACCATAACAGGGGTCATAAGTCACACAATTAGGCACTGTGCCAAATAAGATATGGCTATGACCATCTTGGTGCTGCAAGCCCTCGCCATTTAAGGTAGTGCGCCCTGCGGTTGCACCAAACAAGAAGCCTTGCGCCTGACAATCACCTGCTGCCCATGCCAAGTCACCAATACGCTGGAAGCCAAACATGGAGTAATAAATATACATTGGAATCATTGGTAGAGCATTGACTGAATAGCTGGTTGCCAAGGCAATCCACGCACTCATCGCACCTGCTTCATTGATACCCTCTTCTAGCATATGCCCATCTTTGGCTTCTTTGTAGCCCATCAGTGCGTCAGCATCTTCTGCTACATAATTTTGACCTGCAGCAGAATAAATGCCCAATTGACGGAACATACCCTCAAGACCAAAGGTGCGCGCCTCATCAGGAACAATAGGAACCACACGATTTTGAATGGCTTTGTCTTTTAGCATAGCAGACAACAAGCGCACAAACATCATGGTGGTGGATTGCTCTTTGCCTTTTGAGCCTTGTAAGACGGTATTAAAAATAGACAACTCAGGAATAGTCAAAGGAATGTGACCACTGCGACGTGCTGGCAGGTGCCCGCCCAAGGCTTCACGCCGACCCATTAAGTATTTGTATTCTGCTGAATCTTCGTTAGGACGATAAAATGGCAACGTCTTTAAGTCTTCATCACTAAAAGGCAAATCAAAACGATCGCGGAAATATTTTAAGCCACTTTCGTCTAGTTTTTTGATTTGATGAGCTTTATTGACAGATTGAATTTGATTAGACAAGCCATAGCCTTTTACAGTTTTGACCAAAATAACTGTCGGCTGGTCTTTGGTTTTCATGGCTTCGCTATAGGCGGCATATACTTTTTTGGGGTCGTGTCCGCCGCGATTTAGGTGAACAATGTCATCATCGCTCATCTCTTCTGCCATTTTGGCAAGCTCTGGATATTTGCCAAAAAATTCTTTGCGCACAAACGCCCCGTCACGCGCTGCGTACAGCTGATACTCGCCGTCTACCACCTCTTCCATGCGATGTTTTAAGGCGCCTGATTCGTCTTTGGCAAGTAGCGCATCCCACTTGTCACCCCAAATCACTTTGATAACGCGCCAACCTGCACCACGAAACACAGACTCAAGCTCTTGGATGATTTTGCCATTACCACGCACAGGACCGTCAAGACGCTGTAAGTTACAGTTAATCACCCAAATAAGATTGTCAAGTTTTTCACGCCCTGCCAAAGAAATTGCACCCAAGCTTTCTGGCTCATCTGTTTCGCCATCGCCCAAAAATGCCCAGACTTTGCGATTTTCATCTTTGATTAATTTACGGTTGGTGAGGTATTTTTGGATATGAGCTTGATAAATGCTCATCAAAGGACCTAAGCCCATAGATACAGTAGGAAATTGCCAATAATCAGGCATCAAATAAGGGTGTGGATAGCTTGATAGCCCCTTACCATCCACTTCGCGACGGAAGTTTTTGAGCTGTTCTTCGCTTAAACGCCCTTCCATAAAAGAGCGTGCATACATACCAGGAGCGCCATGACCTTGGTAATAAATTATGTCCCCCCCAAAGTTTTCATTGGGTGCGCGCCAAAAGTGGTTAAATCCTGTTTCATACAACGTGGCTGATGAGGCAAAAGTTGCCAAATGCCCACCTAACTCATCATTGTTTTGGTTGGCGCGCATGACCATTGCTAGCGCATTGTAACGAATCAATGCGCGCAATTTGCGCTCCATAAACAAATCCCCTGGGTAGGTTGGCTCATCTTCGGCAGGAATGGTGTTGATATAAGCGGTTTCCAAGCGGTTAAAGGGCAAGTTTTCCTGAACGCCCAAATTATAAAGCGCCTGCAATAAAAATTTTGCGCGCTCTTTGTCAGCATTTTTAATGACCGACGCAAAGGCATCGAGCCATTCTTGCGTTTCAGTGTGGTCAGTATCTTTATAATACGTTGTCATTACAATGTCCTAAGCTATGTTTATCAATGAATATGCTTATCGCACACAGTGTGCACCAAGACTCTTTGGGTGCTTGAAACTTCTGCTGCATTTAAGTCAGCTTTAATTACCCAAAAAGTACTTTTGGCATTATAAAAGTTTTGTGTCAAAATGTTTATACTTTCAAAAAAATACCATTAACCTTTCCATTTTTTAAAAAAATGATTGTACGCCATCCTCCAAAAATTACTCAAAGTATTAAGTTATGATTGCAAATGTGTATCAATCATATTATGCTAGGGTATGTTGATGTTTTTTATTTGAGTGAAAGGTTTGGCTAAGTTGCTTGCTTTTTTGGGTAATAAAGCCATCAATATGGCACCGTTGATAAAATTATCAACACCAAAAAGGCAAGACCAACTTATATTTCAAAAAACACATTCATAAGCTTAACATCCAACAGCATTCTTTAAGGCGTATAAAATGTCAGCACGCCTCATATTCCACCTAGAGTAATAAGGAGTCTAAATGATGAGCTATGATATAAAACGTAGTGTACTGGCGTCTGCTTTGGCGCTTATATTAGCACCTATGAGTACAAGTTATGCCAATGATAGTGCAGGCTATGTAGGCACAGGCGGTGTGGAATATATCAAAAATGATAACATTGCGATGATCTCTGAAGATTTGTATATTTCAGAAAAGGTCATCAAGGTAGATTATCAATTCAAAAACCTAAGCAATAAAGACATTACAGAAACCATCTTATTTCCCCTACCCCCTGTCGCAGCAGCCATAGACAGTGCGTATGCCGATACCAAAGGGTTGATTGAGAGTTTTAAGGTGAGTGTCAATGGCAAGGCAGTCACCCCAACAGTACACGTGCGTACCTTTATGTATCCAGTCAAAGTGGTGCATGGCTATGAACAAATAGACTATGATGCCACACCCATTGATGTTACCAAAGCCTTCAAAGAATGCGGCTTGACTCAAGCAGAGTTGATGACACCATGGGCAAACCCAGAGGGGATTTATGCCATCAACAAGCGTTTATCCAACTGCAATCATCCTGCACTCACCCCCTTGATCGGTGCGCCAAGTGACGATGATTACGTCCACTGGGAATCACAAGTGATTTATAGCTGGCAACAGACCTTTAAAGCAGGTAAGACAACACACGTCCATCATAGCTATGCGCCTTTGGTTGGGGGAACGGTGCATATGTCATCGTCAAGTGGCGAGTATGAAGAATTTTGTGTGGACGATGCGCTGCAAAAAGCACTTGATAACGGCAATCCCCACCCTTATGGCGCACTAGGCTATATTTTGACCACGGGGGCAAATTGGGCAAAACCTATTAAACATTTTAGCTTAACCATTGAGCGTGATTCTGATAAATACGTTTCTTTGTGCTGGAAAAATCAAGGAAAACTCAAAAAAATTGGTGCCAATAAGTTTCAGGTCAAAACCAAAAACTTTGTTCCAAAACACGATTTACACATCGCTTTTATCAAAAAATAAGTCGCTCAAAACAAAAAATCCCTTAAAAATTTAAGGGATTTTTTATGGCTTGGTCGCCAGTGGCTTTTAGTCATCAGAGGCTTTAAGCTGAATATAGTTTTGGATGCCCATATCGGCAATCAATTCTTGTTGAGTGGTCAGCCAATCTTCATATTCTTCATTGCCCTCTTTTAGCTTGACCAAGAGCTCACGAGAAACAAAATCACGATTATCTTCACATACTTTAATGGCATCAATCAAAACATCATGTTTGCGCTGCTCTAGTTTTAAATCGCACGCCACAATTTCATCAACTGTTTCGCCAATCAGCAATTTGCCAAGCTCTTGCAAATTAGGCAGACCTTCAAGTAGTAAAATGCGCTCAATTAACACATCTGACCATTTCATTTCTTGAATAGATTGCTTATAAAAAGCCTCATTAAGCTCACCAATGCCCCAATTTTTGACAATGCGGGCGTGCAAAAAATATTGGTTGATGGCAATTAAGGACTGACCTAACACCAAATTTAATACGCGAATAACGTCTTTATTTCCTTTCATCGCAATCTCCTAGTGAGCGCCTGAGGCTACGCTAACTTCTGCACTAACGCTTTGTAGGTAGTTTTGTAATCCCATAAGCTCAATTAAGCGCAATTGTTGCTCCAACCAGTGAGCATGGTCTTGTTCAGTGTCTTCTAGCTGACGCACCAAAATATCTCGAGTAACATAATCGCGCTCTGCTTCACACAAAGCAATTCCTTCTTTTAGATGCTCTTGAACACTATATTCAAGCTCAAGGTCGGCTTTTAGCATACTAGGTACATCACTACCCACATTGATGGCAGAAACTTGCATTTTTGGCGTGCCGCCAAGCATCAAAATACGAGTAATTAGTGCTTGAGCGTGCAAGGTTTCATCTTCCATTTCATGATGAATGCGCTCATACAGCTTGCCCAAATGCCATTCAGCATACATAGATGAGTGGATAAAATATTGGTCGCGCGCGCCTAGTTCGCCCCCCAATAAAAAATTAAGATAATCAATGACTTTTTGTGAGCTTTTCATAATATTTGCCTTAATTTGAACCATTTTTTTAGCTTAACGCTCCATTATAATAACATAATCTTGTCAAACTACCAATTTTGATTTGTATTATTAATGAACTGCGAACGTATCGCACTATGAGAATGGCTCACACTGTGAGAATAAAAGTCACAGTAAGAACCTTTCTTGTTGGCATAAAAAAGCCACCCATATCAGAGCGGCTGTATTGCTAAGATGTTTGCTTAAAGTGTTGTGGCGGTGTTAATCAGCCTGCCATCGCATCAATAGCAACCATAGTACTATGATGCTCGTCTAATAAATCTTGAACCATTGGTTCGCAGCATCCGCAACAGGTTGCAACACCCAATGTGTTTTTTAGGGCGCACATCGTGTCCACACCTTGAATCATGGCGGTTTTGATTTGGCTATCTTTGACATCATGACAAATACAAACGTACATACATCACCCCGTTGCTTATGTAAATACTAGAATCCTATCTAGCTTTTGTTTTTTGTCCAACCAGTATGACATTAAAAAGATTGGTTGGTTTTGTGTATAATAACAATAATAATTATCGTTTGCAACCTATTTTTGATATTTTTTTGATAAATCAGATGGCAAAAGTGCATTGCTTAGCCCAAAAAGCTTTGTTTTGCACTCAAATTGAAATGCGAACACACCTTAATAATAAAAAGTGCAGAACCATCGCCCTGCACTTTTTTTGTTATTGGTTTATATACTTTGTTTTAATCCATTGATTTCACTTAGAAGTACAGACAAGGATGCCAATGAGCCAACAGAGCGCACTTCGGCAAGCTGGGTTTGTAATTTGGCAAGCTTGACCTCATGTAATTTTTGCCAATTGCTAATGGTATCATGACCGCCCAGCGCCAAAACATCTGCCACTAAGGCAAGCTTGGTGCGCTTTAACTCTTGAGACAACGCACCAACAGCACGTCTATCCCAGTAGGTATTGCTAGGCAGTGCGCCAATTTGTGCTTTTAGGGCATTGATTTGCAAAGCATCTACCACCCCAAAATACGCCTGCGCAACATCAGCAACTGCCAGCGCCTGTTGATTGGCTAGATGTACCACATCAAGGGCGTTGACCAATAAGGGCAAGCGCGCAAAGGCAAGGGCATCATCAGCAGGAACGTGTTGATTAGTGAGTGCTTCGGTGGTTTTTTGAATGTCGGTATCAAAATACACAGACAAAGCAGTATCACTAATTAATACCTGTACGGCATTTTTAAAGGCTGTGGTAAATTGTGCAACATCGCTAATGGGGTTGTTAAGTAACCATAACATACCTGCTTTGAGCGCTTGACGAATTTGCACCTCCAATGCCAGCTGTACATTGGCAGACACCACATTATCTAGCGCCTCTAGACGATTCCACATTCCTTGAATGCCAAACATATCACGCGCTAACGCATAACTTCTGGTAATATCTGCAATAGAGCGCCCTGCTTCATCGTATAAGTGGAAGACATTTTCAATGCCAAGACGATTGACAAGCCCATTAGTCAGATAAGTACAGATGATTTCGCGGTGTAAGCGGTGCGATTTCATTTCAGCAAAGAAGGTATCGCCCAATTCTTGTGGGAAGTATTTTTTAAGTTCGTCCAAGAAATAAGCATCATCAGGCAAATCACTGGCAAGCATTTCTTCATAGACCCACATTTTACCATAAGCCAATAAAATGGCAAATTCAGGGTTGGTTAAGCCTTGATTGGCTTTTTGGCGTTGCGCAATGCTTTCTTCACTTGGTAAATACTCAATGGCACGGTCTAGGCGACCTTTGTTTTCCAAAAACTGCATAAAGCGCGCATGCTCACCCAAACGTGCCACTGCTTCATAGCTAGACAATTCAATGGCTTCTGGTTGTAAGTAGTTTTGGCGTAATACCAGCTGCGCTACGGTATCAGTCATGCGCTCAAGTAAGTCGTTGCGTTGTTTGGTGGTCATATCACCACGCTCCACCACTGACCCTAACAAGATTTTGATATTCACCTCGTGGTCAGAACAATTAACCCCGCCTGAATTATCAATGGCATCAGTATAAATGCGTCCGCCGTTTAGAGCGTACTCAATACGACCTTGTTGGGTGCAGCCTAAGTTACCGCCCTCACCAACGACTTTGGCGCGCACTTCACTGCCATTGACGCGGATGGCATCATTGGCACGGTCACCAACATCGCTATGGTCTTCATGACTGGCTTTGATATAGGTGCCAATACCACCATTCCAAATCAAATCCACAGGCGCTTTGAGTAAGCGATTAAGTAACTCATTGGGGGTTAGGCTATCTTCACTGATGTCAAATACTGCTTTCATTTCAGCACTGACGGCGATAGATTTATCGCTACGATTAAAGACACCACCACCTTGGCTAATTAAGGCTGGGTTATAATCTGTCCACATAGAGCGAGGCAGTTTAAATAAGCGCTCACGCTCTGCAAATGAGGTAGCAGGGTCTGGCGTTGGGTCAATAAAGATATGTAAGTGGTTAAAGGCAGCAACCAGTTTATTGTTTTTGGAAAGCAACATACCATTGCCAAACACGTCACCGCTCATATCTCCAATGCCTACAGTGGTGAAGGTGTCTTTGTGTTGAATGTCTTTGCCCATCAAACGGAAGTGGCGTTTGACACTCTCCCATGCACCCCGAGCGGTAATGCCCATGCCTTTGTGATCATACCCTGCTGAACCCCCTGAAGCAAAGGCATCTTGTAGCCAAAAATTATATTCAGCTGACAAGGCGTTGGCAATGTCTGAAAAGCTGGCAGTACCTTTATCAGCAGCGACTACCAAGTATGGGTCATCCTCATCATGGCGCACCGTATGCGCAGGCGGGATAATTTTACCATCAACCAAATTATCTGTGACGTCTAATAAGCCACGAATATAGGTTTGATAGCAAGCCACCCCTTCTTTTTGCCAAGTTTCACGGTCGGCTTGTTTGGATTTGTCTTTGGCAATAAACCCACCTTTTGAACCCACAGGCACAATGACTGCGTTTTTGACCATTTGCGCTTTGACCAAGCCTAGCACTTCGGTGCGATAGTCTTCCATGCGGTCGCTCCAACGCAAGCCGCCACGCGCTACTTTTCCACCGCGCAGATGTACGCCTTCTACACGTGGAGAATAGACATAAATCTCAAACATAGGCTTGGGCTTGGGTAGATTGGGGATTTGATTGGCGGCAAATTTAAATGACAAACGGTCTTTTCTGTCGCCATTGGCATCCACTTGATAAAAGTTGGTGCGCAACATTGCTGCCAATAAATCCAAGAACCAACGAATAATACGGTCTTCATCCAAGCTCACCACTTGTGCCAAGCGTGTGTTAATTTGGGCTTGCACTGTATCAATGGCACTAACGCGCTCTTTGGTGTCAGGCGACATTTTGGCGTGGAAAAGCTCCACCAACAAGACCGCCAATTCATGATTATTAACCAAAGTTTGGTGAATATAATCATTAGAAAACGGTGCTTTGGCTTGTACCATATAGCGAGATAAAGCGCGTAACACAACCACATCATAAGTGTCTAGCTTAGTTGTCAAGATAAGCTCATTGAGCTTATCAGATTCTACCTTGCCTAGCCAAATTTCATTCAGTGCAGTTTCAAATTGTGCGCGCACCAACGCCAAATCTACTGCCTCTCCTTTATTTAGGCGTAGGCGATATTCTTGCAACCAGCTTTTTGGTTCGCGATTAAAGGCGTATGTTTGTGCTGACAATACCGACACCCCAAAGTTTTCCAAAATCGGTAAGACATTGGATAAGGTGGCAGGGTCATTTAAACCATACAGCTTTAGATTCATTTCATTGGCATTGTCTCCTGTGGATTGATACAGATGCCAAATCAAAGGCTTGTCTTCACCAAGCTGGGCTAAGCGCTGGGTGTCTGCAACAGCAGTTGCCACATTAAAACGCTCGCGATAGGCTGCTGGCATAAAAGGCAGATAGTCACGGGCAAGCTGATTGGCTTTGGTTTCGCCCAAAGCTTGGGTGAGTGCTTTTAGATAATCATCAGACCAATCTTGCATCAGCTTGGTAAGACGCTCTTCTAATGCTTTGACATCAACTGCCTTGACTTGCCCTGGAATGGTGCGCACATGGATATGAACGCGCGCATGGTGCAATTCATTAAAATCAGTAGTAAACCCTGAAGACACGCCTCCAAATGCCTCTACCAAGATTTCTTGGATTTTGATGCGTAAATCGGTGTCAAATTTATGACGTGGAATATAAACAAAGCAAGACACAAAGCGTTGATAATGGTCAGTACGCGTAAACAAACGTAATTCGTTTTTGTCTTGCAAATTGGCAATGCCCGAGACAATCGGTGCAAGCTCATCAATGGTTGCCTGAAACAAGTCATCGCGAGGCAAGGTATTGATAATATGCACCATCTTATTGTAGGCATGACCATTTTTGACCAATCCTGCGCGCGCTAGAACGCCTTGGGATTTTTCGCGTAGCATGGGGATTTGCGTGACTGAAGTTTGATAAGCGCGTGAGGTTAATAAACCCAAAAAGCGATATTCGCCAATAACTTTGCCTTCTTTGTCAAATTTTTGAATACCCAAAAAGTCCATATACACAGGACGATGAATAGGAGCAATATGCCCTGATTTAGACAGCAAAATGGCTTGTGGGCGAATTAACAGTTGTTTTAATTCATTGGGTAAGCGATGAAAGCTTTCTGAACGGGTATCGGTTTCTTGACCGCGCAACACCCCAAGCCCCGAATTGCCCACTGAATATAACTCAAGCTCATCACCTTTGCCAAAGCGATACTCTCTAAAGCCCATAAAAATAAAATTGTGATCGCCAATCCACTCCAAAAAGTCAAGCACTTCTTCTTTGCTGTGGTGATCGGTCGGCAGGGGTGTATTTACAATTTCTTGCTGAACTGTGGCAAGCTTATCTTTCATAGCTTGCCAATCATTAATAATAATATCTAAACTATTTAGCTTATCTAATAATGCCTCATGAATGGCAGGCAAGGCGCTTTCATCTTGTAAATCAATCTCGCAATGCAATAAAACGATATGACTTGGGCTACCTGAAATACTTTCTTGGGCGTGACGAACGCTGCTGATGTCCTCACCCACCCCCTCTACCTCCAAGATGGTGTTATAAAAACGATGGACGGTCAGCCCTTGTTCTTCTAGTCCCATCATCAAGGTATCTATCAAAAAAGGACGATTGGTCGCCACCAATTGAATCAGTGTATGATGGCTGTGAAAATGGTGCGATTCTGGTTCTGGGTTAAATACTGCAAGTTTTGGTACGCTGCCATTGTGTTGTTTGAGCAGGGTAAAATGATGTAGGGCAATACCTGCCAAAGATGCCTCTGGGATTTTTTCGGCTACTGCTTGAGGTAGGTGATGATAGTAAGCTTGTACAAATTGCTCAAAGATGTGTTTGTTTGAACTAATATATCCACTAGCAATGTTTGTAATGTCAGTAATTGCGCTTGGCGCCAAAGTAAGTTGCGTCATTGTTTCATTCCATTAAAAAAATATTGTCATGACAAAAAGCAAGCAAAAGCACCATAGCACGACTCAAAAACATCTTGATATCCGCTTTTTGACTTTGGCTAACTTGTTGGTCATCACAATTGTTTACAAAATATTGCCATTAAGATACCGTAAATCACCCTACTTTACAACCTACATTTACTTGTAGGGTGATTGGTTTTTTTTATAAATAACATTAGGGATTGGATATCTCAACTGCCCAAGGGATGTTGTTTTATGGTTAATTATTTTTTAAAAATATTAGTAAATTTTATTATATTTAAATCAGCATTGATATGCCCTATTTTCTAAAAACATGGTAGAATATAAATTTTTAGCAACAATATGCCTTATGACCAACACCCCTTTGTCCTTGAGTACTTATTTGTCTGCCATTAAGCTTAGTATTGATGAAATTTTTTGTGAAGAAGTGTGGGTGGTGGCAGAAATTCGCAGCATAAACAGCAAAGGCGGGCATTATTATTTTGAATTGGCAGAAAAAGACAGTTATGGCAGTATCAGTGCCAGCTGTAAGGCGACACTTTGGAAAAACAAAGCAGCCCTTGTCACGGCATTTACACAAGCCACAGGACATCCTTTGGTAGCAGGACTTAAGGTGTTATTAAAGGGCAAGGCAAGCTTTCACACTAATTATGGATTTTCTTTTAATATCAGTCAGATAGACCCAAGCTATACCCTAGGAGAATTGGCGCAAGCCTATCAAGCCATGCGCCAAAAGTTGCATGAATTGGGGCTAGATACCTTGAATAAACGTCTACCCACACCCTTTGATATTCGTCATGTCTTGGTGATTGCCCCTGAAAAGGCAGCAGGGCTTGGCGATTTTCGTGCAGAGGCTGACAGATTAGCGCAGGCGGGCGCGTGTGAATTTCATTACACCTACGCAACTTTTCAGGGCAATGATGCACCCAAAAGCCTACGCAGCGCAATCACACAGGCGTTTGATGAGTTTTCAGGGTCTGTAGGCGGATTGCCCGACTTATTGGTGATTATTCGTGGGGGTGGCGCGGTGGGTGATTTGGCATATTTAAATGATTATGAGCTGGCAGCAATGGTGGCTGAATCACCTGTGCCTGTGTGGGTGGGAATTGGTCATGAGCGCGATACGGTGATTTTGGATGAAGTGGCGCATACTCGCTTTGATACACCCTCCAAGGTGATTACTGCAATTATGACGCATTTGCTGCAACTTTGGCAAAGCGCCAAAAACTACCAAGCCATTATCAAGCGCCAAGCTGACACCCTACTTGAAACACAACAACAAAAAACCACGCATCAGATGATGCGCATTCACCAAGCAAGCCTATATCAACTAACCCAATCGCGCACCCAAACATCAGCGATGATAAACACCGTTAAAAGTCATAGTGTGCGCCTGCTTACTCACACTCGTCAAGAAATCAAGCATTATCAAAGCTTAATCCTAACCCAACACCCCAAGCGCACCTTGGACAAAGGGTATGCACTGATTCGTCATGCTCAATCTGGCGCACTTATCAACAGTGTGACCCAAGTTCATGCCTGTGACACCCTAGCACTCACCTTAAAAGATGGCACCTTATCAGTAGTAGTGCAAGAGCTGTAAGCCCTCTGACATCAGGCTTGGTTATGGGTGTATGAATTAACATTGCTTTTGTAAGACTTGATTGTAATTTAACCTGCGATGCCATCTACTCTAGGGCGAATTAACATCTTAAAATAAGAAAATAAAAATATCACAAAGCTTGCTATCCAACACAACTGCGCCCAACTCATCAGGCGCAAATAATCCTCCACCGCCATAGGCAAGATTGCCCGAATCAGCGCACAAGCAATCATCAACAAAAAGATAATAGCAACAGTTTTGGGTGGCTTATGAATATTGCGCCCTGTATGCCCAAGCGATACTCGCGCCATCATCGCCAGTGTTGTCAATCCAATTCCAAAAAGCGCCAAACTATGCACGCCAAGACTGACAGGGTAGCTCGTCCACGGCAATATCGCCAACAATCCCAAACTCATCGCCATGCCCCAAAACGCCAAATAAAGCGACCAAAGCAATGGCTTTGCCCAAATGCCTTTGTGATGCCAATTGAGCAATCGCCATGCCTGACAACAGGCACTAATCACCGCTGAAACAGATATCAATAAGGGCATAGCCGTCAGCAAACCTAGCGCGACCCCAAAAAAACTGACAAAAACCGCCCTATCTAGCCAAATAGAGTTTTTGAGTGCCACTTGAGTGCCTATTGGCTGACCTTCGCTATCAGCTCCAACACCTTTTTCAATAAAAAAGGGTAGCACTCTGCGCCCAATGACAAGCACCATGCCAATGACCAATAATAGCGCAACATACAAGCATATTTTTGTTATCGCCTCCAAGCCTAGCAAAGACGATATCCCAAATCCTAGCTGACAGCAGAGTAATGCAATTAAAATTGCCACCACACCTGCTTGACGCTTTTGTCTAGCGCGCCAAACGGCACTGCCTATCACTGCGCATATTAAGCCCAAAAATACAGTATCCAGCAATAAAGATAGTGTCATAATAAGTATAGTGGCTGTCACACCTTCCACAAACGGCATCACCGCCCAACCAAGCCGTGCCAATGCCCAAGGCACAAAAATACCTAATAAGCGCCACCCCACAGGCATAGCAAGCGATGTCCACGCTTTGACAGCAGTCAATAAAAATCCTGCAATGACAGCCACGGCATAGCCAAAAACCATCTCGTGCCCATGCCAATACATAGGGCTTGGTAGTGCATTACTTGGGGTTTTTCCTAGTAGCACCCAATGCCAAAGTACCATAGTGAGCACTGAAAACACTGCCGCCCCCACAAAAAACACGCGAAATCCCAAATTCAAAATAGGGTGTGGTGATTGACTAGGAGGTGAAATATTAATAAGCATAATAATCGTTATAATAATGAGTTAACTTAAGATAAAAACTGTTTTACCACCTGAAATTGACCCTGCGTTGTTTCTTCTTGGTACATAGCCTCACGAAATGCATTGGAATTAGGCAGACCACTGGTGTACCAAGCGATGTGTTTGCGCGCAATACGGCACCCTGAATACTCACCATAAAAATGATAAAGCTCATCTAAATGCGCCAATACAATTTCTGCCAATTCAGGCACGGTTGGTTCAGGCAATCGCTCACCTGTTGTCAAAAAATGATGAATCTCTCTAAAAATCCATGGTCGCCCTTGCGCCGCCCTGCCTATCATGATAGCATCTGCACCCGTTTGCGCCTGCACCGCCAGCGCCTTATCCACACTATCAATGTCCCCATTAACAATGACAGGAATATCAACAGATTGCTTAACTTGTCTTATTAAGTCATAACGCGCTTGCCCATGATAAAAATCCTCACGCGTGCGCCCATGAATGGTAATGGCGGCAATGCCTGCGTTTTTGGCAATATTAGCAATGGTTAAAATATTTTCTTGACCGTTGGCAAAGCCTAAGCGAGTTTTTAAGGTGACAGGTACATCAACCGCTCCTACAGTTGCCTCAAGTAGGCGTTTGACAAGCTCTTCATCTTGCAATAATGCCGATCCTGCCAGTTTTTTGCATACTTTTTTGGCAGGACAACCCATATTAATATCCACCATCTGCGCCCCATTTTCCACCTGAAAACGAGCAGCTTCAGCAAGTTTTTTGGGCTCTGAACCTGCAATTTGTGCTGAAATGGGCGCAATCTCACCTTCAAAATTAGCTCGGTACAAGGATTTTTTGCGCGCATACAAAGCTGTATCCGCGATAATCATTTCGCTGACTGCATGCCCTGCACCAAAGGATTTACAAAGTCTACGAAAAGGGTTGTCCGTCACACCTGCCATCGGTGCAAGGCATAATCGGTTGTTAATCTTTAAGTTATTGATGTGCAGGGGTGTAAGAAGAAAATGTTGGGTATTTTTAAGGAGCGTCATGGTGATTACAGAGTGTTTTTATTGCTGTATAGTTTAGCATCTTTTTTGTTTGTTTTGTAATTTAAGATGGTTTATTGATTGTCCAAATAATAGTTAATTATTTAAATTAGGGGCTGACGTAGATTAGACCTAAATTTCACACCATTTTCTCAAGATTTTAAGCTTGTCAGATGGTGCCCCATAGTTAAATCTAAACTCACATTCTTTTAAAAACAAATGAAAATGTTTTTTATCAATACCATTATATTTACCAAGAATGCGTTTAGATTGTCGCCAAAAATTTTCTATACCGTTAATGTGATTGTGATTATTAGCAAATTCTTTGGAATGATTGATTCTAAAGTGTTTAAAGTCATTCACATTTAAAGCATTGTAGCTTGGGTAAGTATCTGTATAAACAACACTGTCTGGCTTGATTTTACTGGTAATAATAGGCATGAGTGTTTCTTGCTTAGTGTCCTTTACAACAATAGTATAAACCTTGCCATTGCGTTTTAAAATACCAAATACAGCAGTTTTACCACCCGCCCCACGACCACGCTTGCCTTTACGCTTACCACCAAAATAGCTTTCATCAAGTTCAATTTCACCATCAAAGAGTTCTTTGGCTTTTAAACTTAAATGATAGTCTATCACAAGACGAACTTTATGGTAAAATAATATGGCTGTATTCGCTTGTATGCCCATCAAGTCAGCTGCTGTTCTAGCAGTAACTTCGGCAATAAAAAATTCAAGTAATTTTCTTTGCTTAGATTTTGTTAATTTACAACGAGTTAGCTTCATATTTTTAGTATAACATGAATGCTAATCTACTTCAGCCCCTTAAATTATTATTCTTATATAGCTTATTTCCATATCATTTTGACATCAAGTTTTTTTGTTTTGATGGTTGCTGTTTTATAGTTTTAATAATAAATTAATGTTATTATAATTATAAATTAATTATTTTAAAAAACAAGATTGGCATAACATCACTCCATCTTGTACAAACCCAAATAACAGGCATGAAAAAAGCCTTAAGAAAAACTCTTAAGGCTTTAATAAGGCTAAAGCACAAATCCAGTATTGTTCTTGGAAACTACCAAATTTGTGTGCTATCAAAAACAAATGACTTTATTCTTGACTTGGGTTCTACCTCAACGCCCAAACCGCATAATAAGCGCTTTTGCGCCTTGCAATTGAAGGTCCAAGCGATTCAACCGCAATTTAAGTCACAAAATTATGTAACATTGTTATTATAGGATAATTATATAAAAAATCAATATTTTTTTATAAATCTAACGTCCTATCAGCTTCTTGGTATTAAAAAGTACTTAAAAGACTTAGTCCATAAAAATATAGAGTTATTAAAAACAAAGAATTGTTTAAACTTCCATTTATCAAAAATTAGATTAATACTAAAAAACAAACTGCTGCTTGAATGCCTGTATTTATTTTGACAAAATATTGATTTATTTTATCCTACAGTTAGCCAGTTTTAATGTAAAAATGCTATGTTTTTTCTAAATGATTGCCAAATGATAATTAGTGTTATAAAGTGTCATGATGCCCTAATCGCACCCTTGCGCCCTTAAAAATCCAATATACGCGCAGACCCAATGGGATGTGGTCTTGCAGGTCGTTGTAAAGCTATGCAACTTGACCCTTTAGAGCACGTTGTTTTACCTACTGGCTGTGCAAGACCCTCATCTAACATATAATTCACAACATTAACAAAACCATAGTTGTTGCGCTGTCCTGTGATTGAGGGTGGCAAAAAACGAATCACAAATCCCTCATAATGCCCTTTTTCATCTTTTTTATGATTATAGACATAAGCAGCACAAGGTACAGGAGATGGTGGGAGTATATTTCTTAACATAGAATAAGAATGAAACCCTTGGGGAGTGCCTTTTGAGGGGGCAGACAGTCCGCGGATATTGACAGTTTTTTCCTCACCTGTGTGTTCATCTAGGCAAGTAAAACTATCACCATCAATCACTGATGTAACTGTACAAACAAAAGGCGCGCCAGTATAGCCATGTTCTTTGGAAACAGGGTCATCTAAGCCTAAATCAAATCTATCTTTGTCGCTGTAATTTGGATTAAGAAAGCGGTCATTCAGGTAGCTTGTGATAATCCATTCTGCTTCCTCTGCCGTTGTAATGACAGGGGGTGGATTTGAGGCGTAAGCAGTACTACATACCAACAATGCAAATGGGATAATCAAAAATTTTTTCATGAAAACTCCTTAAA
The DNA here is from genome assembly GCA_041773075.1 of Moraxella sp. GTDB lineage: Bacteria > Pseudomonadota > Gammaproteobacteria > Pseudomonadales > Moraxellaceae > Moraxella. The sequence goes on from JBHBMT010000128.1 coordinate 33,345, forward strand.
AACTCAACTTATGACAATTTTATATAAAGCTCCCCCCATACCCCACACTTTCAAGCAAATGCCCATACAGTTGCATAGCGCGTTCAGGGTTGTTGGTAAACTGCTCAATCAGTGCTTCACGTCTAAATTCCAAAGACAATGCTTGCTTGGCTTCTTGTACAGGCTTATAACCA
>JBHBMT010000129.1:0-15328 GCA_041773075.1 Moraxella sp.
GCGTGAAACCACCCCTTTGTTCCCATGGCGACCCGCCATTTTATCACCAGGTTGGATACGGCGCTTGACTGCCAAATATACTTTGACAATTTTTTGCACGCCATGTGCCAAATCATCGCCAGCGGTCAATTTGCGTTTTTTCTCGGCAAATTTATCATCAATTTGTGTACGCTTTTCTTTTAGGAATTCATTGATTTGTGTTAGGCGCTCAAACACTTCTTCTTCGGCAGGTTGAATATCCAATAAACTCTCTAAACTTAAATCTGCCATCATCTCAGCGGTCAATACAACGCCCGCCTTAAAGCCTGCCCCACCAGAAACCTTTTGACCTGTCAGCAAGCTTACAATACGTCCACGCGCGGCATCTTCAAAGATTTTCAACTCTTCTTTTAAGTCTTTGCGATAGCTGTCAAGCTGTGCTTTTTCAATGGATTTAGCACGACTGTCTTTTTCTACGCCATCACGGGTAAAGACTTGTACATCAATGACCGTACCCTTGGTAGAAGAAGGCACGCGCAACGATGTGTCTTTAACGTCAGCTGCTTTTTCACCAAAGATAGCACGCAATAGCTTTTCTTCAGGAGTTAATTGGCTTTCGCCTTTTGGTGTCACTTTGCCCACCAAAATATCACCTGTTTCTACTTCTGCGCCAATATACACAATACCCGCTTCGTCAAGATTGGCAAGCGCTGCCTCACCCACGTTAGGAATATCACCTGTAATTTCTTCAGGTCCTAATTTGGTATCGCGCGCCACACAGGTTAATTCTTGAATGTGAATGGTGGTAAAGCGGTCTTCTTGCACCACACGTTCAGACAACAAAATAGAGTCTTCAAAGTTATATCCATTCCAAGGCATAAATGCCACACGCATATTTTGACCAAGCGCCAACTCACCTAAGTCGGTAGAAGGACCATCCGCCAAAATATCGCCGCGCGCAATTTCATCACCCAAGTTCACAATCACTTGTTGATTGATACAGGTGTTTTGGTTTGAGCGGGTATATTTAATGAGATTGTAAATATCAATCCCTGCCTCACCTGCCGTCATTTCATTTTCATTAACACGTACTACAATACGACTGGCATCCACCTGCTCAATCACACCACCACGCTTAGCAACCACGCACACGCCACTATCGCGTGCTACATGGCGCTCCATACCTGTACCCACCAGTGGTTTATCACTGCGCAAAGTTGGTACGGCTTGGCGTTGCATGTTTGAGCCCATCAAAGCACGGTTAGCATCGTCATGCTCCAAAAATGGAATCAAACTTGCCGCTACCGACACCACCTGACGGGGCGATACGTCCATATGCGTTACCTTATCTGCGCTCATACGCACAAACTCGCCATTGTAACGCACACTCACCATCTCATCGGTCAGCTCGCCTTGCTCATTCATAGGAGAGTCCGCTTGTGCAATCACCGCACCGACCTCTTCAATGGCAGACATATATTCAATGTCATCCGTCACCTTACCATCAATGACGCGACGATAAGGCGTTTCCAAAAAGCCGAAGCTGTTGGTTTTGGCATAGACCGCCAATGAGTTAATCAAACCAATGTTTGGACCTTCGGGTGTTTCAATAGGGCAAACGCGCCCATAATGCGTTTGATGTACGTCACGCACCTCAAAGCCTGCGCGTTCGCGCGTCAAGCCGCCAGGACCCAATGCTGACACACGGCGTTTATGAGTGATTTCAGACAAGGGGTTGTTTTGATCCATAAATTGCGACAACTGACTTGATCCAAAAAATTCTTTAATGGAGGCTGCCACAGGCTTTGAATTAATCAAATCTTGTGGCGACAGACTGTCTGTTTCAGCAATCATCAAGCGCTCTTTGACTGCGCGCTCAACGCGGGCAAGACCGATACGGAATTGATTTTCAGTCATTTCACCCACCGAACGAATGCGACGGTTTCCTAAGTGGTCAATATCATCCACACTGCTGCGACCATCACGAATTTCAATCAATTCTTTTAAAACATCAACAATGTCTTCTTTGGAGAGTACGCCTTGCTCACGTTGAATCTCAATATCATCCGTATCCACAAACTCACGCCCCAAGCGGCGGTTAAATTTCATACGACCGACATTGGACAAATCATAACGTTCTTGACTAAAGAACATGCTTTCAAATAATTTTTCAGCGGTTTCAATGGTGGGTGGCTCGCCAGGACGCATCACCTTATAAATTTCAATTAACGCTTCTTCACGCGTCAACACCGTATCTGCACGCAACGTATCGGCAATATATGAGCCGTGGTCAATGTCATTGGTAAATAAAATGCTAAATTCTTGAATGTCAGCACCTGCCAATTTAACCAAGGTTTCATGGTCAATCACCGTATTGGCGCGCGCAATGATGGTACCATCTACCACCACATCTGTTGCCAATACACGCTCATACAAATATTCATCAGGCACAGACAGCTTGGTGAGACCCGCCGCCTCAATTTCCTTGATACGGCGATTGTTAATACGTTTACCTTGCTCTACAAGCACCTTACCCGTCTTATCTACAATGTCAAATTGCGCCAACTCGCCTTGCAAGCGCTCTGGCACTAGCTCAATTTCAAACTGCTCACTACCCTTGTAAATGCTGACAGTTTCAAAGAAGGTGGATAAAATTTCACCTGTTGTCATACCAATGGCGCGCAAAATAATGGTCGCCAATAGCTTGCGACGGCGGTCAATACGCGCGAACACCAAGTCTTTGACATCAAATTCAAAATCCAACCAAGACCCACGATAAGGAATGATACGTGCATTATACAAAACCTTACCACTAGAGTGAGACTTGCCTTTATCATGGTCAAAAAACACCCCTGGAGAACGGTGAAGCTGCGATACAATCACACGCTCTGTTCCATTAATAATAAATGTACCATTATCAGTCATCAACGGGATTTCACCCATATACACAGACTGCTCGCGAATGTCTTTGATGGCAGCTTTTGAGTTTTTATCTTTATGGTCTTTGTCTTTGACAATCAAGCGAATTTTGACACGCAAGGGCGCGGCAAAAGTGGAGCCACGCATGATACATTCACGCTCATCAAACTCAGGCTCACCCAAATAATATTCCACAAATTGTAGTTCAGCACCCCCATTGGCGCTTTCAATGGGAAAGATGGATGAAAATGCTGCTTGCAACCCCACATTACGACGTGCTTTTGGCTTTTTTTCTTGTTGCAAAAAATCTTTATAAGAATCCATCTGGATGGCGAGCAAATACGGCACATCCATCACATTAGGAAGTCTAGAAAAACTTTTGCGAATACGCTTTTTTTCAGTATAAGAATATGCCATAAAATTCCTTACAATAACCCTGCTCAATATCACAATTTAGTGACCTGAACAATAAAAAAACAATGATAGCGGACAAAATCAATAAACACGACAAAACGCCAAACGCCCAAGGCATTTAGCGACGGTTTTAAGTTGATTGGTATGGTTGCTGCATAAAGCGCAATTGTCCTTTTTGCAATGTGTGTATCTATGATTGACTTTGACAAAATAAGCAGATGCTTGCCAATTTCGCTACACAAAAGGTCAAATGACGCATTATAATAAAAAAAAGCCACCATTGCAAGAGGCAACGATGGCTTTTTTGAGATTAAGGCATAAATGCCTTATACGATGTGGCTTACTAAAATTATTTAAGTTCCACAGAAGCACCAGCTTCTTCAAGCTTTTTCTTAAGCTCTTCAGCTTCAGCTTTAGAAACGCCTTCTTTAACATTTTGAGGCGCGCCTTCTACTAGGTCTTTAGCTTCTTTTAGACCTAGACCAGTGATTTCACGTACCACTTTAATTACGCCTACTTTCTTGTCGCCAGCAGAAGTTAGAACAACGTTAAAGTCATCTTTTTCTTCAGCAGCAGGAGCATCGCCAGCAGCGGCAGGAGCAGCAGCTAATGCAGCGGCTGATACACCAAATTTTTCTTCCATTGCGCTGATTAGCTCAACAATTTCCATCACTGATTTTGCGGCGATGGCGTCTAAGATTTGTTCATTAGTCAATGACATAGCAATTATTCCTAATTAAATAAATGAAAATAAATAAAGCCAAAAATTAAGCTGCTTCAGCTTCCAATTTATCACGCAACGCTGCCAAGGTACGAGCCAATTTGCCAGCTGCTGCTTCTTTCATGGTGCCCATCAAACGTGCAATCGCTTCGTCGTAAGTTGGTAGTGTTGCAAGTTTATCAATGGATTTTGCATCAATAAATTCGCCTTCAAAGGCAGCACCCTTAATTTCGAACTTGTCGTTGGTTTTTGCAAACTCTTTAAACAAACGTGCGGCTGCACCTGGATGTTCATTAGAAAAAGCAATCAACGTAGGACCAACAAAAACGTCAGTCATGCACTCATAGTCAGTGTCTTTTAGAGCACGGCGCAATAAGGTATTACGCACAATACGCATCTCAACACCTGCCTCACGAGCAGCTTTACGAAGTTCGGTCATTTTCGCAACTGTTACGCCGCGCGAGTCAGCAACAACAGCAGATAGGGCACCTTTGGCAGCTTCATTTACTTCAGCAACAATTGCTTGTTTGTCTTGAAGATTTAATGCCATGGGTTGTCTCCATAGTTATCACCTACCTAGGTGATAAGCGAATTTCACAAACATAGTTGGATATGTTTGCACCAAAATACGGTGACTTTTAGTTACCGTCTGCGTAGGTTCTTGATTAAGATTATAGCAGCGCTACCTACGGTCTTAGACAGCACAACCCGTGTGCTGACCTAATTTATTTGTTTTGATACCCCACCCCATAGATGAGGTATCAAGCATAGTGATTCTATGCCAATATTAGTTATTACGATGTGGCACAGGGTCAATGGCAATGCCAGGTCCCATGGTGCTGGATAAGGTAATTTTTTTGATATAAATACCTTTTGAAGTAGCTGGTTTAGCACGCTTTAAGTCAGTCAATAGCGCTGTTGCGTTTTGCTCAATTTGTTCTGCAGTAAAACCAATGCGACCAATAGAAGCGTGAATAATACCTGCTTTATCAACACGATATTGCGCCTGACCTGCTTTGGTATTTTTGACAGCAGTTGCAACATCAGCGGTCACTGTACCTACTTTTGGGTTTGGCATCAAGCCACGAGGACCCAAGATAGTACCTAATTGACCTACCACACGCATTGCATCTGGAGAGGCAATCACCACATCAAAGTCTAAATTACCTGCTTTGATGCTGTCCGCTAGGTCTTCAAAGCCTACCACATCAGCACCTGCTTCTTTGGCGGCATCAGCTGCTGCGCCTTGTGCAAACACTGCTACGCGCTTGGTTTTGCCTGTACCTGCAGGTAGGTTGGTTGCGCCACGGACAACTTGGTCAGATTTACGAGGATCAACACCTAGATTAATGGCAATGTCAATAGACTCTTGGAATTTGGCAGCAGGTAGATCATTTAAAATTGCTACTGCTTCAGCCAGCGTGTATAACTTAGTGCTGTCCACACGCTCATTAATTAATTTTTGACGTTTGGTTAGCTTAGCCATTATAGACCCTCCACAGTAATACCCATTGAACGCGCTGTACCTGCAATCGTACGCACTTGCGCTTCAAGGTCGGCACCAGTTAGGTCAGCATTTTTGGTTTTTGCAATCTCTTCAAGTTGCTCACGAGTGACCTTACCTACTTTATTGCTATTAGGCGTGCTTGAACCTTTAGCAATACCCGCTGCTTTACGCAGTAGTACTGCAGCAGGTGGTGATTTCATGATAAAGGTAAACGACTTGTCATTATATACTGTAATAACAACAGGAACAGGCAAGCCTGGTTCCATATTGGCAGAGGCGGCGTTAAATTCTTTACAGAACGCCATAATGTTCACACCTTTTTGACCTAGTGCAGGACCAATAGGTGGTGATGGGTTTGCTTTACCAGCAGGCACTTGTAGTTTGATGTAACCATCAATCTTCTTTGCCATAAGAGTTCTCCTATAATGGGTAAGACGCTAAATGATTAGCTCCCCGTGATAACAATGTCTTTTATTGAGATACCATAGCTCAACAAAAGGCGCAATTTTAGCTTAACTTTTCAACTTTGTCAAATTCTAATTCAACAGGAGTTGGGCGGTTAAAGACGCTAACAGTTAGATGTAATTTGGATTTTTCGTAATCCACTTTTTCAACCAAGCCTCTAAAATCAGTAAACGGACCATCAACCACCAACACTTCTTCACCTGGCTCAAATAAGGTTTTTGGTCTTGGTGCTTCTGCCCCTTGGTTGATACGATTTAAGATGCGGTCAGCTTCAACTTTGGTGATGGGTGCTGGGTTTTCAGGAGTACCACCGATAAAGCCATTGATATTAGGGCAGTTTTTTACAATGTGCCATGTCTCATCTTTCATTTCCATTTCAATGAGTACATAACCAGGGAATAATTTGCGTTCGGTGGTGCGCTTCTTGCCATCTTTCATCTCTACCACTTCTTCGGTAGGTACCAACACATCACCAAAAAATTCAGCAAATTCACTACGATTAATGCGCTCAATCAAAGAGCGCTGAACTTGTTTTTCGTAACCTGAAAATGCTTGAATGATATACCAACGCTTACTCATAATTACCCCAATATAAAACCAACCACATATTTAAAAAATGTATCCAACAACCAAACCAAAATGCCCGCCAAAATAGTCACGACAATCACCTGCCATGTATAGGTGGTTGTTTCTTGTTTGGACGGCCAAGTAATGCGACGCAGCTCAATGCCTGCATCTTTTAATAAGGTCTTAAAGGCACTCCCTTGATTGGTTAATGCCAGGCATATCAAGGCAAAAACCACCAACCCCACCATAATGCCAATGCGCACCCAAGTATTATTGGCAGGCGCCCAAACACCACCCAAATACTCACCAACCAATGTAGTGCCAATCAAAGCAATGATTGCCAATAACCACAGGGTGATATCTTTTGGGGAGCGCTTTTTGGCAACTTCTACCACACTTTCTTGAGAAACAACCACAGGCTTATTTGCATTTAGCATCTGTTTTGCTTGTGCTTTTGCTTGTGCCAATTTGTCTTCAAGATTATTTTGGTTGCTCATGAAAAAATCGCCTTGTACGCAAATGTCGCCCAAAAGAGCGACATCAACCTTGTGTTTTACACAATTAACAGGGAAGAAGGATCTATTAAATCCCTAAAGATGGCAGGCGATGAGGGACTCGAACCCCCAACCCTCGGTTTTGGAGACCGATGCTCTACCAATTGAGCCAATCGCCTAAGGTGTTAAGGACTGCTATTATACGCCATATTTTTTAGATTGCAACTTATTTTTATGATAATTAAAATTTTTGTGCGCGTTTGATGGCAAAATACCCATGCAATAACATGGTTGGTAGGGTATCAGGTGTACACCAAATAGGATAAACATGCGCCATAGCAGACAATCTAGAGTTGAGTTGTTGCTGGCAATTGAGGTGTTCTTTGACACTGTGATAGAGCTTGGCTTGAGTTCCTGTGCTAGGAGGCTTGCCATACACCCTATCAAACAAATCCTGCTCGTAGATGTTTGCCACAATAACCAAATGTTTGGCACGCAATAAATTTACCGCACTTATTAATTCATCAAATTCTTCTGTGCGTGTACTGGTCAATAAAATAATCAAAGACCGCTTTTTTTGTAGCATTAACGCTATTCGCGCCGCTGCAATATAATCAGGCATATGCATAGAGGCGTGAATATCAAAGCTTTGATTAAGCAAATAATTTATCAGCCCCGCTCCTTTTTTGGCAGGAGCAATTTTATCATTGATACCCGAAAAACTCACAAATCCCGTTGCATCGCCTTGTTGGTTGGCACTATTTGCAATCAATAACATGGCATTGAGCACGGTGTCCAAATGACTATATACTCCTTGCCTACCTTCAACTTCCACCAAGCGCTCATGGCGCATCTGCTGTGAGCAATCTAGCAAAAATAAAATTTCTTGCTCTTGCTCGTCTTGATACTCTTTGGTCATCAAACGACCCAAACGAGAAGTGGCGCGCCAATCAATATGGCGTATGCTATCCCCCTCGCTATATCCACGAATCTGATAAAAGTCCTGCCCTTGTCCGCGGCGGCGGCGTATATGACCACCATCAATGGCGCTTTTTTGGGCATGGGCAAATAAATTGCCTGACAAAACCGTCTTAAAATCTGCAAAAATGCGCACTTCATGACTGCCTAGCACCTGACTTTCTGGTATGCAATACTGTAGCTGCCACCAACCAAATCTGCCTTGCAAGCACAAATGTACCCCATCAAACTGCCCCAACCCTCGCCGTGTTGGCGTTAGGGCATAGTCAAGCAATACGCCTGTTTTGTTTACCGTATCAGCTTGGTCAGTCTTTAACAAAGAGGCTGCTATCCATTGTGGTAAGTTTTCAATATGGCATGAGGCAGGCACCACATCCATCACCGCCAGTTGCAGCCAATTGGCAGGAATGATCTCGCTATGATTTGCCAAAATAATCTGTACTGTTGAGGCTTTATTGACAGGTAAATTATGATTGAGCTTGCGCTCTACATAAAGCCTATCTAAAAATGCCGTTGTAACCAAATACCAAAGACCGCCTAACTCAATCAGCACCGCTGCCGCCATCAATATCGCAAGCCCTACAAGCACCCAAGTAATGATGTCGCCACCCTCCCAGCGCTGATACGCCATGAGCACTTGCAGCAAGCTAAGCACTGACATCACACTCGCCCACCCAAGCACCCACACCAATCCGCGCTCACTTAGCCTTGGTAAGTAAGTAGATAATAGGGTGCCAAAGGATTTTTTTTGACGTTTGAGCGCTTGACTTGATGTCATGATCACCCCCTCTATGTTCTTGGCGCATTGACGGCTGACAAGAGACTATCAATCATCTGTGAGGTCTGATAGCCATCAATCATGAAATCTGCCGTCAAGCGAATGCGATGGCGCAACACATCCACTGCTACCGCACGAATATCATCTGGCACCACATACTCGCGTCCTGCCATCAATGCCGACCCCTTGCCTGCACGAATCAGCGCCATACCAGCACGACTGCCTGCTCCCATTTCAATGCCTGCAAAATCACGGCTTAAGCGGACAATGTCTAGCGCGTACTGCACCACCCTATCATCTACACGCACAAAGGCTGTGAGCTGTTGCAATTGCAGCAGTCGTTCAGGGGATAATACCGCTTGCACCGCTGACAAATCCAATTTATCACCCACTCGCCCTGTTGTTTGTGCCAATAACATGGTTTTTTCGTCAGCAGCGCTAGGATATTCCATAAACACATTCATCAAAAAACGGTCAAGTTGCGCTTCTGGTAATGGATATGTACCTTCTTGCTCAATAGGGTTTTGGGTTGCAATACACAAAAACGGCTTGGGCATGGCGTGCGTCACCCCCTCAATGGTCACTTGCTGCTCTTGCATGACTTCAAGCAATGCTGATTGTGTTTTGGCGGGGGCGCGATTGATTTCATCTGCCAACAACAAATGACAAAATACCGCTCCTTTGCGCGTTTTCCACTGCCCTGTTTGCATATCATACAAAGTATGTCCCACCACATCTGATGGCATCAAATCAGGCGTAAACTGAATGCGCCCAAATTGCCCTGTCATCGCACGCGCCAATGCCTTAACAAGCAGCGTCTTACCAAGCCCAGGCACCCCTTCTAACAAAACGTGACCGCCTGCCAACAAACAAATAATCAGCTTGTCAATCACTGCCGATTGCCCAATTACCGCTCGTCCCACTTGGGTGCGTAGCGCTTGAAGGTCGGCGACTGCTTGGGGAATGTAGGCACTTATGGGCTTAGCTTGTGTTGATGACTTTACATTTTCTGTTGTTTCTTTGATGTCCCAAGCGGTTGTTTGTGAAGCATTGTGCATATCAGCACTCCTTTAGTGTGTTATTTTGTTGTGGTTGCTTATAGCAAAGCGTTCATTCTTTGTATCAAAGCACATAAATTCACTTAGTTGACACTATTACAATCATATCAACGAAGCTTTTATAGATGACTGGCTTTGTCATAATAACGACCAAGCTCTGCAAATGCTTGCGTTACCCTCAAAAAGTCTGCCTCACTTTGCCATGTTGCATATAGCGCCTGATAAACTTGTGCTGGCGTTAGGGCACAATCATCAGCAATATACTGGCAAGAGGCTTGCTCATCAAGTTGAGATAATCTAGGTAAGCGTGCTTTGATTTTTTCTAGCAAACGCCGTCTATTGAGTGCAACTTGCGCCTGATGTTCATCGCTTGCCCATAGATAGTCAGCTGTGGAGGATAGATAGGTTAATAAATTTTGAGCACTGTCATCTTGATAGGTCTGCACTCGCCCAAACTGCCTTGGCAATGACAACAATATCGCCACTAATGCTGTCACCAATGCCACCAAAAACCAAGGCATATACCGCCATATCAATACCAATAAATTGGGTTTATCTGCTTGGACAATAAACCATAAATACTCTTTTTGACTTGATAAATAAGTTAGCAAATATGCATTGTCTGCTTGGGCAATATTATCATAAAATACCCCTTTGCCTTTTAGGAGGTTGCTCTCATAGCGACTAATGCCATTGTCACTTAACAGGTGCCACAAACGTGATGATGGCTTGGGTGATGCAGATTGGGGAGTAATGGCTGCAGCTTTTGCTGATTCATTGTCAATATAAGGATTGGTAAAGAGTTTTGGGTCACTTATCACAGTGATGCGCCCCTCTCCCAAATACATATCTAGCATAATTTGATTGGGCTGAAAATAGGTCGGATTGGCATTGACAAATGTTGTTAATGCTTGACGCTGTGACGTATTTAATTCAGCAAGATTTGTCTTAATATCCGCAGCAGGCATATCTTTCCATACCACACGATAATCAGCCACAGGGCGTGCATCAGGGTGTATTTGATACACCTGACTGTCATCTAGCCAGCTTTCTTGATGCCCATTGACCACAATGATGTCGCCTGTGGGCAATTTTATGGGCGTATAACCATAGTCCAGTTGAGATTGCAGTCCTCTTTCCACCCTATCTGTCATAGGCAAAGATAGATGGCGCACCCCCAAAGCTGTAATCACAGGATTTTCATGCTCTGCATAATCTGCCAGTGTCGCGTCATCTACCTGACCTAATGTATCAGGATACATGACATAGTCACTATACACCACCAAATGCCCACCTGCACGCACCCATGCCAAAATCTGTGGCACATCTGTTACTGCTTGAGCATCGTTTAGCATGACCATATGCTGTTTGGCATCTTCTGGTGTCTGCCACAAAAACTGCATCTGCTCGTCTGCTGCCAACCCTTGTAGGTAGGTTGCTGATTTGTCTTTCTCTAGTAGCAACATCGCTGCATAATACGGGTTTTTGAAACTCTCACTGACTGCTTGATATTGAGTATAAGTCACCTTTTGACGCGTATTGGCATACCACCCGACCATCAACACCACAACCACCATGACAAGTACGCCACCAATCAGCCACCATCGCTGACTCTTAGTCATAGCGCTCTCCTTGTGGCAAGCTTGGGTATAATTGACGCCAGCGCTCTAGCATTTGTTTAAGCTCTGCTTTGATGTTGTGGCTAGGTAGGCGCTTGCCATAGGCAGCTTGTTGCCATGACTGTACTAACGTATCAAAAAATGCCAATTCCGCCTGTGTGTGATGCTTGGCATTTTTGAGCAACCACTGACATTGAGCCTCTGTTTCACTTTGATTAATGGGTAGATGGTGCTGCACTTTCATCGCGCGCAAGCTACCTTGATACAACAAAGACAGCGCCTGCAAATAAGCACCTTTATCAAGCAATGCCTCAATCACGCCTGCCAAACTTTCATGACTGGGCAATTTGGCAAAAGTAGCAGGAGTTGATTTGATAAACACAGGTACAGGTGTGCTTTTTTTTGATTGCAACCTACTTACCATCTCTATGACATAGTGACGATACCTCATCATCCATAAAATCGCCGCCAACAAAAGTAGCAGTAGCACCGCCTTCAAAATCACACCAAGAACAGGACTTACCTTGGAGAGATAGGTATATAAGCGCAAAAACCAATCCATCCACCAACTGTTTGATTTGGTATTAGTGCCAGTATTTGCTGATGCCACCCACTCACTATGTTCTGTAGTGATGCTATAGTCTTTACCTTGTAGCACTTGCTGAACGTTCTGATTAAACTCATCCACTTTTGATGAGTGTGGTATCACGCTCTCTGTGGTGGCATTTGGGATTTGAGAGGATGTGTTGGCAGAGGCGCTCACAACAAAGCCCACACTTGATGCACCCCACAAAAGACACAGACAAATCTTAAAAACGGTTAGCGTGCTCATATTAGCGCTCACCCCCATCTCGAGGTGCTTGATGTTGCCTATCAAAAAACCTCTGTGCGATTTTGCGAAAAGTAAGCTCCACATCCCATGCCTCTAATAAGCTACGCCGACACAGATATACACAAAATCCCCCTGCCACAAAAAAAGGCAACAACATACTCACCACGACTGCATAGACCAATACAACCAATCCTGCAGCCCAGCCGTAATTTTCCTCATTATAAGCAGACATCCAATTATCTAGCACGCCCTCTCCTACTGGAGTAGCGCCTATGGTTGCCAAAAAAGAAACCATCGCAATGGTTAAAATACCCTCAAGTAGCCAACACACCAAGGCATGACCAAACAGCGCACTACTGCTTTGTCTGCCAAGCACAGACAAGCGCATCTTTGCTGCCCGACCTGTTTGCCCCTCAAGCAATCGCACCGCCATAGACATGATACGCAGAGAACTCATAAACCGAAAAATCATGGACATGAATGCACTGATAGACAATTGGGTTTGTGCACGAAACTGTGCAGGGGCAAGCTTTTCATCAAACAATTTTTGGCTCAAAAACAAAAGCACGCCTTGTTCAGCATAAAGCTTGCCCACCTTAATCAGCAACAGCAAAGACAACAAGAGCGTCAAAGAAAACCGCTGCGCCCAAATTGCCCACAGCACCACCAATGCCACACCCACCAACAAGTAACGCAAATAATAAACACCCAGCCCCCACAATGACCAAAACCACGCTTGTGCCACCGCCAAACCCAAATCCACCGCTTCGGCAGGGGCAATAGGGCGAATATTGACGGTGAGTTTATCTAATTGCATATCGTATCCTAGCTGTTTTTTGCCTTGCCACAAAAAAGCAAATACCACCCCACAAATAGCCACAAAATGGCTGCAACGCCATACTTGACAGCATTTGGAATGACGGTAGATGATGACCAAAATGCTTCAATAAATGCCGCCACAAACGTCATCAAAGCCGCTCCAAGCAATAGCTGAATACTTTGCTTGCCTGCTACCAAAAAGGCATCTTTACGACCAAACGGTGCAGGCGCAATCAGTGGTGTTGCCAAGCGCAATCCTGCCGCCGCTGAAATGACAATGGCGGTCAATTCAAAGGAACCATGCCCAACCACAAACGACCAAAAGGTCTGTTCAAACCCAAGCCCTGTCAAATGCCCTGCTACCGCCCCAATCACCACCCCATTATATAATGTGACAAACGCCGTCCCAATGCCAAAAAAAATCCCCATCGCATATATTTTAAAATCAATGCCAATATTATTATTGACATAATGTCCAAACATCATTAAATCAGTATCGCTAGCACGGCTGGCATCACGCCCAATATGTCCATTATTTGGGTCATACATCGCCTCCATCATCGCAACTTGCTCATAGCTCATAACACTATAAATCAGCTCATTGTTTAATAAACACGCCACCAACATCACAAAAAACGGCACATAAAACAACGCAAATGCCAACCAAAATAAGCGATAATGATGGCGCACCTCATTGGGAAAAGTAATCAATACAAATTCCAAAAAACGTCCGCCATAGCGCCTTTTGCTATGATGAATCAAACGATAGCCTATCATCACTCGTTCGTGTAGCTGCTCTGTTAATAAGGGGCTGTAGTTACGCTGACACGCCAATGCATAGTGCTGACAAATCTGCCGATACAGCGCCAATAGCTGATACCGCGCCTTTGGGTCGTCTTTGTCCCAAGCAACTGTTGGTTTGGCATCAGTATGTGTTTGCTTACCATTGTTATCCAAAAGCACACACAGCTCGTCAAACTGTTGCCATAAAGGAGTGTATTTTTGTACAAAAGTGGCTTGCTTAACTGCCACAAATTCTTGCAACGCCTTCATAACACCCCTTTGACACCCTGTACTTGATTACTCTTTGGCATCATTGTATCCCATAATCGCATTGGCATACCCAACAATCTCATCAGCAGCTGCCTCAATGTCTGTTTTGCCTGTGATGGGTGCAATGATTGTCACAAGCTCTGCCACCCTATCTGCTGGCAATTTTGGCGCACGCTCCACAAAAGACAAAATTGCCTTTTGCTCCTCCAAAGTCAAAGCCATCGGTGGCAAACTTGGACGATGAGCAATGCGCTCTATGCTCGCTTTTTGCTTGGGAACACGCACCACCATCGTGCCTGCCACTCTATCACCCAAACGCTTGGCGTGGCGACTAAATAGCATTGCAAGTAATCCTGACAAAAACATCATTGGCAAAAAATCAGCCAAAATCAATAAATTGCGAATCATTGATGCCTGCCACCCTATCGGCATACCATTGTCCATGCACACACGAATACCCATGCTTTTTTTGCCAATGGTCTGCCCATTTTTGTACACCTCAAATAATACAGGATACAGCCACATCACCACAAAAGACACAATCAGCATGAGCCCCACACCTGCCTCCCCCAATAAAGCCAGTGCAACACCAAACACCGTCAAAATCACCCCTCGTATCACGCTGTCAATAATCCAAGCCATCATGCGCGGAGCAATGGTGGCAGGCACAAAAGACAGATAAATGCCTTCAGGGGTGGCATGGGTAATGTGATGGTCAATCATACTGGCAATCTATGGCAAAAAGACTGTGGTAAAAAACTATGGCAAAATGCTTGCCTGATTGTAACAAATACCCCTTGATAAGTCATTAAAAATCAGACAAAAGTACATTAGGGTTTATTAAAAGTGCTTGCTATTTATAATGGTTTTGATTCAACTTTGTAAGGTAGCAGCACTACAGCCAATCTATCATTAATTTGCCTTGCTGCACTGTTTACACCCTCTTTGGCTTGTTGTCTTGTCTTGTTGTAAACTTAAAAGATGCTTGAATTTACAATCTAACCGCAACACCAAATAAAAAGAAGTGTTCATCAATTTAATGTATCATTAAGTTACCACACAAAACAAGACATTAAAGCAGATGAACACTTCTTATAGACGTCTTAATAGATGAACGTGAAAAGA
>JBHBMT010000130.1:0-3081 GCA_041773075.1 Moraxella sp.
CTTGTGCCACTTTGGTACTCATCCCTATTGCTGTCATTGTGGCGGCACGCAATGCGTTTGCCAGTATGGGGGCACGCTCATTAGAAGTAGGTGCCAGCTTGGGGTTATCACCAGCACGTTCTTTTTGGCGAATCGCTCTACCTATGGCACGCCCTTGGATTGCAGGCGGTTCCATTCTTGCTTTGATGGAGGTGCTGGCAGATTTTGGTACAGTATCAGTCTTTGGGTTTGAAACTTTTACTACCGCCATTTATGAGGCATGGTTTGGCTTTTATTCACTAGAAACCGCCAAACAGCTTGCTACACTTCTGATTAGTCTTGTATTTATAGTTGTTGTTTTGGAGCAATTATCGCGCAAAGAACGTCGTTTTGAAGCCACAGGTCGTGGTAGCCGTCATCACGCAAAAACTTTAACAGGCATAAATCAATGGCTTGCTTTTGGTTATTGCACTCTTGTCTTGGGAGTTGCCTTTGCTCTACCTGTCATGCAGCTTTTATTTTGGGCATATCAAAGCTGGCAAGATATTAATAGTAGTGAGCTTTTTGCCCAAAGCTGGCACACCTTAACGGCAGCACTGATGGCAGCATTTATGGTGGCAATTGTTGCCTTTGGACTAAGTCTTGCTACACGCACAGACAAAAGCAAATTTGCCCTAGCCACCTCTCGGCTTGCCACTTTAGGTTATGCCATTCCAGGGACTGTATTGGCAGTGGGGGTCTTTGTTCCTGTAGCATGGCTTGATAATATCTTATTGAGCACATTAGACATGTCTGAAGAAGTCACCGCCATCTTTAAGGGTACCTTATGGGTCATGCTCATTGCTTATATGATTCGCTTTTTGGCGCTTGGCACCTCTGCTACCAATGCTGGCATGGAGCGCATCAAACCTTCCTTTATCGAAGCAGCACACTCTTTGGGGCAAACAGGATGGTCTAATCTACGACGAATCTATTTACCTTTATTGACAGGATCGCTAGGTACTGCTATGTTAATGGTTTTTGTTGATGTTGCCAAAGAAATGCCCATTACGTTAATGATGCGCCCTCATGATTGGGATACATTGGCAGTACGCATTTATGCTTTTACAACCGAAGGGGTTTATGACAAAGCTGCCCTGCCTGCTTTGGTAATTATTGCCATTGGACTTGTGCCTGTGATTTTATTTTCAAAAATGGAACAAACATCATGAAACTCACCGTCAGCGATTTGTCCTTAAGCTTTGGTAATAAACTTATTTTTCAAGGACTTACCTTTGAAATTAACGCAGGGGAAATTGCTTGCTTATTGGGTTCTTCTGGATGTGGCAAAACCACTGCTCTTCGCTGTATTTTGGGCTTTGAAACACCGCAATCAGGACAAATTTGCTTAGATAACACCCCTTTATTTAATCAACACACCGCCCTACCTGCACACAAACGTGGTATTGGCATGGTATTTCAAGATTATGCGCTTTTGCCACATCTGACGGTTGCGGACAATATTTGTTTTGGCATCGTTCATTTGGATAAAAGCGCGCAAAGGTCGCGCTTAACTGAGTTACTGGATTTGATTGGATTAAGTGACTATGCGCACCATTATCCCCATGAGCTATCAGGCGGGCAACAACAGCGCATTGCGCTGGCGCGAGCCCTAGCTCCTCGCCCCAAGCTTATTTTGCTTGATGAGCCATTTTCCAATCTGGATGTTGAACTGCGCGCCAATTTATCCAAAGAAGTACGTCAATTATTAAAAGCAGAAAATGTTAGCGCCATTTTGGTGACGCATGACCAAAGTGAAGCCTTTGCCATGGCAGATGTGATTGGTGTTATAGGTCAAGGACAACTGCAACAATGGGGTAGCCCAGTTGAATTATATCAACGCCCAAGCACCAAAGTGGTTGCAGAATTTATTGGTGATGGCATCTTAATCAACATACATGCCATTCATCCCACCATGGTTTCTTGTGCTCTTGGCGATATTCCTTGTGCCAACACCCAGAACGCCAGTCGCAATAGCCAAATACTGATTCGTCCAGAACACATTCATATTGGCACAACAGGTGTTACAGCTCAAATTACCCAAAAAGACTTTCAAGGAGAGCGCTGGCGTTATCACCTTAAATTAGATGATGGCACTACAATCATTGCTTATAGCCCCATTTATCTATCTTACCACCTCAAAGACACTGTTCATATCAGTGCAACACAAGGTTGGCTTGTTCAATAAAACCAATAAAAAAAGCAAGAAAATTCTTACCTTTTTGGTCGGGTTGGCAGTTAAATTTAAGTAAGCGTTTGGATAACTCAAGTTTTTTTGAATAAGCAATGCCATAAATCCTAATAAACCAAAAAGCCACAAAAAAAGCTTTGGTCTATTTTTTTAGCAAAACAGACCAAAGCTTCTTAAACGTTGTGATTATGGCTGCACAAAATTGCAACGCACTTCACATCACAGCTCATCAAGCCATGCCATCTGAATGGCTTCCAAAATACGCTCATTGGACTTATTAGGGTCATCACAAAAACCCTCCAGCTCACAGACATATCGGTGTAAATCTGTAAAGCGCATATATTGCACATCTTCATTTGGGTACTTTTCTGCCAGTGCAATGGCGATGTCTAAGGTATCTTGCCAAGTCAATGTCATCATCTTGTCCATTATCAAGTTATAGGTACTCAAATTCTAACAGATTCACCCCCACACTGACAACGCCTTAACACCTCCCTGCCCCTATTGGTAATTTTATGCAAACAGGTTTGTCTATTTATAATTTGTAAAATTAAATGAAAACTTAAAATTATTCTATTTTACCAATCAAATAAACACGCCTATAATACAAGTCATACACACCCACGCAAGATGGCTATGCTATAGTAACTTCAAGCCTTGCCATCGCTTGGCTACTTTCAATCAATTATTCAATAAGGAATCACAATGACCGCACCAATCACAGGCTGTCCAGTCCACGGCAGTAACACTATCGAGGGACAAACCCCACTTGCATGGTGGCCAAAAACCTTAAACTTAGACATCTTGCACCAACACGACAAAAAAGTAAATCCACTTGGTGAAGACTTCAACTATGCCGAAGAAGTCAAAAA
>JBHBMT010000131.1:0-10811 GCA_041773075.1 Moraxella sp.
CACAAACCAAATGGTGTTAGAAGGGACTTTGATGAAGCCATAATAAAAGCCCAATCCCTCCCCTCATCTGCTTGGCGTACTTATACCATTGATACTAAGCCGATTATGGAGGAGGCGCGTAAACAATATCTTAATAACGCACTCTATCAGCGTGATGGGATGAAAGTCATCTTGACATTGTATGTAGATGTTAATGGTGATATCACTCAAAGTGTAGAGTATGCCGCTCTACCAGGTCATACATGGACAGGTTAGGGTATTGGGGGGTTATTATGTGGCATGGCTAAACTGTCATTATGATATTGATTTAATTTCTAGTGTCAAAGAAGCGCCTAGTTTACCCATTGATGTCTGTAAAGACACAACGTTGACTTATGATTAATTTTTTTAGGAAACTGCCATGAAATTACTAACCATGCTAACTTTATTTGCTACAACATTGAGTATTGTTGGCTGTATCGGTCTTAATGGATCAAATAGTGATAAAGTCCAATTGGATATCATTCTTTATCCAACTGATAATGTATCACCTATGTATCTTATTCAGTCCAATTCCTTTCTCAATAAAATATGTTCCGAAAAAGGTAATTACATTACTTGGGGTCAGGACTGTCGGTTAAAAAATTCCAATGTCACCACACCTATCACACTGACATATGCAGAAATCCCCTTAACAAGAAATCAGTTTCGCAGCATCCCAAGCCATCAAGAAAATGAAAAATTAACTGATTATGCCCAATCCCTCCCCCCATCTGCTTGGCGTACTTATACTATTTATCCACAGCAGGTTATAGAACAAGCCAAAAGAGAAAAACCTGTGACAGAGTTGCATACTAAAGGTACGCGAGTAACACTGATATTAAATATTGATGGGCAAGGCAACGTTTATCAAGAGATTGAGCATGAGCGTATCATTGATGATCGCTTTGGGACTTAGGATGGGGGTTGGGATTCGGCATGGACTTGGCATACCCCATTGTACCTTTGGTTATATACTGCCTACACCACCAACCTCAAGAGCTATGATTGATAAACAGCCCAAAACCATCACCAATAGAGACTAGAAATGTTTGTTAGACGATGCCCTATTTTTTTGTTATTTGGATGTTTTTTTGCCTTGTCTGCACTAGCACAGCCCATAGTCATCAACTATCAAGATACGCCCCAAGAGCTTAGCACCACTGCACCTGCACAGCCTATTGAGACATCTCATGGCTTGGAGGCGCATATTCACGATTACGCAAAGCAATTTAACATTCAGCCCGAACTCATCAAAGCAATCATCAAGGTGGAGTCCAACTTTAATCCTTTGGCGCGCTCTCCCAAGGGGGCGCTAGGGCTTATGCAAATATTGCCCACGACAGCAGCACAATATGGTCGCTACAATTTATTTAATCCCAAAGACAACATTTCTGTAGGCACTAGACATTTTGCCTACCTACTGCAAAAATATCAAGGGCATATTCCTTATGCTTTGGCTGCCTACAATGCTGGTGAGGGCAATGTTGATAAATATGGCGGCATTCCACCTTTTAAAGAAACCAGAAACTATGTACTTAATGTTCTAAGGCTTTATAATTACACCCCAAACACCATAAAAACACCAGCAAACACCGCTGCCCAAAATCCTATAAACACAGTTGATGCAGCAGACCCTGCCGCACCCAAGCGCCCTAGCGTTATTCTGATTCACTTTGCGCAATAGGCTGTTGCTAGGGCGTGTTGGCATTTTAAGTTAAGCAACAATTAGATAAACGCCCATCTTGTTAGGCGATAGACTTAAGGTAATATCATTGTATTGATAAGGTGATTAATAACACAAGGCGCAAGTTTATTGTTTATCAAAGCTGCGTTTACGTCTTAATGTCAAGCATTTTTTTTAAGACACATGAAACACCAACACGCCCTAATATCCATTTCCTGACACCCACAAAAATTGTGCCATTGCCAAGCCATTATTGATCATATGCAAAATAATAGGTAAAATCAGCGAGCCAGATGTTTGGCGAATATAGGCAAATATCAACGCCAACACAAAAATCAACCCCATCTCAAACATATCATATTGCAAATGAATAAGCGCAAACAAAGCGCTGCTTATCCACATTGCCCAACCATTGCCAAAGCGGTCAGCAATGCTACGCCAAATCAACCCACGAAATACCACCTCTTCATAAATAGGCGCTACCACAACCACCGCTGCCACAATCAGCCACCACGGGGCACTTTCTACCAACACCTCCATAAACAACATTGGGTCGCGTGACAACCACACGCTGATAAGCTCACTCCCCATCATAAATGCCAAAAGCAGCCCCAACCCCACCCAAAACGCCTTGGGCAAAAATGCAGTCATAGCAAAATATTGACGCACACTAAGACGCTTTAGCTTAACCCATGCCAGCGCTGTGATTGACATCATAAATGCAGTAAATATCACCGATGACGCCACTACAATGCCATTTTGACTGGCTTCAAAAACGCTCATCTCCCCTTGATTTGCCCATGGAATAAATAGCACCAATCCCACCAACTGCCACACAAACAGCGACACGCTCATCACAGCACACACCATGACCACACCAAGTGCAGAAAAGGGTGCAGACTGACCTTTGTCCTTATTCATCTATTGCCCCCACCAAAACCAAGAGCGCTTGTGCTGTTTTTTTTGGATATTCCAAAGGAAACATATGCCCCCCTTGATGCAACTGATAGGCAATCCCAAGTCGCTCTTGGATTTGTTGGTAATACCCTGCGGCTACCATCGGACTGTCCCTGCCTGCCAAAATCATCGCAGGCACTTTGGGGGCGCTATTGGGTGTACGCCAAAAATAAGCAGGGTTGGTACGAAAAATTGCCACCTCAACCTCTTTGGTAATGGCAAGCGTGACTTGATTTTGCCTATCAACCAAGCCTACTTGCAAATAATCCAAAAAACACCGCTCATCAAAATCAGCAAAAAATGCTTTATGACGTAGCGCCTCATAAGCCGCTTGGCGATTTTGCCAAGTATCTTTGCGATACTTGGACTTACCTGCTGGTGACATCTTGTCCACCCAAGTCATGCCAATCATTGGCAATTTTCCTGCTTGTTTTGCCAAATACCAAGCAAAACTATCCACACCATAAATCATGGGTGGATCAAACAACACCAAGCGCGCAAAAGGTGTAGGCATCTGATAGCTGGCTAACAATGTGCACAGCGCGCCTGCTGAATGCCCTATTGCAATCAGCTTATCCACCCCATGTTTTTGGCACGCCATCTGCACACTATCAATCACCTGCTTGGTTAGGCTTACCCACCCCTCATCAGGCGGATATTGAGGATTCATGCCAAAATACTCAATCATTTCAATACTAAAGTATGCAGACCAGCACTCAAACAGCGTCCGATAACTGCCTGATGGCATACCATTGGCATGCACAAAATGCAATACAGGCTTACCTGTCAAGCACGACTTTGGCAACTCATCAAAAGATAAAAATTGATTATTTAAAGACCCATGACTCATATTGACTACCTTTGCATACACTTCAATATTATTACTGACACACCAGCCATTCACCCAAAAACAGTGTATCACAAAAAACCCACCACATAACACGCACTGTGGTGGGTTTATCTTATAAAAAAAACTTAGCGCAAATTTGGTGTGGTCTGCTCTATACCCGCCTGCCCAAGTCCCACGCCCAAGCCCTGCCCCAATTGCACCCCAAAACGGTCAAAAAATTGCTGCATTGGATCTACGGGCGTATAATCCACTGCATAGTCCACACCCACTTCTTTTTTGAGCGCTGAAATACCGCCAATCTTATCTGCCAACCCTAGCTCTACCGACTGCTTACCTGTCCAAAATAGCCCACTAAATAGCTTGTTTTGTTCAGGATTTTTTAGTTTATCGCCACGACCTTTGACCACCGCATCAATAAATTCTTTGTGAATACCATCTAGCGTTGCTTGGATATGCACGCGCTCTTCTTCGGTCATAGGGCGACTCATGCTCAAGATGTCTTTGTATTCCCCTGATGTCATCGTACGGTCTTGGACGCCGATTTTTTTCATCAGCTCTTCGGTGTTGTAACTTGACATAATCACACCAATTGAACCCACAAGGCTTGAGGAATTAACCCAAATTTCATCAGATGCCGAAGCAATATAATAAGCACCGCTAGCACCCATATCACCAATCACTGCATAGACTTTTTTGTCAGGATACTCTTCTTTGAGGGTGCGAATGGTTTGCCATACTTCATCAGATTGAACAGGCGAGCCCCCTGGGGAGTTGATATTTAGGGCGATGGCTTTCACCTTATCATTTTCAAAAGCATCTTTTAAGGCGCTATTAATATCCAACGCATTGGCAGGAGTACCATCAGAAATCATACCTTGAATATCCACCACCGCCAAATGTGGCTCTGTCACATCCAACGCTACCTTACCTGTTGGTGCTGTACTACACCGCCCAAGCATCAACGCAATAAACACAATATACAAAAAAGTTAATAACTTAAAAAAAATCCCCCAACGGCGAGCTTTGCGCTGCTCATCAATACTTGCCATCAAGGTTTTTTCAAGTAAGCGCCACTCTTGTCCCGAGCTTGGACTGGATAATTGAGGTTGGGATTGCGTGTTATTATTAGAAGAGGGATTAGGGTTGGGTGGCCATGCCATATCATATTCCTATGGATAAATTATTTGGACTTTATGGGGATGTTATCAAGGTTTTCAAGCGTGTTTTGCATCAAAAGCGCCTGCTGCTTTGCTTGCACTTTGGATTGTGTGCGCTCATCAGTGATAGTATCACCAAAAACCACCTGATTAGCACCTAATGTCCGCACCACTTCTGCGTTTATTGGGCTTTGACTATGTGTAATCAGCATCGCTCCTGTGTTAGGAATCAGCGCTTTATCTTGTTGACATAATAACTGCCATACTTGCCATATCTTAACTTCTGTAGCTCCATCAACAATAAGATTAGTATGGGGATGTTCAATCATTTCATTGGCTTTTTGCCATTGAATAGGCAGGGGTGCTTGTATAGATAGGCTACAAGTGTGCATTTTGTCGTTTTCAATTTCTTGCCAACCTGTTAATGCGCTAATACTAAGCTGTCCATCAGCACTTTGCCACTGCTTTTTTGCTTGACACGATTGCGCTTGCAGTTTGCCAAATCGCCGGCTATCTCCTGCATACCACAATGTCTTTATGGGCATAGATAAGCTCAACTGCCCTGCTAGTTTTGCTAAGCTTTCATCAGGTGTTTGCACAATCACACCCTCCAAGCGGCGAATCCCCTGTTTTTTAAGTTCAGTCATTAACAAAGTTGCCGCCTCTTCGGTATTAAAGGCGACATATCCTCGTGTTGGTTGAGCACTTAAGATTAGCCACGCTGTTTGGTTGTGCACTAGCACCATTTGTGTTACAGCGGGAGCATCTCCAAAAATAGCTACCATGTGTAGTTTGTCTTGAGTGGCAGGTATCTTGGCTGTACTCATTGCCCACATCACTGCCATCATTGGCAATAAAGCAAATCGTCTTGGCACAATTGCGCGCAGCCCACCAATACCAAATACCAGCATGGCAAGCGCCATCAGTATCACCACTGCTGCTGACATCGGAGCTATTAACCAAACATTGTCACTTAGTGCACTTAGCGTCTCAAACACGTGCCCAATCTTCTCAAGCACCGATGATACCCATGACCACAAAAAGGCTGATATGCTAGGTGCCACTGTATAAATCAACCCCGCCAGCAAATTAATGGGCACCAATACCCAGCCAAAGACACCTACCGCAACCAAATTAATGCCCAAGCCTAGCAAGGAAACCTTACCAAACAGCAAAATACTGATTGGTAGCATTGCTACAAACAAATACACTTGCAGCTTCATACCACCAACTAGGTGCGCCCAAATACCTGATACACCTTGGCTATAAGGACTGTACTGCAAGCTTTGGCTTTCATAGCGCATCAAAAATGCCACCGCCACAAACGACAGCCAAAACCCCGCCTGCCACAACACATAAGGATCAATCCATGCCATCACAAGCGCCACCAATGCCAAAATGCGCAAAGGTGATATATCCACCAACAACCAACGCGCCACCCCCACCGCCAACAACATAAACACGGTGCGCATCGCAGGCACTTCAAAACCTACAAACAACGCATACCCAAGTGCTGCACCTAGCATCAAGCCAAATCGTACCATAGAACGCGGAATACGATAATAAAGCTGTGGAAAAAGATGATTTATCCCCCAAGTACCCACACTCGCCAATATGACCGCCAAAAACAGCACATGCGTTCCTGAAATAGCAAGCAAATGCGAAATGCCTGCAAATTGGTAGAGCTCTTTGGTATGTTTATCAATCAGCGCCCTATCCCCTGTCAATAAACTCAACGTGACTGCCTCAGCTTGCTGCTGGCTACTATCTTTGGTGTGCCAGTCCTGATAAAATCTATCACGGAACATTTGCCGCCACTGTTGTAGCCTAATCAATACTCCCTTTTGAGATTCTATCGTTGTCAAACTCTCTGGCACAATAGCAAGTACTTTGGCATTGGCATGAATATGGCGCGTCAATAACCAGCGATAACTATCAAAACCTGTCTGCGCACTAGGGCTTATCTGCGACAAACTCAATGTCATCTGCATTTGCTTGCCCGCACTTAGATGATTGAGCACATGAAAGTCTGATGCCCCCAAGGGCGACTGGGTAGATTTTTGAGGGGCGGCTTGCGCATATAACAAAACCGTCAGCGTGCTTGGTAGTGTTTTTAGTGCTTGTTGATTAATAAGCTCAAGTTCGGCATCTTTTTGGGCATGATAAAAAGGATTAGCGATGGTGGTGGGGTTTGTATTTTCTTGAATAGGGCGAATATTGGTTAATACCGCTTTTTGGCGATAGGGAGTTTGATAAGCTTCGTCATACACACTGTCACTAATTTCATACACTTGCACAGTGGCAACAACCTTGATGGGTGTGCTTAAGCGCTTAGCATCATACGCATTATGAACCAAAAATGCCCTAAATCCAAAGGCACCTACACCCACCATCAGCATCAATCCCATCATGATTGCTATCAACACCTTCAATAATGGCTGATGCATTCTGGGCAATAGCCTAGCAAACGCAGCAAACAAACTTGCCACGCTCAATGCGACTGCACTCAAAACAATGAGGGTATAGTGATTTAGTGAATAGATATGCCAATAGGATAAGTCAGTCTTGATATGCTCGGTGGGTGCAATTTGTAAGACTGCTATCATGGCGCACATCACCGCCAAAATCCACACCCAAAATGCCATGATGTATCCTACGTTGGCTAATGTTGATATGCTAAAATTGCCTGAACAAGTGGCAAATCATCAGCAAAGGTTAATTTAATATTGCTGCGACTGCCAGTTACCATGCGAACAGGCAACTTTAGCGCCTCAAATCCCATGGCTTCATCAGTGACATGATGACTATTTTGTGCGATGTGCTCTAGTACTTGTAGAAGCGCAGACAGGCGGAACACCTGTGGCGTTTGTACTTGCCAAAGCGCTTCACGCGAGATGGTGTGTGCCACATAGGGGCTAGCGTGTTGGGTTTTTTTTAGAGTGTCTGCCACAGGAGCACCCAAAATCGCCCCAAACGGTTCGCTCTTGGCTGCGTCTATGACAGCGTGCAAATCTTTAGCTAATAAACAAGGGCGCGCGGCATCGTGAATCAGCACCAAATCATCAGCACTAACTCCATCACGACCTGCAATATCTGCCACACCTGCCGCCACTGACTGCCAACGCTCACGACCACCAACCACTTTGCGTATCGGCAAGGCAAAAGACAAGGTATCAGCAATCACATCATCACAAGAGACCACCAGTGTGCACTCTGTAATGTCATCACTTTGGGCAAGTGCCTGTACACTATATTGCAACACCGTATCATGTTTGCCATGCAGTGCTATAGGCAAATATTGCTTGGGCAGAGGCGCACCAAAGCGACTGCCTGACCCTGCAGCAACTATCAGCGCATAAATCTTAGGCAAAGAAGCAATTGGATTGTGCACTAAAGACCTCATTATGGTTTGCTGTTTGGTGCAGACTGTGTCTCAGTTGTAGGTGTTTCAACCATCACATCCAACACCTCTACTGCATCAGGCTCATTGCTTTGAGCGGGGGCGCTGCGATGAGTAGTAGGTGCGGTAGATAATTGTACAAAAGTTTCACCCGCTTTAATCAACCCCAAATCTACCCGCGCGTGCTCTTCAGTGGCAGTAAGTCCTGATTTTAGGTCTTTGACATCCGCCAATAGTCGTGCATTTTTTTGTAGCTGTGCTTCATTTTGCAATTGTTGTTGTTGCAGCTCTTTTTGCAGCAAGCTTAAATTATGGCGTCCGTTTTCGCCATACCAATATTGATAAATCAGCAGCGCTGCCAATACAACCAGTAGCACCATTGATAATCCACGACCCAAAAATACAGGTAAGACAGCACCTTTTTGATGCTGTCTTTGAGTATGTCTAGAGGTCATCTTAGCCACGCAGTCCAATAAACTCTTCACGACCACGGAAGGCAGCAGTCACTTGCTGTTCAATGCGTAATAGCTGATTGTACTTGGCAACACGGTCAGAGCGGCACAGTGAACCTGTCTTGATTTGCCCTGCAGCTGTCCCTACCGCCAAATCTGCGATGGTTGAGTCTTCAGTTTCACCAGAGCGATGGCTGATAATAGTGGCATAGCCATTGGCTTTGGCAAGATAAATGGCATCTAGCGTTTCGGTCAATGTGCCAATTTGGTTAAACTTAATCAAAATGGCATTGGCAATGTGCTTATCAATGCCTTCTTGTAGGATTTTTGGGTTGGTAACAAACAAATCATCACCCACCAATTGTACTTTTTTGCCAAGCTGTTCGGTCAAATACGCCCAACCGTCCCAGTCGCTTTCGTCCAAGCCATCTTCAATAGAAATGATGGGATACTGACGGCACAATCCTGCCAAATAATCGGCAAATTGATTGCTACTAAAGGCTTTGTTACCTTCACCTGCCAGCACATATTGACCATTTTTATAAAATTCGCTAGACGCACAGTCCAATGCCAGATAAATGTCCTGACCTGCCTTGTAACCTGCTTGCTCAATGGCTTGCATGATGACAGTGATGGCTTCTTCATTGGAGCGTAAATTTGGTGCAAATCCACCTTCATCGCCCACAGCAGTATTTAGCCCTTGTGCTTTTAGTACTGATTTTAGGCTATGAAAAATCTCTGTGCCTGCACGCAAACTTTCTGAAAAGCTGCTAAAGCCCACAGGCTCAATCATAAATTCTTGAATGTCCACGGTATTGTCTGCGTGCGCCCCGCCATTTAGAATGTTCATCATCGGCACAGGCATGGACAAAGATGTCTGACCACGCAAATTGGCAATGTATTGATGTAGTGGCAAATTTTGTGCCATGGCTGCCGCACGAGATGCCGCAAGCGATACTGCCAATGTGGCATTAGCGCCGAGATTGGCTTTGTTTTCAGTGCCGTCAAGCTCAATCAACACACGGTCAATCTCTGCTTGATTGGTTACGTCCTTATCCAATAATGCGCTGCGGATTTGACTATTGACATTGGCGACTGCTTTTTTGACCCCTTTGCCCAAATAACGAGCCTTGTCGCCATCACGCAGCTCCAATGCTTCACGAGACCCTGTAGAAGCGCCACTGGGTGCTGCCGCACGCCCAATCACGCCATTTGCCAAAATCACATCGGCTTCAATGGTGGGATTGCCACGAGAGTCCAAAATCTCACGAGCAACAATGTCTTTGATTTCAACAACATTTTTGGTTTCTTCAGCGTACATACTTTGTCCTTAAGTAGGTGAAAAAAGTGGGTAAAAAAATAGGCATAAGCCCCAAAATATGCTTATTGTAGCACACTTTGGGGTCAGATAACATCTTAACGTATCTAAACACACCTTTAAGACAGCTTAGCTTCACTAGCAACACTTACTCTACAGCCTACCAATGACAGTGTTTTGCCAGTTTTGGTTGTCAGTAAGTGCATGGTATAGCTGCCGCCTTTGCCTGTGATTAAATCGGGTGATGTTGATGGATAAGTCGTCATGGCTTTGGCGCCCGTAACACGCTCAAGGTCGCCAGCGGTAGGGCATTGTTCTTTTTTAAAATCAAATTCTACCACACCCGTTACTTCATTAAACCCCGAATTCATGTCTAGCCAGATGGTATAAACCACAGATGTTAAGGGGCCGTCCTTTTGTTCAACGTGATAAGTGTATCTTAACGAACCGTCATTGAGCTCGCCATTAAAAATCGCCTGACCATACAGCTTAGGCTGACCCAGCACTTGCGCTGTCTTTTTTAGGTTCATTTGTTCGCCTTGCTCAGTTAGGCTGACAATTTGACCAAGGGTGGTGTTTAATGATTGAGATTTGACATTGGCATGACTTAACTGGGCACCTACCAACGTACTTAACATCATTGCCACAACTAACTTTTTCATCATACCCCCATATCATCAAGCCCAAGCTTTACAAATTTATTTGGTATCCAACACAGCAAAACCTTTAACCAACGTATCCAACTCTTTTAGCTGACGCAAAAATGGCTCAAGCTGCGACAATCTTAAGGCGCAAGGCCCATCACATTTTGCCTTGTCAGGGTCGGGGTGCGCTTCCAAAAAAAGCCCCGCCAGCCCCGTTGCCATACCCGCCCGAGCCAGTGTGGTGATTTGGTGGCGGCGACCGCCTGCGCTGTCTGCTCTTGCCCCCGGTTCTTGTAGAGCGTGGGTAACATCAAAAAATACGGGCACA
>JBHBMT010000132.1:0-5561 GCA_041773075.1 Moraxella sp.
ATTGCCCCAAAAATGCTTCTACTTGTGCTTTGTCTTGTTGCCAAATTTGATAAGCAAATGGACTGGCAACCGCAAGCGATGACACCTGTTCATTAGATGGCAAAAAAGATAAATGATTGGCAAGATGGCTCATTGAATATCCTTTGGAGTTGATTAATTGATTATGCAACCACAAGCAGCGATTAGGGCATATTAACGATTTACAACATTTTAGTTGGCAACTTAGTTTAGACAAGTGTTGTAGATTATCTCACCCTAGTTTTTTTAGGGATTGACTTATTGCAACTGTTTATTACTGACTTCATTTTACGCCAAAAATACTTTTTACGCCAAAAATACTTTTTTTGCTATAATACTGTACACTTTTTTATGCCATCAAGTGATTTATGCAAAATACTGTTGTTCTTATCACCTGTTCGCCAGATGACCCCAAAATGCAAGGCGCACTCACTTATGTCAAGCTGCTGCTAGCTCATCAAGCGTGTGTGTTGGTGTTTTTTTATGCAGATGGTGCTTATATTGCCAATCGCCTGCGTTGGCAAAGTGCTGATGTACCAAACCTTGCTGATGAATGGGTAGAGCTTGCCAATAAGCACAACTTAGCACTACCTGTATGTGTCAGTACAGCATTAGCGCGAGGTATTACAGACACAGACAATGCCAAGCGCCACCAATTGGATGGAGATAATCTACGCGCACCGTTTAGGTTGGTAGGACTAAGCGAGCTTGCTATGATGATAACTGATAACACCACTTTGGTTCAATATTAAGCTTACACCATGAATATCTTAATTAATATAACAAAAAATAGTGAACTTATCACCTATGAAGCTTGTGCGCTTGGGTTGTTGTTGGCAAGTTTTGACCATCAGGTGCATTTTTTGTTGCAAAAAGAAGCGGTGGTAGTGCTAGGCAATCCTTATACACGCTTACATGGCATGATAAAATCAGCACCCTTATATGACATTGTTGCTGTTTGGGTATCTACAGAGGATGTGACATTGCTGCATGATGATGCCCTAAAAGCAGTCATACATCCCATAGAAGATATCGCAGAAGTACTAACTAGGCAATTTGACAGCCTATTAACATTTTAATAATTATGACACACATACTAAGCTTAGACGATGATGGACACCTTGCAAATCACCTTGATTGGACACCTGAGGTTGCCCAAATGCTCGCCAATACCCTCAATATCACCCTAACTGATGTGCATTATCGCGTTTTGGCACAGGTGCGTTTATTTTTTGAAACCTATCATCACAGCCCAAGCACTCGCCCCTTAATCAAACATCTTGCAGCCACTCTGCCTGAAGACAATCTGGACAATGCCCGCCTACAACATCTGTTTAATACAGGGCTTGTGGCGCGTCATGTCAATCGCATTGCAGGACTGCCCAAACCTGCCAATTGTCTATAGTCATGGTTATTTTTGACATCCACAGTTAAACTGCCAAAGGCGACAATATCACTAGCCTCATGAAATATCACTAGCCTCACGATAAGAGCCAGACATCCTAAATACCGCTTAGTTTATCATAGCCCACACTTTGTCCCACATCACCCTCAAAGCCCAACTGTCGCCACACTTCATATAGACAAATGGCAACACTGTTGGATAAATTTAAGCTGCGTGACTGTGGCAACATTGGTAGTCTTAGCCAATTGGCAGCACCAATATCATCACGCACCATTTGTGGCAAACCGTCTGTTTCTGACCCAAATACCAACGCTACCGACTTTGCCAAGGCAAATGATTGTTGATAAAAAGGTTGACTAAATTTGGTGGTGAGCGCCACAATTTTTTCAACCCCCTCCGCCAAAAGCACTGCCTGACATGCCTGCCAATGGTCATGCACTTGCACATTGGCATACTCATGATAATCAAGCCCTGCTCTTTTAAGCTTGGTATCGTCTAGGTCAAATGCCAAAGGGCGCACCAAATGCAGCTGCGCTCCTGTATTGGCACACAGACGAATAATATTACCTGTATTAGCGGGCATTTTTGGGGTATGTAATACAATATGAATGCGTGGCATGGTCTTAATTGTCATAGCTTGTCACTTAAAAAGACTGGTATTCCTCTAAAAAATAAGTTACCATAAAAAGCATCAGTTATCATTAATGGGAGAAACTTATGAAAAAGCTTGTCATCAGCCTACTAACACTTAGTATTATGTTAACAGGATGCAATACCATCAAAGGCTTTGGCAAAGATGTATCAAAAGCAGGTGAGGGCATTTCTAATACCGCCCAAAAAGTAGAAAAGAAAATCTAAGTGACACACCAAACAGGCTGGATAATTTTTTAGCCTGTTTTTTTATTTTAAAAATGCCTGCACCAAGTGATTGACATAAGAAAATCCCAAAGCTGTTGGTGCAATACGCTCAGCATCTGCCACCATCAGCCCTTGATGCTGTAAAGGTATCAATTCATTGTCAATGGCACTCACCAAAATCCCTGTCGCAATCTCAAACTCACGCACACTGACACCTTGTCTTAGGCGCAAAGCATTCATCATAAATTCCCCCACCAAAGCCTCTTCAGAAATGCGCTCGGTTTGTACAAATTTTGGGTAATTTTGATACGCTAGATAATCTTTGGGTAAGCGTGTTTTGGCATAACGATAGACACCTTTTTTGTCAAAGCCTAGCGCCTTTAATAACTCACAAGAAGGCTTGTCTGCCAATGTAAGTTTACCATGTGCGCCAGCGCCGATTGCCAAATAATCCCCAAAGCGCCAATAATTAAGATTGTGTTGACATGGCACATCATCTACCCCCACCCATGCTGATACCTCATAGTTTTCAAAACCACGCTCCATCAGCAGCGCACGCCCTACAGTTTCTATTTCTGCCAAAGTATCTTCATTGGGCAAATCAGGAGGGGCGCGATAAAAGGCAGTGTTTGGCTCAATGGTCAGCTGATACCACGACAAATGTGTCGCTCCTAGCTGCAAGGCACGCTCAATGTCTTGGTATGCCTGTACTGCCGTCTGATTGGGCAAGCCATGCATAATATCTACATTGACGCGGTCAAACCCCGCCTGCCGCGCCTGATAAATCGCTTCACTAGCTTGAGTGCTATCATGCACCCTGCCAAGCGCTAACAACGCCTTATCATCAAAGCTTTGCACTCCAATAGATAGGCGGTTGATGCCCAATGCCAAATACGCCTCAAATGGCGCTCGCTCAAGGGTAGCAGGATTGGCTTCAAGGGTGATTTCGCAATTTTCTGCGATTGGCAAGCTCTTAAACAAGGCATTAAACAAGCGCTCAAGCTGTGCCACAGGCAGTAATGATGGTGTTCCCCCACCGATAAAAATACTGCTAATATAACGCCCACCAACAAACGCTGCTTGCGCCTTAGCATCGGCAATCAGCGCCTCTACATACACCTCGAATGGCGCATTATCTGGCAATGCGTGTGAGTTAAAATCACAATAAGGGCATTTTTTGACACACCATGGAATATGAATATACAGCCCCAATCCAATTTGTGCCACATCAAGCAAATGACGATACTCAGGGTGTGTCATTCTATTGGCTCATCAGATGAATTGTGTTGGGAAGGCTGATTGTCGGCACTGCTTTTGCTACTCGGTTTTTTTATATCCTCAAACTCAAACTGATGCAACTCAAAACGAGTGTTTAGATGCTTTTCTAAGGCAGGTAAATTAAACGCATCATCTTCGCTCACAAAACTAACAGATATCCCCGTCTGTCCTGCACGCCCTGTGCGCCCAATACGATGCACATAATCATCAGGCATATCAGGCAATGTAAAATTAATCACATGGGTCACATCATCCACATGAATGCCACGCCCCGCCACATCCGTTGCCACCAAAAGCTTCACCTCCCCTGTTTTAAATTTTTGGAGATGTTTTTCACGCTTTTGTTGCACCACATCGCCTGATAACATCACCACCTCATAGCGCTTAGCCAAATGGTCATGTAGACGCTTCACTTGGTCTTTGCGATTGGCAAAGATGATGCATTTATCTACTGAATTATCTCTCAGTAGCTGCTTGAGCGCTTGCATTTTTTTATCTTCGCTCAATAAATAAAACCGCTGCTCAATATCTGCATTCGTTTTTTGAGCTTTGGCAATTTCCACAAACACAGGATTAAAAAGCCATCGGTACGCCAAATTCATCACATCAGTATTAAATGTTGCCGAAAATAACAAACTTTGGCGATGAGTGTTGGCAGGTAAGTGACGTACAATCCGTTTGATATCAGGAATAAATCCCATATCTAGCATACGGTCAGCTTCGTCCAAAACAAACACCTCTACCCTATCCAAAAACAAAACACCTTTTTGCACCCAGTCAATAATGCGCCCTGGCGTGCCAATCAGAATATCCAAAGGTCGGCGCTCAAGCTGTTTGGCTTGTTTATCAAAATCCGCCCCACCTGTAATGCATAGGCTATACAATGGTGTGTGTTTAGTTAATAGACGACAATCCTCAAAAATTTGTTGCGCTAATTCACGCGTTGGTGCCAAAATCAACGCTCTTGGCTCACCCAAAAATCGCGCTTCTTCTGATTTAAACGGATTTTTTAGCAAAGCCTCAATGATGGTAATCAAAAAAGTAGCCGTCTTTCCTGTACCTGTCTGCGCCTGCCCAATAGCGTCTTGATTGGCAAGCGTAAAGGGAAGAATTTGTGACTGAATGGGGGTTAGCTTTTCAAACCCCAACTCTTGCACCGCTTTTAAAATGGGCTTGGTAAGAGGCAATTCATGAAAAAAAGTAAAAGCCAAGTTAGCACTGTCAAGCACTTGGGATGGTTTGGGTGTAGGCTGGGTATCTGTCATAGTCTGATTAGTCATTAGAAGGAATATAGTGGAGCGCGCTGTGTATTACACGCCTTAAAAAAAATTTGAATCAAGCATTGGCACAGCTTTGATGAGAGAGGACGATACTTATGTTTTGTTGTTTGGTCTTGTCAGTACCAACCTATCAAACCACCAACCCATCAAACCTTTGAGCCCAAAAAACTGGCGTTTATTAGGCGTGCCAACCTTTTATGCGCCTTAGATTATTTTATCAAGCTTTCCACGCAGGAGCGCATCGCCTCGTCAGTCACTACACTCACAAACTCGGTGCGCTCTTCAGGTGATGCCATGATGGAGGACTGATACGCGCTATCTAGTCCACGATACCATATCCCTGCAATACGATGTAAAAATGCTTGATTATTAAAAAATTTAGAGAGTTTTTTTAAATCATTATCTAGATTTTTTTTGGCGGCTGCCTTACTTAACCCTGCTTGGCGATCCTGATTGGCAGTATAAATCCCTTGGGTTGCAACAATACAAATGCCTGCATTGACTTGCTCATCACTTAAGGTAATTGATGAATTGGTATTGGCAAAGACAACAGGCGCACACAGAGCAAGCGCTAACAAGCTTTTTTTCATAAATATGTCTTCATTGAATTGCATAAAAACCATCATTCTAGCATATTTTTACCATTTTTGTTTTTGATGTACAAAAAAACTACTTAGACAATTTCAAAAGTAAAAATTATTATAAAAACAAATAACACTATA
>JBHBMT010000133.1:0-22031 GCA_041773075.1 Moraxella sp.
AAATCTATATAAAAGTCGCCACCGAAGATATGAAAAAATACCCTTATCGTTATCACAAGGCAAGCTTTTGTGTCCTAAAATCCCAAACAGAAAAAACACGACTGGTCAAAGCCAGAAAATCGCATTTTTGGG
Organism: Moraxella sp.; assembly: GCA_041773075.1. Taxonomy (GTDB): domain Bacteria; phylum Pseudomonadota; class Gammaproteobacteria; order Pseudomonadales; family Moraxellaceae; genus Moraxella. Next base: position 133 of record JBHBMT010000133.1, read on the forward strand.
AAACTGGCGGTCAATTTAAATGCACCAATCAGGACTGGATACCAAAATGATGATTGCTACTTTAAACTCATTGTTGTATCCAGTCCAAATATTATTTAACTTATGATAAGGTAAATACAAGCGGTGGCTGCGCCACGACTAAAGCCATAGACATTGAAGCTGATACGATGAAATCGTTGATAAACAGTTCAAGCTTAACTTATTCACGCCACTTATTTAATCATTAAACACAAGGACGTTTACGACCACGAGCGTCTTTGCAGGTGGGTTTAATCTTTTCTTCTTCTTGCCAAAATTTCATCCCTTGCGGTCTTACTTTTGGTACACCACTACTACAATCAAAACGAACCAATCCCACAGGTAGCTGATACTTTTCCCAATAAGCACGCAGTTCTGCTTCGCTTCTAAACTCTTTGCCTTGACAGTCTTTAGGAAGTTTAGGAGTATCGCCATCACAGATAAAGTTACCGCCGATTTCACGAGGTAAGCCATACCTATCTAAAAAACCCAAACCTGAGATTTGTTCACCCTGACAACCCCATACATCCCCCCTCGAGCATTTTGAAGTCCACTGCGTTTACTCCCACCTGCTCCTGCTTCTTGACCATAGCCCTTTAAGGGGTTGCAAGCGGTAAGAGTTAGGGTGGATATTAAAAGTAGGGTTAAAGTAAGTAGTGTTTTAGCATTCATAGTTTGCGCCTTGTTTAACCTTGATAAACCGTTCGGTAGAACTGATTGGATTGGGGATGGTGCCACAACCAATTTCTAACGTCACCTAAAAAAAATATAAATGGCGTTAAAGCCACGATTGAGATGATATTAAGGCTTACTAGGATGTATCATCTATAGTTTTTTTTAAATCCATCAGTAATCATATCAAAAAAAACGGACAGCCTAACATAGACTGTCCATTTAGATTTACTCTTGCAGATACCGACTATGATAGGCGATGTGCTCGCCTATAAAACTGGCAATAAAATAGTAGCTATGATCGTACTCTTGGTAATAGCGAATGTCTGCATCAATCCCCATTTTGATACAAGCATCTGCAAATGTTTGGGTAGCTAGCTGCTCTTCAAAAAACTGATCAGCCAAGCCCTGTGCTATCAATACATGAGACAGACGATGCCCATCAAGCACAAGCTGGGTGCTATCATAAGTGCGCCATGCACGCTCATCACTCCCCAAATAAGCAGAAAACGCCTTTTGCCCCCATGGCACAGACATAGGCGCTACAATAGGTGAAAATGCCGACACACTGGCATAGGTGTTGGGATTTTTTAGCGCAATCATCAATGCCCCATGCCCACCCATAGAATGCCCAAAGATGGACTGCTTGCCATTGGTAGGAAAGTGCTTATCAATCAACTTAGGCAGCTCTTTGACAACATATTCATACATCTGATAATGGGTTGCCCACGGCATTTGGGTAGCATTAACATAAAACCCAGCACCCTGCCCCAAATCATACTCAGGTGCATCTGCCACGCCCTCACCACGCGGACTGGTGTCAGGCGCTACAACAATCACGCCCTGTTCAGCAGCATAACGCTGCATACCTGATTTTTCAATAAAATTACGCTCTGTGCAGGTCAATCCCGACAGCCAATAAAGCACAGGGCAAGACTTATTTGCTGCCTGTGGAGGCAAATAAACAGCAACCTTCATATCCACATCAAGCACCGTAGATGTATGTTGCCAAATTTCTTGTTGTCCGCCAAAAGATTGCCAAGATTCAATACGCTGCATAAGTTTTTCCTTTATGAAGTCAGTGCAAAAAATGAAGCGCTCTGCAACTTCTCAACTGGCAACCAACCACGCTGCTCATCATGTGCGCACCACGCCCACCCTCCAAAAACAGCAAGCAAGGTAACGCAGCTACCAGCCGCCAAGGTCAGTTCGGTTGGATTATACGCATAAGTCAAGCGACCATTATCCAAAAGCGCTTCAGGAAAATAGGTATCACAACCCTCAACACATCCTCGCCACCAGCGTGGATAGGTTTGACAAGGTGCCAGATTTTGTACAATCGTGCCTGCCTCCCATGTGGGAAACCGACCTTCCGCCTGATGATGTTGTGTCAGCACCAGCTCAAGTGTGGCAAGATGTTTGTGATTATTCATAATACACGACAGAGCGAATGGATTTACCCTCGTGCATCAGCTCAAAGGCACGGTTAATCTCTTCAAGCGGCATGGTATGTGTCACAAAAGGCTCAAGCTCAATTTCTCCTTTCATCGCATCCTCCACCATGCTTGGCAATTGACTACGCCCCTTGACACCCCCAAATGCCGTACCCTTCCACACCCGACCTGTCACCAGCTGAAATGGGCGAGTGGAGATTTCTTGTCCTGCACCTGCCACCCCAATAATAATAGACTGACCCCAACCACGGTGAGCACTCTCCAAGGCATCGCGCATTACTTTTACATTGCCGATACACTCAAAGGTATGGTCAATGCCCCATTTATTAATTTCTAACAAAACGTCTTTGATGGGTTTGTCATGATCATTTGGGTTAATACAGTCGGTTGCGCCAAATTGTTTTGCCAAGGCAAACTTATCAGGATTGGTGTCAATGGCGATAATACGCCCCGCTTTGGCTTGGCGAGCGCCTTGTACCACTGCCAATCCAATCGCCCCAAGCCCAAATACCGCAACCGTATCACCTGCCTGCACCTTGGCGGTATTATGCACAGCACCAATGCCTGTTGTAACACCACAACCTAGCAAGCAAACGTGCTCATGATTGGCTTTTGGATTGATTTTGGCAAGTGATACCTCTGCCACTACCGTATATTCACTAAACGTAGAACACCCCATATAATGATAAATCGGCTGTCCATTATAAGAAAAGCGCGTTGTACCATCAGGCATCAGTCCTTTGCCTTGAGTTTCTCGTACTGCAACACAAAGATTAGTTTTGCCTGATTGACAAAATTCGCACTCACCACATTCTGCTGTGTACAAAGGAATGACATGATCGCCCACCGCCACACTGGTGACACCCTCGCCTACCGCCACAACAATGCCTGCACCCTCATGCCCTAGCACTACAGGAAACACGCCTTCAGGGTCAGCCCCCGACAGCGTAAACGCATCGGTATGACACACCCCTGTATGTGTATTACGAACCAACACCTCACCTTTTTTTGGTTCAGCAACATCAATTTCTACAATCCGCAATGGCTCATTAGGGGCAAAAGCGACAGCGGCACGAGATTTCATAATAACCACTCCTATTTTAAGTAAGTACGCACCATCTCAATGGTATCATCAATGGATTGATGAAACTGCTTGCTATACTGCTCTTCAGCAACACTTTCACGCAGATGACTCTCAAGCACCTGCGACATCAATCCATTGGTTGCGCCACGCACCGCAGCAATCTGTTGCAAAATGGCACGGCAATCACTGTCTCCATTCAATGCCTTTTCTAGGGCATCAATCTGTCCACGAATGCGCTTCACTCGGGTTAAGATTTTTTTCTTTTCTGCTGGTGTGTTTGGCATGAATTCTCCTTATTAGGATTGATATTATACTATACCCCAGTATAATGAATGTCAAGGAGTTTTGTGTGCTGCCTTATAAATATATGACTGCACACAACTGCCCTTCCTGACTGTTTAAATAATGAATGTCATACTTTGGGTGTGCTGACAGTTTTCACGCTTTTGGATATACTAAGCATTTAAGGTTTATTGTTTTATCACGCATCTTAAAACAAGACTTGATTTTAAGGTGTTTTGACATGTTTTTAATAAAAAAAATGACTAAGCTCTATAGGACTGCCAACCTTATCAAGATGATGCTTTGATGCTTATCATTCACAATAACAGTTCATTCTTATGGTTAATCCAATCAAGCCATCAGTACACATCTACTTACAAACAAATACGTTATTTGTTTTCGGACACCACTTTGCGATACTCCGCCACTGCCTTATTATGCTCATCCAAAGTCTTACTAAAGGTATGACCGCCTTTGCCTGTTGCCACAAAATACAGCACTTCTGTTTTGTCAGGGTGAGCAGCAGCTTCTATGGCTTTGGCAGAAGGCAAGGCAATGGGGGTGGGAGGCAATCCATCAATCTGATAAGTATTGTAGTCAGTTTTTTCATTGATATTGCTGCGATAAATTTTGCCATCATAACGGTCAAACAGCCCATAAATAATCGTTGGGTCAGTTTGCAGGCGCATACCTTGTGCCAAACGATTGACAAACACTGCCGATACTTTGGCGCGCTCATCAGGCTCGCCTGTTTCTTTTTCAATAATACTTGCCATAATCAGCATCTCATAGGCGGTCTTGTAAGGCACATTGACATCACGATTTTTCCATGCTTGCTCTAGGCGTTTTTGCTGCGCCTGATACAGGTCGGTCAAAATTTTCACATCACTCACCCCTTTGGCATAATAATAGGTGTCAGGTGCAAACCACCCTTCCAAATTGCCATTGGGTGTAGTGATATTCAGCATCTTTGCCACCGCCTGATTGTCCACTGCTACATCAACCCAAGTGTAGTGCTCTTTTTTTGGGCTTAGCACCTCAAGGGTGATGCCCTCTGTAGTTTTTAGGGTGTGATACAAGTCTTTGACAGTTTTACCTTCAATCATCTGCACCTTTACCATCGCCACCTCTGCCCCTTGTTGCAAAATAGACACCACCTCTTTTACACTCGCATTGGCAGGGATATGATATACACCTGTATGCAAAGGCGCTTTAGCAACCATTTTAAGATACGCCTTAATGACAAGCTTAGACGAAAACACCCCTTCTTGCCATGGTTCTTTTAGCATGATGTTTTGATAGGTATCTCCTTGAGTGACGGTCAGCACCTGTTTTGGGGCGCCGCTTTTGGCAAAAATACTACCATATATCACCCCAGCTACAATCATCAAAACAGCCATCGCCCATATCCACAGTGATAGCCACCAACGCTGTGTTTGCTTGGGGGATTTTGGGGGCTTTGGATGTTTGGTAGGTGTATTTAAAATTTTATGCGCACGCAATGTCTTTTTTTTGGTCATGAGAATGTCTTACTAATCATAGTGGCTGATGATGGCTTGTAGCTATCCAATAATTGAATGCTTTTTACTTTTACAGTCAAAATATCGCCATTGTAACAAAAACTCATCACCAATGACTAGTGCATACTTATCAGAGTATATTGAAATTGGGTTATAACGCATTTTTAAAGTTCTGTTCTAACGCACAAAAATATACCAAACCTGTCACTCTGTCAGCGTATTATGATTCAGCTGGCACTATCTTCACACTGATAGGTAGATGATCAGACAAATGCGTCCATGGTGCACCTGTATGCACTGTGGCATGGTCAATGCGTAGATTGCGCACATACACCCTATCCAAGCTCAAAACAGGCAGTCGCGCGGGGAAAGTTTTGGGCAACACCCCGTGTGTCGCCTCAAATACCTCAACCATACCCAACTCGGATAGCCATTTGCCCGATTGTTTGCGCCAATCATTAAAATCCCCCGCCAACACCAAAGGGGCAGACAAATCAACTGCTCCACTCACATAATCCACAATCGCGCGATACTGCTTTAGGCGATCGTGGTGCAACAAATTTAGATGAGCACAAAGTACTGTAAGTGGCTTTTGCCAATCTTTGGGCATAATCTCGCAATGCAACACGCCACGTTTTTCCAAGCGATTCACTGTGATATTGACATTGTGTTTGGGGTCTAGGGGGTGGCGAGATAATACCGCATTGCCATGATGACCATGAGCATATTCTGCATTTTTGCCATAATGCCCTTTTAGCGCCAAATACTCCCCAAACCACTCATGCTGCGATTGGTCTGGATATTCATTATATGCCAAGGCGCGTTTTAAATTCTGCCCTTGCACCTCTTGCAAGCACAATACATCAGGCGCAATACAAGACAATGCGTGCGCCATCTGTTCAAGATATACCCAGCGATTTAAAGGTGACATTCCTTTATGAATGTTATAACTAACCAAAGTAATGGGGGTCATTTTTTAGCCAAAAAAAACAGGATAACAAGTCCACCTAACACCCATGCCACACCAACAAATGCCACCTTAATGTCCACATCATTGACCAACTTAAGGCGTTGTCTTTAGGGTGCTATGGTCATGTGGTTGATGATTTTTGGTTATTTTACACCTGTATCTTGATTTTGGGCGATTAATAACAAAATATAACATCCAAGCAATACTTAAAAAATAACAATTGTGCTATGCTTAAGCCTTATTTTATGGTCATTTAACTTGTCAGTTTTATGTCACTTTATCGTCTTAAGCATCAATTTCAAAACCTATTGCGCCCTATAAGCACTCAACTGGTTGCTTGTGGTGCAACTGCCAATCAGGTCACTTTGGGCGCAATTGCTCTTAGCGCCATCACTGCTCATGTGATTGCCAAACACGCCAAGCACCATCGCCCTCTTTGGTATATCTTGCCTGCTGCCATGCTTGTGCGTATGGCACTTAATGCCATTGACGGCATGATGGCAAAAGAACATCATCAAGCCAGCACTCTAGGCGCATGGCTAAATGAAGCAGGCGATATCCTATCCGACACCCTCTTATTTGCCAGCCTATATCCCCATGTAGACAAGCAACATCACGCCGCCTTAAGCCGTATTATCATGCTAAGCGGTGCCACCGAGCTTGTTGCCATTGCCAGCACCTTGCTAACAGGTGAGCGCGCCAATCACGGACCTTTAGGCAAATCCGATCGCGCCTTTGTGCTTGGTGCTATTGGAATACTGGTTGGGCTTAATGCGCCCATTCACCGTCATCAACGCCTATTTATCAATGCCGCACAATTATTACTGATACTTACGTTAATCAATCGCTTGCGTCATTTGCGCCAAGCTTAGGAGCTTTTTATGAGCATCAGCCCCCATGTACTTGAAAATGAGTTTTTGACTTATGATGGCACACGTCTATTTTATAGAGCATGGCTGCCCCACCCCCTAAATGAGATTCAAGCCAATCACAACAGCAAAATCATCATCATGTTACATCGTGGGCATGAGCATTCAGCCCGCCTTGAAAGCATGGCGATGGCATTTGTGCAAGCAGGTTATGGTGTTTTTGCTTGGGATGCTAGGGGCAATGGCTTGTCTGATGGCGAGCGCGACCATGCCGAAAGCTTTGCACAGCTGGTGCGCGATTTAGATGAATTTGTGCAAGTGGTTGCCAATCAAACAAGCGCCCCTCTTAGTCAAATGGTGCTGTGTGCCAGCAGTCTAGGCGCACTGATTGCAGCAACATGGGTGCATGATTATGCACCAGATATTCGCGGTATGATTCTAGGCACGCCTGCACTGGCAATCCGCCTCTATGTACCCATGGCACTGCCAGCGCTGCAAGTCGCCAAAAAAACAGGGCTTGTCAATCGTGTTTCCAGCTATGTCAAAGCACAAGTACTGACTCATGACAAAGCAGCACAAAAAGCGTACAATGACGACCCTTTGATTTCTAGTAGCATTTCTCGTGATTTGCTGATTGATTCGCTCTTAACGGGCAAACGCCTACTAGACGATGCAGGTGCCATCACCACACCCACCATGATATTGTGCGCAGGAAAAGATTATGTGGTGGACAAAGGCGCGATTCGCACCTTTTATGAGCGCCTACGCTCTCCCATCAAGCGTTGGGCGTATTATTCTGACAGTTATCACGCCATCTTTCATGAGCTTAATAAAGAGGCTGTTTTTGCAGATTGTATTGCATTTGCTGACATTCTGTTTGCCAAGACGCACAGCCCCACCGACCTAACCTCTGCCCACCAGCCAACTTGCCATGCCGATAGCTATAGCAGTGAGCGCGTTGATGCTTTTGTTGCAAAAGGCTTTCAGCCACAATTTGCCTTAACACGCTTTGCCATAGAGCGCTTTGGGGGCATTAGTGATGCCATCGCCACAGGGATTGCGCATGGGTTTGACTCTGGCGCTTCATTAGACAAAGTCTATCGCAACACCCCAAAAGGTCATACCGCCTTTGGTCGCGCCATAGACGCATTTTATTTAAATAATATTGGCTGGCGAGGCATTCGCATTCGCAAAACCCACTTGCTAGAGCTGGCAAATATCGCTTTAGATAAGCTAGCACAAGCAAATATCACACAGCCTCGTCTATTAGACATTGCTAGTGGCAATGGGTTTTATGCTTTTGAATTGGCGCAGCAGCACCATACCCTTCATGCCCAACTGCGAGATTATGATAGTCACAACATAGACATCATGGGTGCTAAAATCAATAAACTTGTTCTAGACGAACGCATCAAAGCTGTTCAAAAAGACGCTTTTGATGCAACCAGTTACCAAAACAATGAACGCTACAATCTTGCCATCGCCTCAGGGGTGTTTGAGTTATTTTCTGATAACAACTTAATTGCTACCGCCTTGACAGGTATAGCAAACAGTCTAACAGCTGGAGGGTATTTAATTTATACCAATCAGCCATGGCATCCAGAACAAGAGTTTATTGGCAAAACCTTGGGCAATCATCAAGGCAAAGATTGGGTCATGCGCTGTCGTACCCAAGCAGAAATGGATCAGCTAATCACCAAAGCAGGCTTTAAAAAGCTCACCATGCGCATTGATGAGTATGGCATCTTTACTGTTTCTCTTGCTCAAAAACAATGAGTTTGCCCAATCAGCCCTATCGTCATGCCTTGGTATTATCAGGCGGCGGCTTACGCTTTGGATATCAATTAGGGGCATACCAAGCATTTTATGAGCGCATGGGTGTGCCCGATGTGGTGCTAGCTAGCTGCGGTGGGGCGTTTTCGGCAGCATTATTGTCGCTAGATAGTCGCCCATCAATATTAAAAGCCCTACTGTCTAGTCGCACCTGTTATGAGATGTTTTGTCGTATTTATGCACGCCAAGCCCGCTCATTGACCGATTATCTTACTCCTGCACTCAAGCGCTATTTAACTTATCGTTGGCGCCCAACACACCATCTTGCTAGCGCTCTTCATGCTGATATTTTAGATGAACTACAGTCATCTTTGTTTGATATTGATGGCGAACCCAATACCCCTTTGTGGCAACAAAGTGATTGGCAAAAACAATGGCGCGCACTTTGTCATTCGCCATCTAACAATCAGCATCACCCCCCTCAATCTGTGCGCACACTCATCATCTCAAGTCAGCTAATACCCACTCCCAAGCCCCATTGGCAAGAGGTCTTAAGTCCATTTTTGGGAGGCGCTTTTGATGATGTATTTGCACAAACTTTGCACAAGCTTACGCCAAACTCCACCATGGCAACCCACAATCCTTTACGCATTAACAAAAGATGCGCCATCTTACCCTTGCCACTGTCAGTCGCGGTACGTGCATCGATTAGTGATATGTATTATCTGCCTTTGACCTATTGGCAAGACCAAGCCTTGATGGGAGGCGTACTCAATCTGATGCCTATCGACTATGCCAAACGCTTGGCAGATACCGTCTTCATAGATGACAAATCCCCCTATGACACCCTACTTGCCAGTCCTGCCATTGCTTCTGTCTTTGGGTTTGATGCCAATCATGTGCTAAACACACTCAAACATACTCACCCCCATAACGCCAATATGCACTGGCTACCCCTAGCAGATGCCTCCAAGCATACCAAGCCTATTTTAGCCAAACAGTATCGGTATTTTGCAGGGGATATTGGTGTGATTTACCCAAGTTTTGATGAATTTATTGACATTGTGCAGTCACAATGGCGCTATGGCTACGAACGCAGCGCCCACTACTTTGAATCGCTATCCTTATGAACACCACCTCTTCTCTTCCTCATTGTATCATTGTTGGCGGTACCAGTGGCATTGGATTGGCATTGGCAAATCACCATCTAAAAGAAGGCTGGTCTGTTACCGTCATTGGCAGCAATCCAAAAAAAATCAGCGCCTTAGCCCACCACAAACCAGACACCCTACATCTTGAATGCTGTGACATCACTGATACTCGAGCCTTGGATGCACTTCTAGGGCGCTTGGCGCAACGCCCTTTTTTGCGTCTGATTTATTGCGCTGGCTGGTATCTTAACGAACGCAAACACCGTCTAAACACCACCGACAGCACCAAAATGCTTGCCATCAATCTACAAGCTTTCCATACCATTTTTGCTTGGGCAAGTCACCATCTCAAAGCCCAATCCACCACACCTTATGTGCCTCATTTGGTTACCATTGCTTCGGTGGCGGGACTTTTGAATTATCAAGATGCCAGCTTATATGCCAAATGCAAATCAGCCATGATTGCCAGCTGCCAAGCCTATGCACTGGCATTAACTCCTTTTGAGATTGCTGTGACGTGTATTGCCTGTGGTTATGTTGATACCGAACAACTGCGCGCGCTCAACGGAGGAAATGCCAATCACAAGCCCTTTGTTGTAAGTGAGCAGACTGCCGTTTTGGAAATCTGTGATGCCATCACCCAACAAAAACAACTCCATATCTTTCCAAAACCCATGAAATATCTTACTACAATACTCTCCCTACTGCCCAAACCTTTGCTTAACACCCTAATGACATGGCAATATCGCCACCAAGATGCCCATCGTCCTTAACCAGCCTAAGTCTTATAGCTTGGCAAGAACTGCTATAGCTTGGCAAGAATTGTGTTAATTCTGTTACAAAATACTCATGATTTATCCATCAACCATCAACACAGATTTTTGCAAGATGGCGTATGATATCAGCCATGACACTATGAACGGTTTATTTCCACTGACAAAAGGATGGTTTTATGAAAACTGTAAAAGTCGCTGGCATGATTGCTCTACTAATCAGCTCCGCTCTTCTCAGTGCTTGTGCCACTCAAGGCTCTGCCACCGCCACTGCCAACGGTGCGGCACTAGGAGCTGCTATTGGGGCATTGGCGCGCTCTGATGGCGATCGCGATGACATCACCAAGGGCGCTGCTGTTGGAGCAGCAGCAGGGGCAGCAGTGGGGTATGGTTTATCCACCACTGAAACCTATCCTTACAAAAAGTAATTACTATCAAAAAACACCTTGAGTATAATCACCCAAGGTGTTTTTTTAAGCAGCATAAAATTAATCCACTTAAAGAAAGTTGCTGAACACGCGGCAATCTTTTCAAATATTTCACTCACATTATGGGTGCACCCCCAGCCAATTGGCAGAATTTGTGCTAGGGTGCGTTGATGCTTCCATTTGAGTAAAAAATTTAGCTAAGTCGCCCATCTTTTTAGGTAATAAACTTAAGGCAATAAATCCTATTGATAAGACTATCAACACCAAAAGCACGCCCAACACCTTACATTCCATATTTTTTTCTTAAGGCGTGTGACATATCAACACACCCTAAAGCAATTACAACACAATACTCTCAAGCGCTTTGATTAAAGCAGCATTTTCAGCATCATTGCCAACACTAATACGCAAGTGATTGTTGATTTTTGGCTGATTAAAATAACGCACAATCACACCTTTTTCGCGCAAGGCTTGGGCAATATCACTGGCTTGTTTGGTGGCGTGACGTGCAAATACAAAATTGGCAAGACTTGGTACCACCTCAAAGCCCAGTCGTACCAGCTCACCGCACAACGCTTCACGACTTTTGATGACTTTTTGGCGCATCTTCTCAAAATAAGCTTCATCCTCAAAGGATGCAATCGCCGCCACCTGCGCCAATCTATCCAAAGGATAGGAATTAAAGCTGTTTTTGACCGTCTCAAGCGCTGCTATCAAATGCGCCTGCGCAATGGCAAATCCCACACGCATACCCGCCAATGCACGTGATTTTGAAGTGGTTTGGCATACCACCAAGTTAGCAAATTCACTCACCAATGCCACCGCCGATTGCGCCCCAAAATCCACATAAGCCTCATCAACCACCACCACGCACGCAGGGTTACTGCTGACAATCTTACGCACCTCCTCAAGACCAATGGCTCTTCCTGTTGGCGCATTGGGATTGGCAAAAATAATACCACTACTATCCTCGCCACAACAGTATGCCGCCACATTCATGGCAAATTCATCATCTAGTGGCAACATCTTTAAGGTCAAGCCAAACAACCCTGCATAAACAGGATAAAAGCTATAACTAATATCAGGCGTTAATACAGGCTTTTGCTTATTAAAAAATGCCTTAAAGATGTGCGCCAACACCTCATCAGAGCCATTGCCTACAAAAACTTGGGTACTATCTACCCCCTGCTGTTTGGCAATGACTTGTTTTAATAAGGTTGCATCAGGATCAGGATAGCGTCTTAAGCCATCGCCAGTGTCGCCAAGGTCGTGTTTTATTGCTTCAAGCACTTTTGGTGAAGGAGGATAAGGATTTTCATTGGTATTGAGTTTAACCAAATTGGCAATTTTGGGTTGCTCCCCTGCCACATAAGGGGTTAACGCCAAAATATCAGGGTTTAATAATTGCGTATCGTTCATCATTGCATCCTAAATATAAAAAACCCACTCTTTGAACCAACCCCAAATCTTGGATATAAGATAAAAAGTTGGGTTGGTAAAACAAGGGTTTAATCAAGGACTAAACTTTCTGTACTGTACAGGGCTTAGTCCTTTTGATTTGGTCTTTATTCTATCATGATTGTAGGAGTGAATGTAGTTATCAATCACAACTTTAAGTTCATTAAACGAGCTAAACTTTCTACACTCAAAGAAAATTTCTTCTTTGAGTGTACCAAAAAAGCTTTTTATCATTGCATTATCCAAGCAGTTACCGCATCAGACATACTTTGGATGATGCTATTGTCTTTTAAGGTTTGTTGATAGGGTTGCATTTGATGGTGCCAGACTTGGTCAGAATGAACACTCGGTTTATCATCAGGTTTGCCTTTTGACCGATGCTGTAGGTTATCTTGTTCTAATCTCATTAACGCACCTTCTAATATCTCTTGTACTAAATTGTAGATTAGTACATCTTTGATGCCAAGCTTGCAATCCCCCCTATTGAACAAATCAACGATGGATGATAAATATAGCTGTTGCTATTAATGCCATAGATTTGATAAAGTCTAATCCAGTTTTTAACAATGGATTTGACTAATTCAAAGTGTTTGGCAGTTTTTTGGCAGTTATACCCATAAAGATAACGGTCAATGACTTAAAGTTTAAAGTTGTCTGTGTATGTGTTCACAAAAACACCCCAAAGGCTGTTTAGCTTTTGGGGTGGGGTTCAATCTAGTACAGCCCCAAATATTGACACACCCTAAACACTCATCTGCCAATCAAACGGCATCTGATGATGTCCGCGCAATGCCATCATCAATGTCTGACTCATGTGTGTCAGCACCTCAGCTGTATAAGGTACCGCAGGCACGCCCCATACAGGATTTGGCCATTGCACATCATTTTGATAACGAACAATATGATGAAAATGCAGTTGAGGCACTTGATTGCCCAAGGCAGCAACGTTCATTTTATCAGCCCCAAAGGTTTTGGCAAGCTGACTAGAAAGCCAGCTTGACTCTCTTAAAAACTGCACTTGGTCAGTGGCAGATAACTCATAAATCTCTTTGATGCCCGAAACACGTGGCACCAAAATCAACCAAGGAAACTGGCAATCATTCATCAAACGACAAGTAGACAATGGAAAATCGCCCACCAAAAAAGTATCGCGAGCTAAGGTTGGGTGTAATTGAAACATACTGTTCTCTTGTTTTAACTTTATCACAATAAATTTGCCCATTTTAACATAAAATCTTATCTCATCACCAAGGTTTTATCATCGCTTTTGATTTTCCTTTTTTTGTGATGACAAGACATCCATCCAATCTAGGTTTAAACTAAAAAAGCAATACAAAACATCTTAACATCATTAAAAAACAATGCTACAATAAAAACAGTTATTTTTATTTTAGTAACTTAACCATATTCACCATCTTACACTTGTTTCTTACTCAAGCTGATTGATGCGATTTTTCATCAAGTAGGTTTATTTTGTTTTATACCAAGGAGATTGTATGCTAAAACGATACTTTTTGATGTTAGCTGCAAGCGCCCTAGCTTCGTTTTTGGTGGCGTGTAGTAGCAACAATAACAGCGATACACAAAACAATCAAACTCCCACCACTCCCCAAACCCCTGAAGCCCAAGTACTTGCTATGGAAGATAGTGGCGAAATCACAAAACTAGATAGAACTGATAGCTTGCTAGGTACAGACAGCAATAATAACGGCATTCGTGATGATATAGACACCTATATCAACCAAACCTTTACCAACCCCAAAGAACAAAAAGCAGTGCGCCAGCTGGCATCTGCTCTACAGGCAACCTTATCTGTTGGCACCATTTTGGATGAAGCTCAAAGAAGAGAGCAAGCCAAACAAGCCGCCCTAACAGCAGGACGAGCGCAAGACTGTGTTTATATCACCCTTAGTCAGTCCGACACCGATTTGTCAAGATTTCATGACATAACAACCAAACTAGAGTCTTATACCGCCAACACCAAACCACGACTACAAGCCTACCTTGCTTATGATAGCGCCCTAGATGGTACGGTACATCAACTACAAGACGAAGGAGTGTGTGATGAATAAACGTCTGCTAACTTATGCTCTAGGTGCCATTATGGCTTTGATAGCGACACATACCCATGCCAACACCATCGCCCCAGCAGATAATTTATGCAGAAATGATGGTATTGTTTTTGGCTATTTTAATGGCGTACAAACCACCAATAGTACCGCTCGTGCTGCTTTGCGAGAACTTAAATATCGCTACCAAACCCAAACCAGCACAGGAGAGGCTATCCGCTATGAATTACTATACAACAGCACACATGGCTTGGGTGACTTTGTTGAAGTATTTGAACAACGCTTATTAGAACATCATACCATCTTAAAAAATCGTTATGAGCTCTTTTTTCAAACACTGAATAATAACAGCAGCACTTGGGACAAGCTAGCAGCCGCCTTGTCGCTACAAAATGCGTACAGCGAATTTAAAGAAGCTCAAACCGCTGCTGCCATTGCCAGTATTAAGGGGCGCTCGCAAACCTTAAACCAAACGTATAGCGAACATCAGGCTCGCATTGATACTTGGGCGATTGAAGGCAAAAAAATGCTCTTTGTGGCGCACTCTCAAGGCAATTTGTTTTTAAATCCTGCTTTTGATTATGCCAAGACAAAAATTGATCCCAATGTTGTTAAGGCTGTTCATATCGCCCCCGCCTCTCCCACTGTGCGCGGTGAGCACACCTTGGCAGACAAAGATTTGGTCATTAATGGCTTGCGCGCAGTTGGTAGCGTGCCTGCCAATACCAATATCATAGCAGGCTATCTATTAAGACCTGCTGGCTTAAATGGTCAAACCGATCTGCTAGGTCATGGCTTACTTGAGATTTATCTTAATCCAAGAATTAGCACCTCCAATCGCATTAATAGCCATGTCAATTCAGCGCTTAGCGATTTGTCTAGTAGACAGGTTGAAGCACGCGCAACCTCTGGCTTTTTTACCACCACACTGACTTGGGATGGTACAGGCGATGTGGATCTACATACCTTTGAACCCTCAGGCAAACAAGTATGGTATCGCTCTATGACTGGGGATTCTGGCTATTTGGACGTGGATAATACGGTTGCTTATGGACCTGAACATTACTATGCCACCTGTGATAAAACCAAGCTCAAAGAAGGCATTTACCAAGTGAAACTGGCAAACTACGCCAGAGCCACAGGGCGTGTAGCAACGGTACAAATCGCCTCAAACAAACAAGGTGTTTTGGCAACCAAAACCGCCACCATGGGGGCAGTCACTGGTCGCACACCAACCTTTGATATGTTTTCAGTGGAAGTCAAAAAAGACACTTCAGGACAATACACCGTTCGTGTAGTGCAATAAAGTGTCTACCCACAGTGCCCAGCCACCTTGTTAGTTGGGCACTGTTTTATGTTTGTACACCCTGCCCAAAAAACTTAAGCAACTCAAACACCGCCTCAAAGCGCTCATTAACTTCTTTTGGTTGTTTAAAGGTATAGCGAATGCCAGTAGCGCCAAGCATACGATACGCTGAATTTGATTGAATCAAACGAATAATCACTCCTGCATCTACAGGCGTTTCTGGGCTAAATTCAAAGGTGAGCATACGCTCATTGGCATCAATACGCACAATGCCTAAGGGATGTGCCAAAATACGCACTTTATGCACCAAAAACAGATTAACCAGTGCTATTGGCATAGCACCAAAACGATCGATCATTTCTGTGCGGATGTCGCTTAGCTCTTCTGTAGTTTCGGTACTGGCAATGCGCTTATAAAACAGCAAGCGTTCATGCACATCACCCAAATACTCATCATCAATCAGTGCCGAGGTGTGCATATTAATGTCGCTCACCAAATCAAGGGGCGTATCTAGTTTGGGTGCTTTACCTGCCTTGATGGCTTTGGTTGCACGATTGAGCATATCCATATACAGCCCAAATCCCATTGTCTGCATATGACCACTTTGCTCTTTGCCAAGTAGCTCTCCCGCCCCTCGAATCTCCAAGTCTTCAGAGGCTAATACAAATCCCGCCCCTAACTCATTGGCGCGACTAATGGCATCAAGGCGACGCTTAGCATCACTGGTCAGCCCCTTAATAGAGGGGACTAACAAATAACAATACGCTTGATGATGGCTACGCCCTACACGTCCACGAAGCTGATGTAATTGTGCCAAGCCAAATTTATCAGCACGATTGATAATGATGGTATTGGCATTAGGAACATCAATTCCTGTTTCAATAATCGTACTTGCCACAAGGATATTAAACTTTTTGTGATAAAAATCACTCATCACGGCTGACAATGCTCGCTCATGCAATTGTCCATGAGCCACGCCAATCATCGCCTCTGGAATCAGCTCACTTAAGCTATCTGCTGCCGCCTCAATGGTTGCCACATCATTATGCAAATAATACACCTGCCCACCACGCAAAATCTCGCGCAGCACCGCCTCCTTGATGGTCTGCTGTGTTTTTTCTAGCACAAAGGTTTTTATTGCCAAACGTCTGGCAGGGGGCGTGGCAATAATAGAAATGTCTTGCATACCTGACAATGCCATATTAAGCGTTCTGGGAATGGGAGTAGCAGTCATCGATAAGCTGTCAATATCCGCCTGCAAGGACTTGATACGTGCTTTATGGCGCACCCCAAAACGATGCTCTTCATCAATAATCATCAAACCAAGCTTTTTGAAGCGAACATCATCTTGTAGTAGTCTGTGTGTGCCAATAATAATATCCACCTTGCCTTCTGACAGTTCTTTTAGCACTTTGTCATGATGTTTTTTTGTGCCAAAACGCGACAAACTCTCCACCTTAATTGCCCAATCTGCAAAGCGATTGATAAAATTATCCTCATGCTGTCCTGCCAAAAGCGTTGTTGGCACAAGCACCGCCACCTGAAATCCCGCCTGCACTGCAATAAATGCTGCACGCATTGCCACTTCAGTTTTGCCAAAGCCAACATCACCACAGATAAGCCTATCCATTGGCTTAGACTGCCTCATATCTGCCATGACCGCCTCAATGGCAAGTCGCTGATCTAGGGTTTCTTCAAAGGCAAATTCACTGGCAAACAATTCATATTGCGCCATATCAATCTCAAAACTAACGCCCTGTTTGGCTTGGCGGCGCGCCTGTATGTTTAATAGCTCTGCTGCGGTATCATAAATTTGTTCTAGTGCTTTTTGTCGCGCCTTATCCCAGCGCCCTGAGCCAATTTTTGAGAGTGAAACTGCCTGACCTTCTAGTCCTGAATACTTGCCAATCAGTGCCAAATGGGTGATGGGCACATAAATTTTGGCATCATCAGCAAAGCTTAGTGCAATAAATTCTTGCTCGCCATCGCCTGCATCTAATTTTACCAGCCCCTCATAACGCCCGATACCATGCTCAATATGCACCACGAGCGCACCTTCATTGAGTTCGGTAATGGATTTGACCAGCACAGAGTGTGGTGTGGTTGATGTTTTTCGCCGCCGCGTTTGTAGTACTTGTCTGCCAAAAATTTGTGTTTCACTAAGAATACAAAACCCCTGCTCACCTACCAAATGCACACCGCGCTCAATGGGTGCAATGGTCAGTGCTAGCCCATCACTTTGCAAATGCGCTGTCTGCAAAAAATGCAAAAAGTTATCAACCACCGTAACTTTTAGTTTGCCCTTTAATAATTCCAACAAACTTTCACGCCTGCCCGCTGTTTCTGCCACCAACAAGACGGGCACGGTACTCTCATGAACAAACGTCAGCAACGCTTGCAAAGGCTCTGGCAGATGATGGTCAATGGTTAATGTCGTAGGAGCAAGGCACGTTAAAGAGCGAAAAATAGCAGGATGCGTGTTGTCATCGGTCAACACTACTTGGGCAAATGCCTTGATTTGCTCAAAAAACACAGGCTCACTTAAATACAACAGCTCCAAAGGCACAATAGGCTCGTCTTGATTGTGGCGCAAGCTCTCATATCTTGCTGACAGCTGCGCCCAATATTCTTGATGCGCAGCAACCATCTGCGTCTCTGCAACAATGACAGCGGTTTTTGGTAAATAAGCAAACAGTGAGCCTGTGTGCCACTCCTCTAAATCAAAAAATAACGGCTGATAATATTCAATGCCTGCACTGGCAATGTTTGACATCACTTCTTGATATACATTAAATTTGCGATGACTGGTATTAGGAAATAAGCTGGCGACATTATGACGAAACTGCTCTTTGCCCTCATCAAAGGGAAATTCACGCGCAGGCAGAACACGAAACGCCTCCACTTTGGCGCTAGATGGCACTTGATAATGTGTGTGTTCACTGCTTTTTTTGAGCGCTGCCAACGCTTCATCGGTTAAGGTGCGCTGTGTTTCTGGGTCAAAAAAACGAATGCTGTCAATCTCATCATCAAACAATTCCAAACGAAATGGCAGCGCCTGCCCCATCACAAACACATCAACAATCCCACCACGAATGGCAAATTCACCCGAGGAATACACTGTATCCACCGCGCGATACCCTGCACGCAATAACCGCTGCCTTTGTGCTTCTATGTCAAACCGTGCCCCTACTGACACATCAAAATACCGCCCCAATAGCCAACTTGGCGGCACAATGCGCTGCATTAGCGTCTGAATGCTTACCAACAAAATGCCCGTTGTAGGCATATGGCTTAATAAATTGATACGTTCTGATACAATGTCTTGGTGTGGCGATAA
The DNA here is from genome assembly GCA_041773075.1 of Moraxella sp. Taxonomy (GTDB): domain Bacteria; phylum Pseudomonadota; class Gammaproteobacteria; order Pseudomonadales; family Moraxellaceae; genus Moraxella. Next base: position 19,297 of record JBHBMT010000133.1, read on the forward strand.
TTTATCATAAACCAAGGTTTCCCAATCTGCAAAAACATGCGCATCTATCCCAAAAAAAGCCAGCTCTGTTTCTAGCTGATTGACCGCATGTTGATTGGCACACACCACCACATAGAGCGATTCATCGTGGCGCGCAACTTGCGCCAACCAAAAACTTTTTTGGGCACCGTCACAAGCAGAGGCATAAAGATGGGTTTTGTAATTAGGCTTATGAGTGGGTAGTGTAGGAGTAACTGTGTGATTTAACATGATATTTAAAGGCAAATAAAAGCGGATATTATCGCTGATTTATCAAGGCTTTGCAAATAAGCAAATGGACGGTATTGCCATCTATAGCAAGTCCAGCTGTTTTAGTATCTGTTGGTAGCTTTCTGCTTTTTTATTTAAGCTCATCGGATATGCCCGTGATGATGACGGTAGGCGGTATAAGGCGATGGATTTGTCATTAATCATCAGCTCTACCGATTGCCCGACTTTTGGTAATGTCTGATTGGGGTTTAAATAACGATCGCATAAAATTTGCGTGGCTTTTTCACCTGTGGTAATGATGCTTGTGCAATTGGGTAATTTATCTAAAATGCCCGCAACATCCATCGGCGTGATGACTTCAAGAAATTTATCGGAGGCGTTATTTTGTAGGCGCTTGACTTGATAAGCAGTATCGCTGATGGCAATGCCTACATCAGTGAGAAACCGCTCAATTTTATCTTGATAAAAGCTTTTGTCCGCGGTATTGATAAATTTATCTTTATTATCAAAAAACACCAAACCCATAATCCGCCAAAAATCATTATTAAAATTGGGGTAATAAAATGGCATTTTCCAACGTGTTTGTGGTGGTGGAAAACTCCCCAAAATCAGCACCTTGGCATTTGATGGGGTAAATGGGGCAAGCGGGTGGGTTTCGATGGTCATAGCATTTGATCAAACGCTTGAGTCAGCAAGATAAATCCTTGTGCTTTACTGGCTTTTTTATCAAAGGTGGCAACAGGCAAAGCATGTTGCTCTGATGACTTTAAGGTAATTAATAAATCAGATAAATCAAAAGTATTTTGCTGAGCATTTTGCAAGCACATTTTTAATTTTTGTGAGCACTCAAAATTCAGCATAGGCAACTCTATCAAGGCAAGCAGTGCTTCAATAATCTGCACACGCTCCAAGCGATAGCTGAATCCCAACACCCAATTAATTTCCATAACCACCAATAAAGACACAAAAGCTTGTTGATTGATTTTTTCAAGATGGGTTAATAATTGAGCCACGATCAAATATTGAGGCATATCATCTTGAGTTAAAAATCTCACCAATACATTAGTATCTAATGAAATCATCACACTTTAATTTCCATTTAATTGTTCTGAAAAATACTGAGCAATACCTGCATTCATTTCATCCACCGTTAATGGTTTTTTGATATGTGGTGCCAATAATCCACCAACACAAGCAACCGTATCGCTAATATCATTTACCATTGGTTTTTCGGATGGCTCAATCACTTCAATTTTGATTTGTACTTGCACACCATCATCAAGATGATATTTATCCAAGCACCATTGTGGTACAGTAATGACACCCTGTTCTATTGGCAAATTAAGCGTAATACAAGTGGCTTGCAACATAGCAATCTCCATTTTGTCATCCATGGTTTTATTGTAGCACAATTAGGGCGTATTGATGTTTTAATTTAGGTGAAAGGAGCATTATTTGGCTTTTGATTTCATTTACCATCATTTTTATTTTACCATCAACTCCTTAAGCGCAAGCATCGTATCACGCACTTTCATTGCCTCTTCAAATTTTAGCTCTCGGGATAGTGCTTGCATTTGTTTTTCTAGGCGAGCGATTTCTTTGGCAAGTAACTTAGGCGAATGCAAAATGTTTTCGTCCACGCCTTGGAGGGCTTCGGACAAAATAATCCGCACCACTTCGGTATTTTCATCATCACCTGTGTCAATCTTATCAGTGATTTGACGCGTGGCGGATTTTGGGGTAATGCCATGCTCAGCATTGTAGGCGATTTGCTTGGCGCGGCGGCGTTCAGTCTCTTCCATCGCTCGCTGCATACTTGGCGTAATGCTATCAGCATATAGAATAGCCTTGCCATTAACATGACGAGCGGCACGCCCAATGGTCTGAATAAGCGAACGCTCCGAGCGCAAAAAACCTTCCTTATCGGCATCAAAAATCGCTACAAGGCTCACCTCGGGCATATCTAAGCCCTCACGCAAAAGGTTAATCCCCACCAGTACATCATGCACACCTGTGCGTAGCTCGTGGATGATTTTCATCCGCTCGACGGTGTCAATGTCTGAATGCAGATAAGCGACCTTGATGCCATATTCTTTTAGGTAGCTGGTCAAATCCTCCGCCATGCGTTTGGTCAATACGGTAATCAGTACACGCTCATCCATTGCTTTACGCAAGTTAATCTCACCTAGCACATCATCCACCTGTGTCAGTACAGGGCGTACTTCGAGTACAGGATCAACCAGTCCTGTGGGGCGTACCACTTGCTCGACGATTTGTTCGGATTTTTCAAGCTCATATTGGGCAGGCGTAGCAGACACATAGATGGTTGATGGGGCGATACGCTCCCATTCCTCAAACTTCATCGGACGGTTATCCATCGCACTAGGCAGACGAAAGCCATACTGCACAAGCGTCTCTTTACGGCTTCTATCACCCTTATACATCGCCCCAATCTGCGGTACGGTGACATGGCTTTCGTCAATAAA
>JBHBMT010000134.1:0-2736 GCA_041773075.1 Moraxella sp.
CTTATTAGGCATTTTACTGCAAGATTTAGGAGAAAAACCAAATGTTATTCTAAATGCAAGAAAATGATGGAAAATACGCTCAATTTACTGTTTGCTAAATGGAATGGGAGCTTAAATTATGTATTTTAAATTAACAATGCCCAAATTCTTAGGCAAATGCCCGTCTTTTTGGATGACAAACTTAAGGCAATACAATCATGTTGATAAGCATATTGATAAGGCTGCCAACAACAAAGGGTAAGAGTTTGCTTCTTTTTATCAATAGCAGACTCATCGTTTAGTGCCCAACAGGGGTGTTGGGGCGTGTGAAATATCAGCGCACCCTAAGCTATGCCAACCCTAAACGGTTGGGTAGGCTTGCAAGGGCTTGGGCAACAGCATCATCAAGGCTATTGTTACTTGGCATTAAAGTGATGTGTCCAATTTTGCGTCCTGTGCGTTCAGCTTTGTCATATAGGTGTAAGTGAGCTCCATTAATTGCAAGAATGTCATCATGTGTGGGATATTGACCAATGATATTGAGCATGACAGAAGGGTGGACAATACTGGTATCTCCCAAAGGCAAGCCTGCAACGGCGCGCATATGATTTTCAAACTGACTGCACACCGCCCCTTCAATGCTCCAATGTCCTGAATTGTGGACGCGGGGGGCGATTTCATTGGCAAGCAAGCCATTGTCCGTGACAAACAGCTCGAGTGTCAGCACCCCCACATGGTCTAGGTGCTCTAAGAGTTTTTTGATGCTGTGTTGAGCGCTGTCAGTTAAGTGGGCGACATCAGGCGCGGGGGCAACGGTTTTGGCTAAAATGCCTTGATGGTGCGTATTTTCTACCAAAGGATAATAGCGAATATCCCCATCGGCACTACGCACGGCAATAATAGAAACTTCACGACTAAACTGAATAAAGCCTTCGGCAATTAAAGGTGCAGTGACTGTAGCAGCGCCTAATTCTGCCCAAGCATTGTCAATGTCGCTTGGTGTTTTGATGACAAATTGCCCCTTGCCATCATAGCCGCCGCGCGTGGTCTTTAGTACCAATGGCAAGCCAATATTGGCAACCGCCTCATCAAGTTCGTCACGATTGGCAACTGCCACAAAAGGCACGGTATCAATCTTAAGCTGCTTAAAGAGAGTTTTTTCGTTAAGTCGGTCTTGGGCGATAAATAAGGAATGCGCTGATGGACGTAGCGTAGCGCGCTCTTGCAGGGCTTTGGCACTATCTAGGGGGGTGTTTTCAAATTCTAAAGTAAACACATCTGCCGACTTGATAAACTCATCAAATTCATGATGAGTAAAAACTTGCCCCAATAAGCGCGCAGGGCAGTTGGGAGCGTCTTCCAAAAAAGTACAGCGAATGCCCAGTGGCAATGCAGCAGCTGCCAACATCAGTCCAAGCTGTCCACCACCAAAAATACCAATGGTTTTGATGGGATGGGGGCTGTGATTGGGAGTGTAAAGAGAGTCGGACATGGTAAATTTCTTGGAATTGGGTAATAAAAAAGTCAATGAGGCGCTTAGGTATTAAGAATGCCAGGAATGGGATTGGCTAATACACTTTGGGTTTGTTTGGCGCGAAAGGCAGCGATTTTTTGGGATAAAGCCTCATCACTGATGGATAGTATCTGCGCTGCCAACAACCCTGCATTATAAGCGCCAGCTGTACCAATGGCAAGCGTACCCACGGCAACCCCTTTGGGCATCTGTACAATGGATAATAAGCTGTCCCAGCCACTTAGCATACTGGACTTGACAGGAACACCTAATACAGGCAAGTCAGTTTGACTGGCGCACATCCCAGGTAGGTGGGCAGCACCGCCTGCACCTGCAATAATAATGGCAAGTCCGCGCGCTTTGGCACTTTTGGCATAGTCAAAAAGACGGTCAGGAGTGCGATGAGCAGACACGACTTCGCATTCAAAAGCAATGCCAAAGTCCACCAAGACTTGAGCGGCGTGTTGCATAGTTTCCCAGTCAGATTGACTGCCCATAATGATACCAACTTTGGGTGCGCCAAGAGGGGAGGAGATGGCAGGAGGTAAATTTGTCATGAAAAAGGCTTGAGAGTTGTAAAAACCTTATATCATAAGAAAAAAACACTCATTTGACAAGTGTTTTTTGACATATCAATCTGCCACAGCCCAAGTGGGTGAAAGTGGCAGATTGTGCTTGTTTAAGTTACTGACTTTGGGTGATGATATTATTAAGCACCCAAGTTGACTGTTTGAACTGATAATCTTGGCGGGGCGTTGGTACTTGACGCACATCTAGCACATAGCTTGTGCCTTCTACATGGGTAAAGCCCTTGATGTTGCTTTTTAGTACCATCGTCTCCCCTGTTTTTTGTGAGCGTACTTCTAGGCATTTGCCCATCACCACCTCACCTGCGTAATTTTTGAGTTCACAGGCGACTTTTTGTGGCGCTACCTCCAAAATAAAACTTGGGATAAATTCCACATCTTTGTTTTGACCTGCAACAGTGTTGAGAGGCTGATTTATCGCACAGCCTGACAATAAACTTACCCCAACCAATCCTAGCATCAATTTTTTCATAGATAACTCCAAAGTTGTTAATCACCAACAGCACTGCCATCGGGCAAACTTATCATAGCGATAGCCCCATCCAAAAGCAAGCACAAAATAACAAACATTTGCCTAACAAAATAAAAATCCCCAACTTATGTAAGTTAGGGATTTTTGTAATATGGCGCAGCGGACGGGGCTCGAACCCGCGACCC
>JBHBMT010000135.1:0-7132 GCA_041773075.1 Moraxella sp.
AGTCCAGTAATGAAGATTAATCATTTGTGCTTTTGATATATTTTGACTGAATGGGATATTGTAACTCTCTGATTTGATTCCAAAGCTGATAATTTTTTCAGGAAAACACAGCAATGGTGCTTTGCTAGCTAACTGAACCTTTAGCATTTCCTCAACACGATTTGCACTAAAAAAATCATCGCCATCATTAAAGCCAACATACTCCGTTTTTGTTTGGTCAATACCTGCATTGCGAGCAGCAGAAAGGCTTGCGTAACTAGTTTCAACCATTTGGTCGTACTTTGTGCCATATTCTTTAAGAAAGTTTGTGACGATTTGCCGTGTTAGTACATCGCTATTATCAAGCACATAGATTAAATCGACTCGATTGCCAAATGATGCAGAATATTCTCGAATCCGCAAAAAGCCCAAGAGTGTCTTATGAGCATAAACACCTTCTCGGTGAAAATTAATGATGATTGTGGCTGGCGGTAGAGCGTTGCTATTACTCATCATGCATATCCTTTGATTAACTAAATTATCCAAAAACTTTTTTCAGCTTGTATTTCCAGTACTGCAAATCTTTTTTCTTTTTTTGGTTGCGGATTAGGTCCAAAAAACCAAGTCCATGTTGCATATACAGATTATTATGCTTAAGGTAAATTTTTTGCCAATTGTATCGATCCTCTGTGCGGTCTTTTTTTAGACTATCCATTAAAGAAGTGCCGTCATTGCGCTTACGATATGAAAATAAAATTTCATCAATGCGAATAACTTCCCCGCCATTTTGGAGTAATCTAATCCAATAATCCCAATCCTCATATGCGGATAAGTCTTCATCAAATCCACCAAGTTTGGTAAAGTCAGATTTTCTGTGTAGTGCAGTGCAATAAATCATATTACCCCGAAGAAACCTATCAAAGGTTGAGTATGGAGGTAGATTCCAAACACCTGTTTCTGCATCAAAGAGCTTGGCTTTTGAATATGCAAGTTTACAATTTGGATGCGATAATATTGCATCCATTGTCTTTTTTAGATATGACGGCTCAATTTTATCGTCGGCATCTAAAAATAACAAAAACTCACCTTGAGCAACTTTTGCGCCTGCATTACGCGCAGATGAGACACCTTGATTTGATTGGTATAAGTAGTGAATATCGGTTTTATCTTGAAGTAAATTTTCAATATATTCCGTACTCATTATTGATGAACCATCATTCACTACGATAATTTCTATATTGGCATAAGTTTGCTTCTTAACAGAATCCAAAGTTTCTGCGATGTACTTTTCACAATTAAAATATGGAATGATGACCGATATAAAAGGTAAGTTTGATTGGCTCATTATTTGTCCATTATAGTTATGAATTTGTGTTACTCAAATTCCTTAATTTCGCATAATACCCACCTTTTGCCATCAACGCTTGATGACTGCCTTCCTCAATGATTTTACCTTCATCCATGACGATGATGCGGTCGGCTTGCTCAATGGTGGTGAGACGATGGGCGACGATGATGCTGGTGCGACCCTGCATCAGCCGCTCAAGTGCTTGCTGCACAAGGCGTTCTGACTCATTATCCAGTGCGCTGGTGGCTTCGTCTAGTAGTAAGATTGGTGCGTCCTTTAAGATGGCACGAGCGATGGACACGCGCTGACGCTGACCGCCAGACAGCTGACTGCCATTGGCACCGATGGGCTGATGTAATCCAAGTGGATGCTTGCTCACCAAATCCGTTAAATTCGCCGCTGCCAGTGCTGCCATCACATCGGCTTCTGTGGCATTTGGGCGGGAATAACGCACATTCTCAAACAAGGTGTCATCAAACAAAAACACATCTTGCGACACCAAAGCAAACTGCTGACGCAAATTAGCAAGCTCAATGTCATAAATATCCACGCCGTCTAGTAGAATATGACCGCTACTTGGAGTGACAAATCGGGGCAATAGATTGACCACTGTAGTCTTGCCCGACCCTGAACGCCCAACCAAAGCGACTTTTTCACCTGGCTGGATGGCGAGATTAAAATCATCCAGTGCTTTACGACTTTCTGAATTATATTTTACATCAATGTTTCTAAATTGCAAGCTTCCAGAAACATTTTTTAATGTCTGCTTTCCGTGGTTATCTTCGGGGTTTTCATCCATAAATTGACATACAGAATCAGCCGCCAAAAACATGGTCTGCATGGGAATGGAGATATTTGCTAAGTTTTTGATGGGTCCAAACATCTGCATCATCGCCACGATAAACGCCATGAACTCACCGATGGTAGTCAGCCCCTTTTGGCTTTGCCATAATGCGATAAAAATCACCACCGCCAAAGCCGCTGATCCGATTACTTCGCTGACAGGGGAGCGTGTGGCATTAGCTTGGGTGATTTTTTTGCCCAAGCGGACGATGGTGTTGTTTACGTCAGCAAAGCGTTTGGCAGCTTGATTTTGCCCACCAAATAGCTTGACCATGCGATGACCTTGATGGATCTCATTGACGGTGCTGTTGAGTGAGCCGATGGTTAATTGAGCACTGTTGATGATGTCTTTTAGTCTATCGCGATAATAACGAGACAGCCAAGATAAAATCGGAAACATAATTAAGACAATCAATGTCAATTGCCAGTTTAAATAAAATAAAACACATACCAAGCCGATGACAATTAGTGTGTCGCGTGTGAGTGTGATGAAGACATTGCTGGCGTTATTCATCGAATTATCAGCCATCTGTACAATATTCATGAGTACATGACCTGATGCGTTTTTCTGATAATAATCTGATGGCAGTGTAAGCATTTTATCAAACATATCTCGTCTTAGTTGGCTGATTGCCATTAAGGCAACCCAGTTCATTAAATACTGACTCACAAAACGACAAATGCCTCTAAAAACAACTAAGCTCATAAAAAATACAGGTACAATCCATAACTTACTCTCTGTACCCCAAATCATATGATTAAAGCGGTCTTTAAGATGAGTAAGACTTGCAATAAACCCAGTATTTTCTTGAACCGGTGCAATATTATCAGGCACACTAAAGCCTTGGTTTACAAGTGGTGCAATAAAAGCTGCTAAATAACTTTCAGATAAAGCCACGCCGACAATTGCCATCAGGGCAAAAATAATCCGCAGCTTATATGGCTTGATGTATGTCATCAAACGCATAAAACTTTGGGTGTCTTGTTTAGTAAATAGTCCAAAGGTGAGTTTATTTATCATAAAAGTAAGCTCTTATTTTAGAGGGTGATATGTCGGCTATGCTAATTGCTTAAGGCAAGTTGGTAAACAAAAAATTACTTAATAGAAACAAAAATAAAATTATGCTATCATAATTCAAATCAACCAAAAATACCATCTTTTTTATGAAGTTATCCCTAATTATCGTCAATTATAACACCGAAAGCTACATTTGTGAGCTGCTTCAAGATCTGCTTGCTCAGACATTGTCAACCGATCAATGGCAAGTCATTATTGTCAATAACAGCCAAAATGATGAGCTTGAAATCATGACACAGCGATTTCAAGCATCGCTGTCATGCACGATTATCCAGTCGCCACAAAATGTAGGCTTTGGTCGGGCGATGAATTTAGGAGCAGCAGTTACTCAGGGCGAACATTTACTCATTACCAATCCTGATATTCGCATATACAATCCAGATTTTTTGAAAGCGTTGTTGAATCATCTTGAAAAATTGCCTGATTATGGTGTAGCGACATGTCAAATTTTAGATGATAAAGGTGTTGATGGCTCAGAATTTGATCGCTTTGAGTTTGGAGAAGTGTTTGATATTAAGGGTGCAGCTTGGTTCTTAGGGGCGTTTTTGGCGATTAGATCATCAGTTTATCAAAAAATTGGTGGCTTTAATCCTAAATTTTTTATGTATTGTGAAGATCAGGATATTTGTTTGCGCATACATCGGATTGGTTTGCCTTTGGTTAAAATTAATGAGTTGTCAGTTTATCACAAAGGTGGCAGCAGTGAATCTGGTAAAAATTATGATTATTTTTATCGGATGTATCGTTCTAATTTTTTGTTTGCATATCTTTATTTTGATGAACAAAGATTTCATGACTTGGTATCGGAGCATTATAAAAAATCAAAAAATAATAGCAAAAAGTATTTTTGTTTTGGTAAAATTGGTTTATTGGCAATACATAAATATAGAGTGCAACAACAAAAATGGCTGGCAATTTATGATATTACCAAAAAGATTAAGGATGAGGGCGTAGATTGGCTTATTTTTAAGCCCCAAGAATAGCTCTTGGAAATAATGATTTTTTTCTTAAATCATGTTATTATTTGTAAGTATTGTTTAAATATGGGTTTTTATGAAAATTTTACATGTTTTATTGACTCGTATGCCGCTGCCGCCACCAAAATATGGTGGGACTGAGCGTGTTTTATGGGCATTGGGTCTTGCTCAGGAAGAAATGGGGCATCAAGTGCGTTATTTATTAAAGGCGAATGCCAATAATCACCCTGATGTTCAAATTTATGATGAGAATAAATCGTTTGATGAACAAATTGGTCATTGGCCTGATATTGTCCATTTTCATTGGCCTTATGAAGGTGAGTTAAGTAAGCCGTTTGTTTGCACCGAACATAGCAATTGTGAAATTGAAAAAGAATTTCCAATTAATACCATCTATTTATCCAGTAAACATGCTGAAAATAATAACGCCGTTTGTTATGTGCATAACGGGCTTTATTGGAAAAGCTATGGCGAGCCTAATTTGGAAAAGCCTAAAAATTATGTTCATTTTTTGGCAAAAGCATCATGGCGTGTCAAAAATTTACAAGGCAGTGTAAGAATTGCTAAGGCTGCTAATATACCACTACATGTGCTGGGCGGCCATCGGATAAATATTCGTCGTAATCCTTATTTTTATTTATCACCCAATTTAAGATTCCATGGTATGGTTGGTGGCAATAGGAAGAATGAATTAATTGCCAATTCCAAGGGGCTTATTTTTCCTGTGTTATGGCATGAACCGTTTGGGCTTGCGGTAACAGAAAGCTTATATTTGGGCTGTCCTGTGTTTGCTACTCCTTTTGGTTCTTTGCCCGATATTATCAATCAAGAAAATCTTGGCGTGCTATCGGATAGTTATTCGGTTTTGATTGATGGTGTTAAACAGATAGATAAATTTGATCGTCGAGCTTGTCATGAACATGCCAAGCAATATTTTAGTCATCTTGCTATGGCGAAATCTTATCAGCTATGCTATGAAAAAGTTTTGGCAGGTGAGGCGCTTAATCCCAAAAAACCAAAGTCAAAGGCGAATATCAAGGCACGATTGATGATGAGAGATGAATAATTAGACAAATTCAACAATTTTATAAAAAGTGCGTTTGCCAATACTGCGTTTAAGTCGCCATTTTAGGCGGCTTAATTTATGTGTGATATTATCATCAAAGCGACTATTTTTGATATTGTTTTGGCGAGATTGTTCTAATTGGCTGGGCAGCAAATTGTGATTTGTAAACATTTGTTGTAGGCAGACAGCAGGGTTAAGCTGATATATACTTAGGTGATGTATACCAATTTCAAATAAAATATGATCTATTGCCATAAGATTATGCATGGGTGTTTTTTGTATTTGATTTATGACTTTTTTAATAGCTGATTGTGTTATGATATAAGCACCTGCGCCCATATGAGGGCTACATAAGCGTTCTAATTTTCTATCATAATGGTTAAATTCGTGTTTGATATGTACTTTTTCAAAAAAAGTTTCTAATTTAATGATATCAAAGTTGATGTCTTTTAGCCAATTAGTATTCAAAAATAGATCAGCATTTTTTCCCAGACAAATATCGTCCTCAAAGACAGCTATATAATCCAAATCTTCATCAAGGCATTTTTGCCAAACATAAAGATGGCTCATAAAACATGCTTTTTCACCATCAGATAAACGCTGGTTTTTTGAAAGATCAATGCTAAATTTTTCAGACAATTCATGTATATGAGCAGGCGTAACAGCATTAAAAAATTCAAATGCAATCCCTTGTTTGCCAAATTCTTGAGTGATATGCGCACGCCGTGCATCAGCTGATTTTAGACTAATGACAAAATTTTTCATGATTGATGACTTTCCTGATTTTTCTGCCAAAGCATGATGTATTTATCCATCGTATAGCCTAGCGATGCCGCTGCCAAAATAAAGCCGTATGCTCCGCCCATAAAGTCGGCACGAATCACATATTCACGAATAAAGGAAAACCAAGAACGCAGCAAAATGCCTAAGATGCTAATGTTTTTGCCTTTTTGGTGCTTTTCGCTTGCCCAGTCATGGCTATAGCGGATGTTTTTTACCAAAAAATGGTGCAAGTTATCATTGGTAATATGTGGCAAATAGCCGTTAAGACGTTCAGATGGCACGCCTTGTTGGTCAAGCGATTCATGCACTTCTAGGTCTGAGTATTTAAACTGAGCATTGGCATACAGTCGTGCTAGCTTGTCCGTGTACCATTTGCGGGGCTGAACTTCCACACCGCAGAAGGTATTGACACGAGCAAGGCTAAACACCTTATTCGTCTGCACCTTGTCATTTAATACCGTCACAATCGCTTCACGCAAATTTTGGTCAAGGCGTTCGTCGGCATCAAGCACCAGCACATAATCGCCTGTCGCATAGCTTTGGGCCAGTTGCCGCTGCCGACCAAAGCCTTGCCAGTTGGTATTGACAAACCATTTTGCCCCATAATGCTCAGCAATCTCGCGGGTATTATCGGTGCTACCACTGTCCAAAATCACAATTTCATCCACAATATCATGCACGGTATCTAGGCACGCTGCCAAATGCTTGCTTTCGTTCTTTAAAATCATGACAAGAGAGAGCGTGGATTTTTTATTTGATAAATCAACAGGCTGTAATTTTTTTGCCATATCAATGGACTGCAAAAAAGCTTGCTCTGCTTGATTGTGCGTCAAATCATACAAAATGGCATATTTATTAAAGGTGTATTGGGTAAATAACAGCGAATAAATCAAGCCATATTTACCCTTCAAAAAGCGTCCATCAACCAAATATTGCTTAAAAAACGCCCAAAATGGATTTAAAATCACCTTGCTCAATTTGCCTTTTTTGCCTTGATTGTGGCGGTCATCTGCCCATGCTTTGGCATATTCTAGGCGTTTACTTAGCCAAAACAGCGG
>JBHBMT010000136.1:0-19608 GCA_041773075.1 Moraxella sp.
ACTCCACATTACCTTGATTTTGTTTAAAAATTAATCAATTGATAAAAACAATTGTTTATAAAAAAACAAATGTTCATAAAAGTGAAAAAAGATTTAATGGTAAAAATCAAGCTTATTTTTGCAAATTTTGTGAATTTTTGTAAAAAATTGGCACAGATTTTTTATATAACTTATTGATATTAAAATAAAATTATAAAAATGACTAATTAGTACAAAAAATATTCTTGACTTTATTATAAAATAATTTTTCTTGTTTCATAAGCTGACAAATTTTGTCACTATTGACTATGGGCTGATTTTTTAAAATGGCTTTTTTACGATTATCTTGAAAAATATACCGTTCGTCATCATTTACCATTCTTAACTTGCAGGCGATTGGCAAATTTCGCATAGTAGGCGCAAGTTTTGTAGATTAAGCCGACTTTGATACCGCTTATCGCATAATGATAAGCCAACACCCCAAAAGTCAGCATGCACCCTGTTTGCCTCTTATTTTTGTGGCAAGACTCCTTACAAGTCATTTGTATGGATGTTAAGGTTGCAACCAGCTTAATGGAGACAATGATGCATTATACTCAATTATTAAACACGACAACTATTACAACACAATTACAAGATGCTATTTATCAGCCCATTCGCACCACCAAAACCTCTTTTGTGTTTAGTCCTTTGTTGCGCTGCTGTGAACAATGCGCTCATATTGCCAGTGATGGTGCTGCAAATTTAGGCGGTCTGTTTGCTCAATGGGCAAAATCCAAACAAGTTATTGGACAACACATCAACCCATATAAACACACCACCCTCAAACAGCCATTGCTTTATTTGGCTTCTGCGCTGATGTTTTGTATGCCCACAAAAAGCTTGACTGGATTTGAAGGCAGTTTGGGACTGCAAAAAATTGCTCTAACAGGCTCACTTGTGGTTGCAATGCCGCATGAGCAGCTTTTTATGGGTGAGCAATATCGTCATGGCTTTGGATTGGATAGCGCCAAACGTTATGCCAACTACCTAGGGGTTAATTTGGTTGTAGAGCCCTATGCCAGCGAAAGTGATGCCCTAAAAGCGGTTGAAGCAGGTAAAGCGGATATTGTCATTGGCAGTCAATCTAAATATGATGCAAATAGCACATTAAACGGTGTTCAGATTGGCTGTGGCACGGTTAATCTAAGTGAGCACGGCTTAAATCCCAATACCAGTTTTACCCTAAAAAACACCAATGTCCAGCTTTTAAGCCATATCAAAAATTATCTATGCCATACTGATACAATGGCTAGCACAGCTGCTATGGCAAAGTTTTATCAAACCAATGGTCTTAACGCTTATAGTCAGGCACATTTTAGCCAAGCCATGACAGAGCGATTACCTGCCTACAAAAACACCTTTAAAACTCAAGCAAAAAAATACAATCATGATTGGCAATTGTTGGCTGCCATCAGCTATCAAGAATCACATCTTAAGGCGGATGCCGTTAGCCCTACAGGAGTTGAAGGCATTATGATGCTAACCAATGACACCGCCAAAGCCATGGGTGTTTCCGATCGCACCAACCCCACCCAAAGTATTCAAGGGGGTGCAAAATACCTCAACATTTTGCAAGAAAAATTTGGGAATATTCCAGAAGAAGAGCGTTTATGGTTTGTGCTTGCCGCCTACAATATGGGTCCTAATGCTGTTAAATCTATCCAAAACAAGCTAAGCGAACAAGGCAAAAATCCGTATTTGTGGAGTCATTTTTATGAATATCTCTCCGCCAATGCCAAACATAATAGCCGCTATGTGCAGTGCATGCATTATGTGACTAATATTCGCAACTATCTTGAATTACTCAAAGGTGGCGCTCTTACCTAAACCACAACCGCAACAAAAATCCCTTGCATAGGCTTGGGATTTTTTATTATAATTTGCTTAAACAATTTTTAATTTTATTAAATCAAAAAAGACTTATTATGAATAATACACATCGCCGTCTTGCGCTTATTAATGGCGCTAATTTACACCTACTTGGTAAGCGCGAACCAGAAATTTATGGTGCTACCACTTTAGCTCAAATTGAAGAACGCCTTAGCATCAAAGCCAAGCAGCACGACATTGAGCTACTATGCTTTCAATCCAATCATGAAGGTGCTATTGTAGATTTTATTGGCGAAGTTGGCTTACTGTCAGACACTCCTATTGATGGCGTCATTATTAATCCCGCTGCCTTCACTCATACGTCCGTTGCCATTCGCGATGCGCTATCAGCACTCAACAAACCCTTTATTGAAGTACACCTATCCAATGTTCACGCGCGCGAACCTTTTCGCGCCCACTCTTACTTTTCTGATAAAGCTGTTGGGGTCATCTGTGGACTAGGCTCACTAGGCTACCATATGGCACTAGAGTGGTTTATTCAGTCATTTGACTAGGACATCCTGATATTTTGTATTTGTCATTAAACTCAAAAAAAAACATCGTAATGAGTGTTATAAAATGTCAAGATGTCCTAGCTTTAGACTGTGTGACTATTGCCTCTTGTTAAATTAAAGACAATTGCTCACTTTGTTTGAGCACTTCTTCAGCCAATTTTTGGTAAGCACGTGCGCCTTTGGAGGAAGTTTGATGCTCAAAAATAGACTGCCCAAAACTAGGTGCTTCTGCCAAACGCACATTTCTTGGGATAATGGTTTGATACAATATGTCCCCAAAATGACGCGCAAGCTCATCAGACACATCTTGTGCCAATGTATTGCGATAATCAAACAATGTCCGCACCACACCGCGCACGCGTAAATTGGGGTTAATTTCTTTTAGCTTTTCTAAGGTATGTGTCAAATCTGCCACACCTTCTAAGGCGTAATACTCACACTGCATTGGAATAATCACCCCTTCGGTTGCCGCCAACGCATTGATGGTTACAAGACTCAAACTAGGCGCGCAATCAATGATAATAAAATCATATTCCAAGACACCTTCTGTTTTTGCCTGCGCCAAGGCGGATTTTAACAGCAAGGGTGCATTCTTTATTGCATTTAAGCTCAAATCCAGCCCCGCCAAATCCCGATTAGCACCCACCACATCAAACCCAATAGGCGCACGCACAATCGCTTCTTTTAGTGCCACGCCATCCAAAAGCACATCCGCCATTGTATATTCTAGATCATTTTTGAACAATCCCACACTGGTGGTGGCATTGCCTTGAGCATCCAAATCAATTAACAAGACTTTTTTATGAAAAATCAATGACAATCCATGTGCCAAATTGACTGCTGTTGTTGTTTTACCAACGCCACCTTTTTGATTGGCGATGGTGATGATTTCAGGAGAGGTAAGATAAGATTGTTTTGACATATCCAGCATTCTTTTGTGTAATAAACTACTTAGATTTTGCACACAGCTTTGTGATTACAAAGCAAGCTTGGGTGCATACCAAATGGTTTTTTTGATAAACACCCTATTCTATTCTTTTTTAAACAAATGCACCAAACAGCGCTCATCGCTTAAATTTGGCACTTTTAATATACTAACAGCACTTTGCCACATCTCCAATGTCGCCAATTCTTCATTGCTTGGTGGCTTGCCTTTCATGGCGCATAATACACCCTTGGGTGCCAATAGTGGTTTAGATAACGCCACAAACTCTGTTAAGCTAGCAAACGCACGCGATGTAATCACATCATAACAACCTGTATGCAATTCAATACGACTGGCAATGGGTGTAATATTTTTTAATCCTAGCTCGCCTGCCATCTGACGAATAAAACGTATTTTTTTACTATTGCTATCTAGCGCACTAATTTGCCAATTTGGGCGCACAATCGCCAGTATCACCGCAGGCAGCCCTGCACCTGTTCCAATATCCAAAATAGTCAGTGGTTTTGTTTGCGCTTGGGTAATGTCATCAGGCACAAACTTAGGAACAATCGCCAAACAATCAAAAATGTGCTTGATTAATGCCTCTTTGGGGTCGGTAATGGCAGTAAGGTTATAAGCTTTTGTCCATAACAAAAGCCCATCTAAATACCACAACAAAGCGTGTTGTTGTGCTAATGAAACATCCAACTTAAGCATCTGACAGGCATTATCAAGTTGCTTGGCAAAGTCATCAGCATAAGGAGTAATTTTTGTAAAGGAGGCAGACAATGACATAAAACCCAATTATGATTAAAAACTGTTTATTTTAGCATGGCTTTTGGGTGCAATAAAGCCCCAAAAAATCGCTTGCATTTTTTATGCAAAAGCACCATTATGGCAGTTTTATTTGTTTGACTTAAAAATCTTATGACAACACCCACCCAAACACCACCTAACACCCCAAAAATAGCACCGCAGACCACCTTTGAGTTAAATGCCTCGCAACTTAGACGCTGCACCAACCCCACCACACTCCCCAAAAACACCACCCTTGCCCCTGCTTTTGACCCAACTTTTGGGCAAGCGCGCGCCTTCAAAGCCATCAATACTGCGCTTGATATCAAAGCCAATGGCTATCATATTTTTGCTGTTGGAGAAAATGGCTTAGGCAAACGCACGTTGATTAGCAAAATGCTAGCCAAGCGTGCCAAGCACGAGCCTACGCCCAATGACTTAGTCTATGTGCATAATTTTGCCAATCCGCGCACTCCCATCGCCCTATCCCTACCTCCAAAAGTTGGAACAGATTTTGCCAAAGACATGGAAAAACTTTGGCAAAGCTGTCATAAAAAATTATTACAAAAATTCACAAGCTTATCTTACCAAACCCAATTTAGCGCCATCAAACAAGAGCTACAAAGTGAAGAAAATAGACTGCTTAGCAAATTTAATGACAGCGCCAAAACACATAATTTAAGCCTTGCCATTCACCCTGCTGGGGTGGATTTTGGTGATGAAAAACGCAATGTCTTTAGTGTAATTGATCCTAGCAAACCCATTAACGAAAGCGCCCTGCCCACTCTACAAAAAAAGTTGGTTGCGCTTAACCACGCCTTAGATGAGCTAGAAGATGCCAGCAACGAACGCATAGATACACTGCACGACACCCTTGCCAACAAAGCGCTAGAGCCATTGTTCCGCACCCTATTTAAGCGTTACAAAGACCCACAATTACACACTTATCTACAAGCGTGTTATGACGACATGGTACTAAATGCCATCGCCATTGTAGAGAGCAGTGATGAGTTTGCACCCACAGGATTTAATAACAGTCCTGCGCGCTATAGTGTCAATGTTCTTATCAGTCACGACCCAAAAGCAGGCGCGCCTATTGTTTTTGAGGATTTGCCCACACACCTAAACTTGCTTGGACACATTGAATATGTCACCCATCTTGGTACAGTGTATTGTGATGTGAGCATGATTCGAGCGGGTGCATTGCATAAAGCCAATGGGGGCTATCTTATCTTGGAAGCCCAAAATCTGTTGGAACACCCTTATGCATGGCAAGGACTAAAACGCGCCCTGCAATCCAAACAAATCAAAATTTCAAGTCTTGAGCAGATGCTCACCCTAACAGGCAGTTTATCACTTGAGCCTATGTCGGTAGAGCTATCAGTCAAAGTGATTTTGCTAGGTGAGCCACAGTTATACTATGAATTATTGGAATTTGAACCTGAATTTAATGCTGTCTTTAAAATTCGTGCAGACTTTCATGATACTGTCATCAGAAATGCCACAAGTGAAACAGCCTTGGTTGCCAAAATGGCAGACATTATCAAAGAGCACCATTTGCTTTATTTTGACAACACTGCCTGCGCTGAAGTGATTAATGAGCTTGCCTGCCTTGCTGATGACAACACCAAGCTGGATTTGCATACTGACCGTCTGTCAGGATTGCTACTAGAAAGCCATCGTCATGCCCTGCAAAGTGCCAGCAGCCATGTAACCCATCGTCATGTCAAAGCGGCTTTGGCAGACATGAATGAGCGCAAAAACTACCTAAAA
Organism: Moraxella sp.; assembly: GCA_041773075.1. Taxonomy (GTDB): domain Bacteria; phylum Pseudomonadota; class Gammaproteobacteria; order Pseudomonadales; family Moraxellaceae; genus Moraxella. The sequence goes on from JBHBMT010000136.1 coordinate 5,899, forward strand.
GAGCTGTACTGGCAAGAAATTCAAAATGGACAACAATTGATTAGCACACAAGGAGTTGCCATAGGACAAATCAATGCCCTGACTGTTATCAGTTATGCTGACAGCGAGTTTGGCTTGCCTGCACGACTCACAGCATTGATTCAGCCCAATTTTGGCAATGGTGAGATTTTGGACATTGAGCGTGATGTTGAGCTTGGTGGCAGCCTACACGCCAAAGGAATGCTGATTATGGCAGGGTATTTGCGCGCTTTATTTAGCGCCTATACCCCCTTAAACTTTAGTGCAAGCCTCGCCTTTGAACAAAGTTATGGTCATATTGATGGTGATAGCGCCACATTAGCAGAAGCTTGTGTTTTGCTGTCAGCCTTGGCAGATGTTCCTATTGCGCAACATATTGCCATCACAGGCTCGATGAATCAGCTTGGACAAGCGCAAGCTGTTGGTGGTATCAATGCCAAGGTAGCAGGATTTTTTGATGCGTGCACCGAGCAAGGCTTAACGGGCAATCAAGGGGTTATTATTCCTCGCACCAACTTAGCTCAATTAATGCTACGAGATGATATTGTGCAAGCCGTAGCAGAAGGCAGATTTCATTTGTATGCTGTTTGTCATATTAATGATGCCTTAGCACTATTGACAGGCATGGCAGTGGCTGACAAAAACAAAAAAGGTGAGTTTAAAAAGTCCACTTTGTTTGCCAAAGTCTTAGAACGTCTCAATCAGTGGAATGACGACAAAGAAAAAGATGATAATAAAGAAAAAGAAGACGACAAGGCAAAGAAAAAATGACAAAAAAACCCATCGCCACCAAAACCGCCGACACGCCCCCATCTCGCCCGATGAACAAAGACAAACGCTTGGCATTTTTTCAAAAGTTAAGTGAGCATATCCAAGAGCCCGTTACTGAACTTAACTATTCTAGCAATTTTGAGCTACTGATTGCCGTCATGCTTTCAGCACAAGCCACCGACAAAAGCGTCAATCTTGCCACCGACAAATTATTTAAAGTCGCCAACACCCCCCAAGCGATACTGGATTTGGGACTGGACGGATTAAAGGGCTATATCAGCAGCATTGGGCTATACAACTCAAAAGCCGCCAATGTCATCAAAACCTGCCAAGAATTGCTTGATAAGCATGGCGGAGAAGTGCCCCGTACCAGAGCCGAGCTTGAAGCCTTGGCGGGGGTAGGTCGCAAAACCGCCAATGTGGTGCTTAATACTGCCTTTGGTGAGCCTGTGATGGCAGTGGATACGCACATTTTTCGGGTGGGCAATCGTACAGGGCTTGCCACAGGCAAAACGGTGTTGGCGGTTGAAAACGCCTTGATGAAACGTGTGCCCAGTGAGTTTTTGGTGGACGCTCATCATTATTTGATTTTGCACGGTCGTTATACCTGCATGGCAAGAAGCCCCAAATGTGGTGCGTGCGTGGTGTTTGATGAATGCATGTTCAAAGACAAAGAGACATGGGCAAATTTGGTGTAATTTGGCTAATTTTAACCAATCATGACAGTAGAAATACTTATAAGTCATGATACTTATATTGAATTATCACACAATCCCATTTCTGTGGGTAGGCTAGGCAATTAAAGACATCACCCCTTAATACCCTCGCCCCACAAGCACTCATCACCACAACTAGCATTTGTCAAACGGGTGTGAATCAGGTAGAATAAGCGGTTATTTTTAGCTTGCCCACCGCCTATGTCATCGCCCAAACAGTACCGCTTTTCCCGCCAAAGCCACCATCTTGGTCGGGATGCTGAAGCCAGTATATGGCAGCGCATTCATATTGATCCATGGCTACTTTTATTATTAATTGCCATTTGCTTTATTGGCTTAACCATCTTGTACAGCGCCTCCACTCAAGATGTGGCAATGGTCTTTCGTCAAACACGCAGTTACTTTATTGCCTTTACCGTCATGATTGTGATGGCGCAAATTCCTCCCAATTTCTATCGCACTATGACACCGATTTTTTATGTTTTGGGCGTCATTTTGCTAATTTTGGTTGAGTTGATTGGCGAGGTGCGCATGGGGGCACAGCGCTGGATACGCATTCCAGGTTTTGGTAGCGTACAGCCCTCCGAATTTATGAAGCTTGGTATGCCTATGATGATGGCATGGTTTTTGTCTAGGCGAGAGCTTCCCCCAACGTTAAGCACTGTTTTTATTAGCTTGGTTATTTTATTAATCCCCGTCTTACTGATCGCCAAAGAACCTGATTTAGGTACCTCTTTATTGGTGGCAGCCAGTGGCTTGTTTGTTATTTTTTTGGCAGGATTGCCTTGGTGGATGATTGGTACAGCCATTGCCCTATTTATTCCTTTTGTGGCAATTGCTTGGCAGTATTTATTGCATGACTATCAGCGCACTCGCGTGATGACCCTTTTAAATCCCGAAGCGGATGCTTTGGGCGCTGGCTGGAATATCATGCAATCAAAAACTGCCATAGGGTCGGGCGGCTTAACTGGCAAAGGCTATCTTGAGGGCACACAGTCTCATTTGCATTTTTTACCCGAGGGGCATACTGATTTTATTATCGCTGCCTTTAGTGAGGAGTTTGGCTTAATGGGTGTTATCTTGCTCATGTTTTTTTATGCCTGCTTGCTTGGTCGCTCATTTTATATTGCCTTAGTCAATCCAGACACCTACAGCCGCTTACTTGCAGGCTCTTTGGCAATGTCGTTTTTTGTGTATATCTTTGTCAATGTTGGTATGGTTGGTGGCATTTTACCTGTTGTTGGTGTTCCTCTGCCTTTTATTAGCTATGGTGGTACTGCGATTATCACTCTGATGGCAGGATTTGGTTTATTGACTTGCCTGCACACTCACCAAAAAAAGACGCCCTAAATGCACACCCTCACACACATCTACCAGCAACATACTCAACAAAACACCCCTACAACTTGTTTATTGGGTGATATGGACAACAAAAAATAGTTGAAATCTTGTCAAATAGTGGTAATATAATCATCGCAACATATTGATAAATTTTGTTAAAATATGTTCACCTTTATAAAGATGGCACATATTTTGCAATTAATATGATGCCAACTGGCGCCACACGTCTGGGATGATATGTGGTAAAACGCAAACAGAGTGTATACCAAACCCTCTGTTTTAACAAACGTAATATACAAACATTACCTAAAAAGATCCTGCGGTACATTCAATGCTTTTTTTAGGCATCGGATCAATGGTTTTTTGGCTTTGGCAATCACCTTGTTTTTGATTGTTCCGCTGGGTTTGTAAAAGTAAGAGGTTGTTTATGAAGTATTTATTTGGTACGACACTCACAATTATGAGTGTGGTTTTGGGAACAACAACAGTGCAAGCAGTTGCACAACCAACAACAAACAACATTGATCATGTATTGGGCGAATTAAATCGTCAGCATGACAATGCCTCAAGTCTAGTAAAAGCAACCCGCGAACCCGCCTCTTTGGCAGCACAAAGCTCGCTTATTGCCCAAAATAAAGCTAATGGCAGCAATGAAGGCGATGTCTTGGGTCAATTAACTGCTGTTGCCTCCAACACAGTAAGCAAATTTAAGCAATCTGGCTTAGCATCTTGGTATGGTCGCCAATTTCATGGGCGCAAAACTGCCAGTGGTGAACGTTTTGACATGAATGCCCTAACCGCTGCCCATCGCACCCTACCTTTTAACTGCTATATCAAAGTAACCAACAAAGATAATGGCAAATCTGTCGTTGTTAAAGTCAATGATCGCGGACCCTTCCATGGCAACAGAGTGCTTGACTTGTCCTATGGTGCTGCCAAAGCCATTGGCATTACCCAAAAAGGGGTAGGTAATGTCACCATTGAGCGTGTTGATAACCCCTAAAATTTGACAACAAAAAAGATCAGTTAACAACTGGTCTTTTTTGTTTAATACTCCTATTTTATATTCATCAAAATCTCTTGCTTTAACTTTAGATAGCCATCACTTTGTAAAAAATGTGCTGATTTTTCTATATCAAAGCCCTTAGTCAGTGAGGCAGGCGTACCTTTTAACACATATATCACATCTGACAAACAGATGGCTTCATCAATATCATGCGTAATAATAAGGCACGTCACCCCTGTTTGCGCACGGAATTGAGCAAACCAGTCATACATCTCTACTTTTGTGACAAAATCCAATGCCGAAAAAGGCTCATCTAGTAGCATTAGCTTATGATTGCTCAAATAAGTTCTTAATAGCGCTGCTCTTTGGCGTTGCCCACCAGACAGCTGATGTGGAAATTGATGCGCCAACCCTTGTAAGCCAAATAATGGTAACTTAGGCTCAATGACGGCTCTTATTTCCTCTTTGGGGGTATTTTTTAGTATCAAAGGTAAAGCGATATTCTCATACACACTCTTAAAGGGAAGTAACAGATCTTTTTGGAGCATATATCCTACTTGTCCTGTCTTGGCTGTTACTTCCACGCCATCAATCCATACTCCGCCCGACTGCGGCGCAAGCAATCCTGATGCCAGATTAAATAAAGTACTCTTCCCTACCCCACTAGTGCCTACGATACCAACTACTTGATTTGCCATCACTTGCAAGGTCAATTCATAAAAAAGCCAATGATGTTTGGCACTAAACCGATAGCAAATATTCTTTAATGACAATTTAGCCAAAGCAGCCTCAGGGGAGGTAGTCATTTGTCACCCCTGCTTGAGGGGCAAATGGCTTTTCTACCAGTCCCTGTTCATGCACCCAATCAAAAAATCTGTCCCAACGAGCATAATCAAACCTCCCCCAAGTTCCATCATCTGCAAGATATTTGTCAGATAGGTAAGCCTGACTTGCTTTTGCCAAGTCTGCATTAATTTCAGGGGCGTATTTAATAAGTATCTGCGCACTTTCATCAGGGTGTTTGGCGGCGTACACATACCCCTCTTGGATGGCAGCGAGTGCTTTTTTGTAGCGCTCTGGCTGATTTTTTAACGCCTCATTATTGGCAATCAAAATAGGTGCATAGTAATCAAAAATCGGATTGGCATCTTTTAGATAAAAAAAGTTAGTCTCCACGCCCTTAAGCTTGGCATGAATGCCATCCCAGCCATAATACGCCAAAATATAATCAAATTGATCCATACGCAAAGCCGCCACGGCATCTGTACTTTCTGATGGAATTTTAACCAATGGCTCACCCACCAATGCTGCCACCGTTGCATCATCAACAGGGTCTTCCCAAGTGGAATAGCGCTTGCCATGCAATTGAGCAGGGGTTGTTGCACCCAAACTTGCCAAAGATAATAGCCCTGCGCTGTTATGCTGTGTGATTGCTGCTACTGCAGTGATGGGCTCACCTTTGTTTAGGCGCTTGACCATATTGGGCTGAAAGTACACGCCCAAATCAGCACGCTGATTGGCAACCAGTGTGGAGGTGCTATCTTCGCTTGGCTGTACGATTTTTGCCTCAAATCCCACCTTGGCAAAATACCCCTTATCCAATGCCACATATAGCCCTGTGTGATTGGTATTAGGCACCCAATCAAGCGCAATAATAAACTCTTCAGCAGTCTGCTCTTGAGGTGAATTTTGTGCTTTTTTGTCATCACAGGCGCTTAACATCAAGCCTGCTACCAAACCCATAACAACACCAAGATATCGCTTTATTCCATAAGACATAGTCACTCCTGATACCGATAGCGCAATACATAGCGCTCCAGCCATTTAACCAAGCCAACCAATGCCAAGGTCAAACAACTAATCAAAAAAATAACCGCAAACATATTATCAAGCTCATAAGATTTGCGTACGCGCGTCATATACACGCCCAATCCATGATATCCCCCAAGCCATTCTGCTATCACCGCTGAAATCAGCGCATAACTTAACGCCACTTTAAGCCCTGTAAAGAAATAGCTCATCGCCGAGGGTATTTTAAGATGCCGATAAAGTTGATATTGAGTGGCTTTCATAGATTTGAATAAATTAAGCATATCTTGGCTGACCGAGGCATACCCATCTAGCAAAGCAATGGTCATAGGAAAAAATACCGAAAGTACCACCAAGACAATTTTTGGTGCCATGTCATAGCCCAGCCAAATAACTAATAAGGGTGCAATGGCAACTGTTGGAATGGTTTGATTGAGTAATAAAATCGGATAAATTCGCCGACGAAATCCTGCTGAAACATCCATACCAATAGACAATACAAAACTAAGCACAAGCCCAATGATTGTGCCAATAAATGCAGTGGCAAGCGTGTATTTGGCATGGCTCATTAATAACCAAAAATCTGCCAAAAATGCTTGCATAATCTGCCAAGGGCTTGGTAGCAAATAATCTGGCAATAATCCTACTGCCACAACCACCTGCCACACCCCAAGCACTATCAGCACCAAGCTATAGGTAGAAACCAGACGCAACAATGCAGAAAGCATCTTAAATAAATTCCAACAAAAATGGCTAATTTTAGCACAAATTCCCTCAAGGTAAAGCAAAAGCGCCAATAAAGCCATCAAAAAATACCCACACACTCTCAACATATTGGAAAACTCAATAAATTCACCAAAAAAACCATTGATTTTTTGCTTGATTTATCACCTTCTTTAACTTATTATTCTTAAAACACAAGGGTTATTCCCCAGCCTATTTACAAGAAATAATAATTCTATTTGCCTCTTGTATAGGCTATTACGATAAATAAACCCAAAAAATGGATTTTTGTAGTTATCAACTTTCAAATAAGACGGCAGGTCTAATTCACTTTTTTAGCTCAAGACAACACCCTTACTTTGAAATCAGATACCCATCACAAGGACAATATCATGCCACCAACTTCTTATATCGCCCATCGCCCTGATAATTTAGGTAAGATTTATTATAGTGATGAAGAAAATGCTATTTGGTCAGAGCTTTTGGCAAGACAGCAAAAAAGCATTCAAGGCAAAGCTTGCCAAGCTTATTTGGATGGTTTGGATAAATTAGCCCTACCTAACACACATATACCACAGTTGGCAGACATTGATCGCATCCTCCTACAAAACACAGGTTTTGCCACCGAAGCTGTACCCGCCTTGATTTCATTTTCTCGATTTTTTGAGCTACTTGCCAACCAAAAGTTTCCTGTCGCAACCTTTGTTCGGCGACGTGATGATTTTGATTACATCCAAGAGCCTGATATTTTTCATGAAATTGTTGGGCACTGCCCACTACTTACTCACGCTGCATTTGCTAAATTTACCCACACTTATGGCAAGCTAGGGCTGACAGCAGACAAGGCAACACGCGTATTTTTGGCGCGACTATATTGGTTTACTATGGAATTTGGACTTATGGATACCCCAGATGGCTTGCGGATTTATGGAGGTGGTATCTTAAGCTCACCTGCTGAAACCAACTATGCCTTAAGCGGTGAGCCAGAATATCGTCCATTTGATCTTAACACCATCTTACGCACCCCTTATCGCATTGACAAGATTCAACCCATTTATTATGTGATTGACAGTCCTGATGTCTTATTTAATCTTAATGAAGATGAACTAATAAGTGAAGTCAAGCAAGCAATGGCACAAGGCTTGCACCCTGCCCACCCCAGTTTGTTAGATTAGGCTAATATTTTTTTAACCCAAACAAAAGGATATTGATATGAGTGATGTACTTTATGAGCAATCCTGCGAAGCCTGTCGTATTGACGCACCAACCGTCTGTGACAGTCAGATCCCTGAACTCATGGCACAATTAGACGGCTGGACATTGATTCAAGAAGACAATGTCAATCAGCTTACCAAGCTATATAAATTTAAAAATTTCAAAGACGCTTTGGCATTCTCCAACCGTCTAGCCGAGCTTGCCGAAGAGGAAGGGCATCATCCTGCCATCTTGCTAGAATGGGGCAAAGTACGTGTAAACTGGTGGTCTCATAGCATCAAAGGCTTGCACAAAAACGACTTTATTATGGCAGCCAAAACCGATACACTCTTATAATTTAGCCCCATAAAAAAAGCCACAAGTCATTTTGTGGCTTTTTGGTATTTTGATTGCTCACCCTATCAAATTCCCAAATAAACATCATAATATTCTTGATTTTCTCACAACATCTTAAATAATTGGTAGTAGTCTGAAAAGTATGCTGAAATAAAAATAATTAGAGCATCCTGACACTTCATAACACCATTAACAATTTAGCAATAATATAAAAAAAAAACATAGCGTCTTTGCATTAAAAATAGCTAAATCTTGATTTTCTTCGTCAAATTGCTTGTTAATATTTCAATATCAAGCGCGTAATTTTCCTTGAAAACACTACGATTTTTCGTGATTTTAATGGCAAATACGAAATATCAGGATGTCCTAAAGACAACTTGGGAAAAAGATGTTAATTTGAGGTTATGAAGACACACATTATTATCCATATCCAATGCCCAAGCTGTCTAAGCTTAAGTATAAAGAAAAACGGCAAAAAAAAATCTATGGCAAACAGAACTATCAATGTAAAGATTGTCATCGACAATTTGTCCATGAATCAGAACTTACCTACAAAGGATGCCAAAGCTCTATTGATGACAAAATACGTCTAATGTTAGTTCGAGGCTGTAGCATTGCTGACATTGCTGTCATTGAGCGCATCAGTAAGTATAAGGTATTGACATCAGATAAAACCCAAGCAACGCTATGACGACAAATTGCAAGTTGATGAATTTTGGGCATATGTGGGTAATAACACAAATAAAGCATGGTTTGTATATGCTTATACGTACCTGATACGGACGAAATTGTTGCCTTTGCTTAGGGTAAACGTAATTTAAAGTCAAAGCATTAAGAGTCAAACTTAAGGCGTTAGGCGTTGATTTTAGCTATGTTTTCTGTGATAACTGGTGTAGTTTTTCAACTGCTTCTGATTTGGATTTTCAAAAAATAGGTAAATGCTATACGGTTGATATTAAAGACAATAACAACCCATTTAGACACAGACTTCGGTAAGCTTTAGGAAAACTTGCTGTTTTTTCAAAAAAACGTTAACCAATCATTTTAAAGCGTTTGATTTATTGTTTCACTATGTCAATTATGACTGGGTTTGCATAGCCAGATTTTTCTCAACAAAAGATTGTGCTTCACTAATTTCAGCCTCCACAGTAGGAGATATTCCACTATCTTTCATCAAACTTTCAAGATCTATTTGATAATTTGTTCCAGAGTTTGCCAAGTAGTGCCTTAATGCAGCGGTTGCATCTGGATGTACAGGGGGGGGTTGGAGCCACACTCATAGCTATACTATAATCCCCATATACCTCAAATGATGCTTCCTCACTGTTCCATTCTCCAGCGCCAGCATCGTATTTTAGCTTAGGGTAGCCCTTCCCTAGTTTGTAATTTTTATCCTCAAACCCATCCCCACTCTCCACCTCCCAAGCTCTTTGCATCTCATTGGCATTGAGTAGTGCTTGATTGTCTTGTTTGATGGCAAGTTGTTCTTCTGAACTTAGGTTTTGCAGGGTTTGAGCAGTTGGTGTGATGGCTTGTCTGTGGGTATTGATATCCTCTTGATTAAGACTAGTGCCGATATTATAAGCGAAATCGCTGATTTTGCCCATGGCTGTGGCAGAAGTTTCACCTAAGTCATTGTGGTGGGCGATTTCGTGGTTCTTGGAATAGGCAGTATCCACATTCTAGCCTTCTGGATTTATATAATTTTCGTCAAAAATATCTTCTGCACTTACATCTAACCAAGACAATCTATCTGCTTCCTCAAGATAAATTTTCATTACATTAGACCCACTGCGAAATAAAAACCCATGCTATACTACCACCACTTCATACACCAACAATGCCCAAATCAACCATGCGATACGAAACCTTACAACACTACAACAACCAAACCTTCAAACGCTTAACAGGTGTGGATAAAGACTTATTTGCCCAAATGGTCAAAGTGATTGAGAGTGCCTACCATGCACGAAAAAGAAAAGGTCGCACACACTCACTGTCCTTTGAAGACCAAGTACTGATGACACTTAACTACTTAAGAACCTATAAAAGTCAGCTTGAGCTTGCCAGTATCTACAACTTATCTGACAGTAATGTCAATCGCACCATCATCAAAATAGAAAATACACTCATACAATCAGGCTTGTTTGATTTGCCTAAGCGTAGCCACAAACCAAGCAATGGTCATGATGACGCCATCTTTGACTATGTCATCTTAGATGCAACCGAAGTGCCTTGCCAAAGACCCAAAAAAAGCAAAGACACTCATACAGTGGTAAGCAAAAACAGCACACCTTAAAAATACAAGTCATCTATAACCCAAGCATCAAGCAAATTATTAGCATACATACTACCAAGAGCAGAGTGCATGATGTACAACTAGCCAGACAGCACATTAAGGACTTAACCCCTTATCGCTTTGTCTTAGCAGACAAAGGCTACATCGGACTTTCACACAAAGGACTGATGACACCCATCAAAAAGAGCAAGCAACAAACACTACCCAAAGAAATCAAAGCATTGAACAAAGAAATCGGCAAAAGACGAATGGTCATAGAACATCTAAACCGCAAACTAAAAATTTTTAAAATTCTAAGCACAACTTACCGAAATTACCAAAGAAGGTTTAATTTAAGAGCTAACTTGATAGCTGGGATTGTTAATAAAGGGTTGTAGGTTGTTTCGTAGTGGGTCTATTGAATTCTATTAATTTTTTCTCAGCATCTATTTGCTTTACCTTATCTCGTTTTCCAGCTATTGGCTGTTTACTCATTAAATATTGTATTATATTTATACCAACCGAACCCAAAATATACTACAATACCCCTATGGCATACTCAACTGATTTTAGACAACAAGTACTCAAACAACTAAACGCTGGTAAAACATATAGACAGCTTAGTGATGAGTACAATATCAGCACACGTACCATTCAAAATTGGCGAAATCATCCCAATAGAAAGGTACGCACTTCTTATGCTCATAAAATAAATCTAGAACAACTGCGTCAAGATGTCATAGAGTACCCTGATGACTTTCAACGGCAAAGAGCCTCTCGTTTTAATTGTTCTGATAGAGCGATTAGCAAGGCATTGAAACGTCTTAACCTGACTCGTAAAAAAAGCGATTAAAACATCCTTGTGCCAATGAAGAACTAAGACAAGCCTTTACGCTACAACTTGAACAATTCAAGAAAGACAACCGTCCCATCATCTATCTTGATGAAAGTGGCTTTAAGGGCGACACCTATCGTCCTTATGCTTATTGCCCTAAAGGACAAAGATGTTATGATACCTACAACTGGCAAGCTAAAAACCAAACCAATGCCATTGGAGCAATCCATACCAACAGATTGTTTTCAGTGGGTTTATATGAATGTAGTATCAATAGCCAAGTATTTTACTCATGGGTAGAACAAGTTCTATTACCCGGGTTACCACCAAGCAGTGTCATTGTTATGGATAATGCTACCTTCCATAAAAGACAAGACATACAAGATTTAATCAAAGAACACAACCACACCATTCTTTGGCTACCCCCTTATTCTCCTGACCTAAATCCCATAGAGCAAGTTTGGAGCTGGATAAAAAGTCTAAGGCAAGATTGGAGGCTTGATTGTATTGATAGCTTGTTCTTTTATTTTATGTGGATTTGTGGTGGTTTTTAGGTTTGGTTGGTATAGCATCATTTTTTACCTAAATTGATAAGTTTTTCTAATCGATCTTTCCAGTATTGGGTTTGATCATTATTAAACATTTGTCTATTAACTGGAAAATTTGGATGTGCCTGAGGTAAATAAGGGTGTATCGCTTGTTTGCCATTTTCATTTTTAGTACCTAAATGAGTCTGTTGTGTTATTTCAAACAAAGCACCTCTTCCATCCTGTCGTGAATGATGAAGTTGGATTTGTTCATATTGACCGTACTAAGACTCTTTAAAATTCTCAGTTAATCTATCTACAAGTGGCTGTAGATAGGGTCTGTAAGATTGCTCTCCCTTTGAATTGTAGGGGTGCAAAGCCTTTTTTAGATAATCAAAAAATGATGATTTTGATCTTTCCGAAATTAATTCATAGGGATCTATGCCATATTCAAACATATATTCAAAAATAGGTACATCTTCTTCTAAAATAATTTTTCCAACCAACTGTTGTAATGCAGTTACTCCTCTTTCATTTCTAATATGCGGGTTAGCACCTGCTTTTAATAATACCAATACTGCATCAGCATTATGCTCACGAACAGCATAGTGCAATGGCGTGCTTCCATATTGATTTTGAGCATCTAATGGCACACCTTGCTCTATATAAAACTCAATCACTTCTACAGGCGAAGGGTTAAGTGTATTTGCAGAGTGTAGCCAATTTGATTTATCACTATTAATATATAGTACATCAAAGGATTTATCTTCTAAAAAGACTTTTTTTAGAAAATCAACATTACCTTCGTGATTGGCTCTAATAATTTTCATTATTAGATTTTCTTGCATTGGTTGGTCTGAGGGTCTAGTTTGCATAATTTGTCTCTCTTGTTTAAAAAATCATTCATATCATCTTTAATCTCATCTAAACCTTCTAGACTTTTATTTTCACCTTGATGGCTTAGATTAAATTTATCATTTTGCAACTCAAAATGACCTGGTCTGGCATTGATATAGTCATTTAGGGTTGCCTGATCCCAGCCAAGCTCGGTGGCAGCTGCCAGAATTCGTCTATTTTCCCAACCTTCCTTATGTCCATAATGATAAGGTGGCTCAATAACATTGCCATCATCATCTAGGGCTTTTCCATCAGCATTATAATCGTGACTTGCTTCAATCAAACGCTTTGTATCCGCCCTTAAAGAAGGTCTGGTTAAATCAGTATTTAGCTTATTCGGATCCGCCACATACTGCCCTTGCTCATCCACAGCTTGACCTGCTACATTACGGTAAGGATCACCTTCTTTGTGGTCTGAAGTGTAATATTTGGTTTCATTACCAACTTTTGTTTCAATTAAGGTAATTTGTTTACCATTAATATTGACAATATAAGTGCCATCAGGTTGTTTTTGGTAGCCATCGGGTAATTGTCTATAACAATCATTATGCACCCACACCGATTCAACCCCATCAATACCCTTAATAAAGAAGGTATGGTCAGTATCTACTTCTAGGTTGTAACTGTCTAGAGGTGTTTGTTCAGTATGAATAGCAATGACGGTTTGATAATTGCCTTTATCATCAATCAGACGATGACCGATTTCAATATCTTTTGCTCCAACCCAATAGGCGTGGGTTAGATTGCCTTTGTAGCTATGCCCTGTTGATGGCTTCGGTGGTGTCATATCGCCTGTAAAGTCCACAAAATAAGGGTGTAAACCATCTGAAATGATGGTTTGTTTAACCCCAGCACTATTGACAATAGTAATGCGTGTGGTGTCAGGGTCTATGCTGTTGATGGTTTGCAAGACTTGACGGTAATTGGTTTTGCCTGTAATTTCATTTTTGGCAAAGACCCAATCACTTAAACGAATCTGGGAGATTGGTTTATAGCCATGCAACGTTTTTACTTGCATTGAACCGTGGAATGAGCATTCGGTTGAGGCGAGTGGTGTACTGGTATTGGCGTTATTTGGGCGCGTGTTGTCCGTTTTTTGTTTGATTGCAGTTGTTGTGACGTCTGCGATATTATCAGCAGCAGTCGCCACCTTCCCAGCTGTCATTGCTACTTTAGCAGCGGCACCCCCTGCAGCTGCGCTGACAAGTTGAGCTTTAATTTCTCCACTTACTTTGCCT
>JBHBMT010000137.1:0-5738 GCA_041773075.1 Moraxella sp.
CCTGTAGATCAGCACCTAAAAGCACTTGAGGCGATGGGTGCAACGATTGTGGTAGAAAATGGCTATGTCAAAGCAACCGCACCTATAGGTGGTAGACTGATTGGCTGTGATTTTAGCTTTGATATGGTGACTGTAGGCGGCACTGAAAATACCATTATGGCAGCTTCTTTGGCACATGGGGTAACGCGACTAGAAAACTGCGCCACTGAGCCTGAAGTGGTGGATTTGGCAAATATGCTAGTCAAAATGGGCGCAAAAATTAGCGGTATTGGCACAACCACGATGGTTATTGAGGGGGTGGAGCGTCTTCAAGGGTGTGAGTATCGTGTTATTCCTGACCGTATTGAAACAGGGTCGTATTTGGCAGGTGCTTTGATGAGCTGTGGGGATGTGCTTGCCAAAAACACATCGGCAGAGTTTTTGCACCCTGTCTTGCAAAAATTTGAAAAAATGGGCGCAACCGTCACCACAGGGGAGGACTGGATTCGCGTACAAATGAGTACACGTCCCAAGGCGGTAGACATTCGTACCCAGCCTCACCCTGGCTTTCCAACAGATATGCAAGCGCAGTTGATGGCGATTTGTTGTTTGGCAACAGGCACAAGCACCATTATTGAAAATATTTTTGAAAACCGTTTTATGCATGTGCCTGAATTGCAGCGCTTGGGCGCAAAAATTCGCATTGATGGACATACTGCCATTGTAGAGGGGGTGGAAGGGTTTACTGCTGCACCTGTCATGGCAACAGATTTGCGTGCGTCCATGTCGCTTGTGATGGCAGTAGCCGTTGCCAAAGGACAAAGCGTGATTGACCGCATTTATCATATTGACCGTGGTTATGAAGATGTGGAAAATAAACTACAGGGCTTGGGTGTGCAAATTGAGCGTATCAAAGCATAAATAATCCCATACCACAACAGTTGGTTAAAAAAGCAAACTACCATGAGTGATACTTTTTCAGGTTTGACCCTTGCCTTATCTAAGGGGCGCATTTTAAAAGAAACATTGCCTTTTTTGGAACAAGCAGGCATTGCTTTGCTTGAAGACCCTGACCATTCGCGCAAGCTGATTTTTACCACCAGTAATCCCAATGTACGCGTGCTAATTTTGCGTGCCAGCGATGTGCCAACGTATGTAGAGCATGGCGCAGCAGATTTTGGGGTGGCAGGCAAAGATGTGCTACTGGAGTATGATTCAGCACATTTGTACGAGCTATTGGACTTGCAAATTGCCAAGTGTCGCTTGATGACAGCAACAGTGGCGGGGGCAAGCTTGCCAAAGCGCCGTTTGCGTGTGGCGACCAAATATGTCAATGTGGCGCGGGCGTATTTTGCCAGCCTAGGAGAACAAGTGGATGTGATTAAGCTGTACGGCTCTATGGAGCTTGCGCCACTGGTGGGATTGGGTGATTTGATTGTGGATGTGGTGGATACGGGGAATACCTTGCGTGCCAACGGTCTTGAGCCAAAAGAGGTGATTTATGAGGTGTCATCACGACTGGTGGTTAATAAAGTCAGCTACAAACGCAAAGCAGAGCTGTTAAGCCCTATTTTAGCCAGCTTTGAAAAAACAGTGCAAACACTGACAGGCACACTATGAAAGAATATCTGTTTGTCTATGGCACGCTTGCCCCAAATCGCCCCAATCATCATATCATCAGCTGTATTGAGGGTGTTTGGATGCCTGCGACAACAACAGGATATTTGATAGCAGATGGATGGGGTGCAGCATTGGGCTATCCTGCCCTTATTCCCAAGACACAAGGAGAGAGGGTGCAAGGATTTGTGTTTGCGTCCGACAGCTTGTCTGCTCATTGGGATAGGTTGGATGCGTTTGAAGGCGATGGCTATGAGCGTGTACTTATCAAAGTGCAACTTGACACAGGTGAGGTGTTAGAGGCGTTTGTGTATGCGCTTAGTCAAAAAGAGCAAGCAGAGTTTGCCAAGCAGGGGATGTCTAAGTGACTTTAAGAACCTGTTCATCAGTAATGATGCTTTCATATTTTTGTAGAATATTGCATTAAAAGTGCTTGCTTTTTTGTCAAAAATGACTGACTTTTCTTTGCCAAAAACTTGCTTGCTAAAATCACTATCAATCTGCATTTTTTCCTTGAAAAGCTGACAACTTATCTTATTTTTGCCTAAAAGAATTAATCGTGAACAGGGTTTAAGGAGGGATTATGCCATTTAATGTAGATGCAGATATTGCACACCAAGCGATATTAGCGCCCATGCGCGACATTGCTCAAAAGCTGAATCTACAAGAAAAAGACATCATTCCTTATGGATATAATAAAGCCAAGATTGAGCCTGCGGCACTGGCAGCGCTACCAAATAAACAAGGCAAGGTGGTGCTGGTGACTGCCATCAACCCAACACCAATGGGTGAGGGTAAGACCATGACGGCGATTGGATTAAGTGATGCGCTGAATCAGCTCCAAGCAAAAACAGGCAAACAAGCCGTGGTGGCACTACGAGAGCCCTCTTTGGGTCCTGTGTTTGGCATCAAAGGTGGGGCGGCAGGCGGTGGATTGGCACAAGTGTTGCCTATGGAAGAGATTAATCTGCATTTTACGGGAGATTTTCACGCCATCACAGCAGCAAACAATCTGTTGGCAGCGATGATTGACAACCACATTTACCAAGGCAATGCACTTAATATCAATCCAGAGCGAGTGTTATGGCGACGCGCTTTGGATATGAATGATCGTCAATTACGTCATATCATTAGTGGTCAGGGCGGTGACAAAGATGGCGTGGCGCGCGCAGATGGATTTGATATTACAGTTGCTTCTGAAGTGATGGCGTGCTTTTGCTTGGCATCTGATTTGGCGGATTTAAAGCGCCGTTTGGGTCGTATTTTGGTGGCGTATGATAAAGAAAATCAGCCAGTCTTTGCGTGTGACATTCAAGCAGAAGGTGCGATGACAGCGCTTTTAAAAGATGCCATCAAGCCCAACTTAGTGCAAACCATAGAGGGTACGCCTGCCATTGTGCATGGAGGACCTTTTGCGAATATTGCACATGGTTGTAACTCGTTAATTGCGACCAATACAGCGCGGCATTTGGCGGATATTGTGGTGACCGAAGCAGGATTTGGGGCGGATTTAGGCGCAGAAAAATTTTGTGATATTAAATGCCGTATAGGTGGCTTTGCACCTAGTGTTGCTGTGGTGGTTGCCACAGTGCGCGCCCTAAAATATAATGCAGGAATTGCCAAAGATGCCCTAAACACACCAAACGCAGCCGCAGTGCAGGCAGGCAGTGTTAATCTACAAAAGCATATTGAAAATCTACAAACCGTCTTTGGGCTACCTGTTGTGGTCGCAATCAATCGTTTTGTCACAGATGGCGATGATGAGTTGGCGGTGATTGCTAAACTGTGCGACACGTTGGGTGTGGGCTATGCTGTCAGTGAAGTGTGGGCAAAGGGCGGTGCTGGCGGTGTGGCATTGGCAGAGCAAGTCTTGGCGGCGCTTGAGGGCAATGACACTTCCTTTAAGCTGGCTTATCATAATGAGCTGCCATTGGCACAAAAAATTCACACCATTGCCACCAAAATTTATGGCGCTGATGATGTCATTTGGTCTGACGCTGCCAAGGCGGATTTGGCGTGTTTGCAGGTAATGGGCGTAGATGAGCTGCCTGTTTGCATTGCCAAAACACCGTATTCATTATCAGACAATGCTAAGCTGCTTGGGCGACCAACAAACTTTTGTTTGACTGTACGCAGGCTTGATTTGTCAGCGGGTGCAGGCTTTGTGGTGGTACTTTGTGGTAATATTATGAAAATGCCAGGACTGCCCAAATTGCCTGCTGCCCATGCCATTGATGTAGATAGCGATGGACAAATTGTGGGATTATTTTAGCTGACAATTGACCAAAAGGCTGAAGGTGATGGCTCTTAAGATAACTTGTGCCAACAGTTGCAACAGTTGGGACTTATCAATAAATACAGATACTTATCTTAAGATAAATACAGAGGAGAGTGGTGTGGGAGACAAGCATAATGATAAGTCGCTCAATCACTCTAAGTTTGATCAAATGATTTAAGATGCCAATGTACACCATAAATAGCAACCAAAAAAGAGTAAAAAAATGAAAGTATTAAATAGCAGCGCACCAGATTTTGATGCACAACTCAACCAATTACTTGCTTTTGAGACAGTGACTGACAGCACGCTTGTGGCAACGGTTGATGAGATTATCACCAAAGTGCGTCAGGGCGGCGATGAGGTGGTCTTGGCATTGACTCAAGCATTTGATGCGCACCCAGCGGTGAGTTTTGATGAGCTTTGCTTAAGTCAAGATGATTTAAAAGAGGCGTTTGAGGCTTTGGAAGCGCCTGTCAAATCTGCACTGTTGTTGGCTGCTGAGCGTATTGAAGACTTTCACCGCCGCCAAGTGCAAACTGACTGGACATATACCGATGCGCTAGGCAATACGTTGGGACAAAAAGTGAGCGCTCTTGATAAAGTGGGTATTTATGTGCCTGGGGGCTTGGCAAGCTATCCGTCATCGGTGCTGATGAATGCCATTCCTGCCAAAGTAGCAGGCGTGGGTGAAATTATTATGGTTGTTCCTGCCCCTAAAGGTGACTTAAATCCTTTGGTGTTGGCAGCAGCACATTTGGCAGGGGTGGATAAGGTATTTACCATTGGTGGGGCGCAGGCAGTAGCGGCACTGGCATACGGCACTCAAAGCATTCCACAGGTGGACAAAATCACAGGACCAGGCAATAAATATGTAGCTGCTGCCAAGCGTGCGGTTTTTGGGCAGGTAGGCATTGATATGATTGCAGGACCGTCTGAAGTGCTTGTCTATGCCGAGGGTGTCAAAGAAGATAGGGCGGACTGGTTGGCGATGGATTTATTGTCGCAAGCAGAGCATGATACGGTTGCGCAGGCAATTTTTGTGACCACTAGCGAAACCTTGCTTGCTCAAGTGGCACAAGCACTAGAAGAGGCATTGGCACAATTGCCCAAGGCAGAAATTGCCAAAACTGCCATTGCCAATCGTGGGGCGCTAATTTTGGTCAAAAATCGCAAAGAAGGGGTGGAGGTAATCAATCGCATTGCCCCTGAACATTTGGAATTATCAATAGATGACCCTGAAGTGATGGCAGCAGAGGTGCGTCATGCAGGGGCAATTTTTATGGGGCGCTACACACCAGAGGCGATAGGGGATTATTGTGCAGGACCCAACCATGTCTTACCCACCTCAGGGACTGCACGTTTCTCATCTCCTTTGGGTGTGTATGATTTTCAAAAAAAATCTTCATTGATTTATTGCACACCCCAAGGCAGTCAACTCCTTGCCAAAACAGCCGATATTCTCGCCATGCAAGAGGATTTGCAGGCACATGCTCAATCTGCGCGCTTTAGAGTGCAAGATTAGGAAATTAATATGTCATTTGCTCAAGTGCATACCCGTTCGGTGGTGGGATTGACCGCACCACAGGTGTTGGTAGAGGTGCATTTATCTCAAGGTTTGCCTGCTTTGACCATTGTTGGATTGCCAGAAGCCAGCGTACGCGAAAGCAAAGATAGGGTGCGCTCTGCCATGTTAAATAGTGGCTATGAATTTCCTAATCGTCGCCTGACCATCAATCTGGCACCAGCGGATTTACCAAAAGAAGGCGCACGCCTTGATTTGCCCATCTCTATTGGGATTTTGGCGGCAAGTGGGCAGCTTGATGAATCGGTGCTGGCACAGTTTGAGTTTTTGGGTGAGTTGTCG
>JBHBMT010000138.1:0-18293 GCA_041773075.1 Moraxella sp.
AAAAATTAAATGCAGTATTGCTAAACAAATGGCTGGATAATCAAAACTACTATCGCCTAACTCGTCCAGACAATGCCAATCCTGATAACATTGACCAGCGTATTGAGCAGGACGCCACCGCCTTTATCACCGATACGCTTGAGATGGTGCGTGGGGTGCTAAACGCCATTTTGTCATCGATTGAGTTTACCATCATTTTGTGGGGCTTGTCAGGCGTGCTGGTGCTTGCTGGCATTGAGATTCCAAAGGGTGTGGTGTTTTTGGTGTACGGGTTTATCATCACTGCGACCGTCATTTCGGTGTGGATTGGGCGACCGCTGATTCGTCTAAACTTTGAAAAAGAGCATCGTCATGGCGATTATCGTTATGCGCTGGTGCGAGTGCGTGACCATGCCGAGAGCATCGCTTTTTACCAAGGTGAACGTCAAGAAAAGCGAAGTCTGACGGCGTATTTTCGTGCCATTATTGACAACCGCTGGGCAATTATCAAACGCTCGCTTGGCTTGGGCGGCTTTAATACAGGGGTGACGCAGTTTGCGATGCTATTGCCGATTATGCTACAAGCACCAAGATTTTTTGCAGGACAAATCAAGCTTGGTGATGTGCATCAGACGGTGCAGTCGTTCAACCGCTTGATGCGTGCTTTGTCATTTTTCCGCTTGTTTTATGAAGAGTTTACCCTATATCAAGCACGGGTCAATCGTCTGCATGGGTTTTTACATTCTTTAGATAATATTGATAAAAAAGCTGATAAAGCGGATGGCGATACCTGCCAAACAAGGGATGAAAAACTTGTCCAATCAGCAGATGTCCGCCTAGCATTACAGCAGTTTGGGCTGATAAGTGGCGGCGGTCAGTTACTGTTTTGTCCTGTGGATATGGTGCTACATCGTGGCGACCGTCTATTAATCCAAGGCGAGTCAGGTGTGGGCAAGACAAGCCTGCTACGAGCGATGGCGGGGATTTATCCCTTACCGACAGTGGGAGCGATGTATCTGGATGTGCAGCAAAAACTACACTTTACACCCCAAAAAACCTATGTCCCCCAAGGCAGCCTGCGCGATGTCGTCACCTATCCTGCGATGATGGCGGATGATGCGACCATTGCCCATTGGCTAAGTGTCGTGGGGCTCAAAAAACTTGCCAAACGCCTAGATGACATCGAAGACTGGCAGGCGTATCTGTCCCCCGGTCAGATTCAGCGAATTGGCTTTGTGCGGATTTTGCTGGCTTGCCCTGATGTGATATTTCTTGATGAAGCGACATCAGCGCTTGATGAAGCCAATGAGAAGCTCATGTACACGCTACTTGCCACCCATCTGCCTGACAGCATCGTCGTGAGCATCGGTCATCGCAATAGCCTGCTTGAATTTCATAATAAAACGGTGCAGATAACCAAAGTGCCAAGAGCGTAGGGGTTGCCTGTTGAGATAACAATAACCCTTGCCAGTGTCTTTGGTGGTTTGTGAGTTGGGGTATTTACTTTGCTTTAGGGTGGATATGTGGTATAGTTGCTCAAAAGTAAGATGTGTCTATGCTTGCAAACGCTCCGATAGGTGAGGGTTGAAGTACTAAGTGCAACAGTGCGCCTTGTACTTCTTTTTCTTTGTTTATTAAAACGTTGCAATGCATAGTTGAATTGAGATCATTAAATTTTTTATCTTGATAGAATTTAAACATAAATAGGCTAAATTCTTTAAGCATAAACTAAACAGTTATATCAATCACGAGGTTAAATATGCCTGGGTTACCTAGAAAAAATTCAGAGTTTCTTGCAATATATCGTAAAGATATTGAAGAAATTATAAAGCCTTATGGTTTTGAATATGAAGATAGAGATGAGTATTATGTTACTGGAAGTTACTCTGCTAAGGAATGGAGAGAAGAGCAGCATATCTATTTTAAAGTGATGCCTTATGGCGGTATTTATTTAAGTATATCGTCTGCTGGTAGGCTTTCTGAATTTCATATTGGTGCTATGTTTCGACCAGCCATTCAAGAAGTTGCAAATATTGTAAATCGAGTATTTGGCGACATTAGCATTAAAGAAACTGACAATGAAATGCGCTGGAAAAATGGCGGTGAGGGATTGAAATTGGATTTAATATCGAACACCCATGTGATGCGAGATGATGAGCTCTATAAAAAAACACTAATGGATATTAGCACCAATCTTGATATCTACATGAGCTTAACTTCACCTAGAAAACTTTTTGAGTTTTATAAAAAACGTCCTGATTTTTACAGCTTTGATTTTCGTTTTCCAGAGTGTACTAGATTAGGTTATTGGTTGATTATGGCAAAATTAGCGGGTGAAGATTATTATGCTGAACTTGCAGACGAATATGTTGAAATCAATCAAGAAAAAATACAAAAAGAATTTAATGTCGACATCACCCAACTCAAAGAATTCTTAGATACTTATACTGTCGGCTCACTGGCTTAACTCACAGCTTTATATTTGTTAAATTCTTAAATATAAACTAACTAAACAGTTATATCAATCACGAGGTTAAATATGCCTGGGTTACCTAGAAAAAATTCAGAATTTCTTGCAATATATCGTAAAGATATTGAAGAAATTATAAAGCCTTATGGTTTTGAATATGAAGATAGAGATGAGTATTACGAATCTGCTAGTTGGTCAGCTAAAGAAATAAAAGAAACTTCTTTTCTTTTTTTTAAGCAGATGCCTTATGGTAAAATTTATCTCACTATTAGTTCAACCGGAAGGCTATCAGAGTTTGATATTTATGCTTTTTTCTACCCTGCAATAATTGAAGTTGCTAATATCAGCAAGAAAGTATATAGTGAGCAAATAATCAAACCGGGTACAAATGCTTTACAATGGCATGATGGTGTAGATGGCATTACACTTGACTTGATATCAAGTACCCATATAATGCGAGATGGTGAGGTGTATAAAAAAACACTAATGGATATTAGCACCAATCTTGATATCTACATGAACCTAACTTCACCTAGAAAACTTTTTGAGTTTTATAAAAAACGTCCTGATTTTTACAGCTTTGATTTTCGTTTTCCAGAGTGTACTAGATTAGGTTACTGGTTGATTATGGCGAAACTGGCGGGTGAAGATTATTATGCTGAACTTGCAGACGAATATGTTGAAATCAATCAAGAAAAAATACAAAAAGAATTTAATGAAGACATCACCCAACTCAAAGAATTCTTAGATACCTATACTGTCGGCTCACTGGCTTAACTCACAGCTTTTAAAAGGATACCCCTATGTCATGGTCAATCGGTCTTTCTGCCCTTACCCCTGAACAACTCGACCACGCTGCCAAAACTATGGATTATGAACAAGCGTATGATTACTTTAATGAACTAAAAGGCGCAAGCTTTGGTTCAATCCCAGAGATTATCTTAGAATTTGCCAATTACAATGATGCACTTCAAGCCTTAATGGATTATGGTGAACCGCTAGATGATGACTATCTTAAGTTAGAATTTCCAAGACTCTATGATACAGAAGATATTGCAATCATTCTAGCAGAATTTAACAAGCTTGACTTTGATGACATGGATACTTTTGATGATTATGAGGATATTAAAGAAGTCTGTGTTGATTTGCGTGATTTATTCCAATACGCCCATGATAACCAGCAACTCATCGTGCTGTACCGAATGATGTAGTTTTTATTATTGGTGTAGGCGCATTCAGCTTAGAATAACAACGCACCCAAAGTGACATTGGACTTCCTGCGAAAATACAGGCTTGGTGGTGAAGGACGTTGGACAAAATCAGATAGCGATGTGGATGGTGAGCTTGCCCATAAACTTGCCGAAAATATCTGGTGGCAAATCGTCTTGGCTGAACGCATGGATATTGATATCAATGTGTCGATGGAAACATTTTTGGCAAAGTTGGAGAGCCGATTGTCTTAAGTTTGATTTTAAAAACAAAAACCAACCTAGCTAGGTTGGTTTTTTTGCGTTAGCTGACTAAAAATTGCCGAATGTGTTGGGTAAATGCCTCTGCTTGCTCAATATTGGCAATATGTGATGCATCAATGCTGACAAGGCGAGCGTTGGGGGCGGTATCAGCAATAAACTGGGCATCACTTGGGGGGGTGACAGGGTCTTTTAAACCTGCGATGGACAAAATGGGTACACCTGCTTGGCTTAGGCTGCTTTGTAGGTCTGCTGTGCTAAGCGCATCACAACAAGAGGCATAGCCTTCGGGGTTTTGGTTGGCAAGTAGGGTGGTTAATGCGTTGACAACATTGGGATTTTTGGTGATAAACTCATCACTAAACCAACGAGTAGGCGCGCTTTTGGCAAGGTGTGCTAACCCTTCTTGCCTAACTTGTGTGGCTCTATCCTGCCAAGCTTTGGTTTGTCCGATTTTGGCGGCGGTGTTGCTGACGATGATTTTGTCAAAATAATGTGGACAAAAAATCGCCAACCACAGCCCTGTCAATCCACCCATAGAAATGCCACAAAAATTGGCTTTTTGTAGGGATAATTCATTTAATAAAGCGATGACATCCTCGCCCAACTCCTCAATAGTGTAACTTCCTTTTGGTGCATCTGATTTTCCATGTCCACGAGTATCATAGGCAATAATAAAAAAGTTATCTTGCAATGCATCAATTTGTGGCTGCCACATGGTATGGTCAGTGCCCAAAGAATTGGAAAAAATCAAGGCAGGGTTGCTTTTATCCCCAAAGGTTTGATAAAAAATTTGTCCATCTTTGGTTTGACAATATGACATAATCATTCCTTAATATAATAATTGTTTAATACAATAATTAAACACGCTCAATAATCATCGCAATGCCTTGCCCCACACCAATGCACATACTGCACAGGGCGTATTTCCCATTGATGGTCTCAAGCTGATTTAGGGCGGTTGTGACAAGTCTTGCGCCAGAAGCTCCAAGCGGATGTCCCAAAGCAATCGCACCGCCATTGGGATTGAGGCGTGGCTCGTCATCATTAAGACCTAGGGCGCGAGTACATGCGAGCGCTTGGGCAGCAAAGGCTTCGTTTAATTCAATCACATCCATGTCATTGAGTGTTAAGTCGGCTTTTGCCAATAATTTTTTGATTGCTGGCACAGGGGCAAATCCCATAATACGCGGCTCAATACCCGCCGTGGTGCTGGCGATAATCTTGGCTCTGGGTGTCAGACCAAATTTTTGCACCGCAAAATCAGAGGCGATTAAAACTGACCCTGCACCATCATTGATGCCCGAGGCATTGCCTGCAGTGATAGTGCCATCTACTTTGACAACAGGTTTTAGTTTTGCCAAGGCATCAAGGCTTGTTGCTCGTGGATGCTCATCTTTGTCCACCACAATTGGGTCGCCTTTGCGTTGTGGAATGGTCACAGCAATGATTTCTTTATCAAAAAACCCCTTATCTTGGGCAAGCTTGGTCAAAGTTTGGCTACGCAGTGCAAATTTATCTTGATCCTCGCGGCTGATATTAAACTGTTCAGCGACATTTTCGGCAGTTTGTGGCATGGTGTCCACGCCGTACAGCTCCTTGAGTGTAGGATTGATAAAGCGCCAACCCATAGTGGTGTCTTCAATCTTTTGAGTGCGAGCAAAGGCAGTTTCCGCCTTGCCCATCACAAACGGAGCGCGACTCATACTCTCCACACCCCCTGCAATTATGAGGTGCGCTTCGCCTGATTTGATGGCGCGATTGGCATAAGCAAGTGCATCCATAGATGAGCCACACAAGCGGTTGATGGTGGTGGCTGGCACTTCTACGGGCAAACCTGCCAATAGCGCTGACATGCGTGCCACATTGCGATTGTCCTCACCTGCTTGGTTGGCACAGCCAAAAATCACATCGTCAATTTGGGAAAAATCCACTTGGGGGTTGCGCTCCATCATTGCCTTTAAAACGATTGCCCCTAAATCATCGGCTCGCACATTGGCAAGCGACCCACCATACCGACCAAACGGCGTACGAATTGCATCAATAATATAAGCAGTTTCCATGAGCATCTTCCTTAAATTTCACTGGTGGCATCAATTAAAGTTGCTTCTGTGAGGCTTTGTAATTCATCAAAGCTCAAACCCTCCACCATCTCAATTACCTTTAGACCATCGGCAGTCACATCAATGACGCACAAATCGGTATAAATTCTATCCACGCAGGCTTTGCCTGTTACAGGATAGCTAAGCTCTTTGACGATTTTGGGGGTGCCTGTTTTGGTGGTATGCTCAGTGGTGACAAATACTTTTTTGGCACCGACTGCCAAATCCATCGCCCCACCAACTGCAGGTACAGCATCTTTGGCACCCGTATGCCAATTAGCAAGGTCGCCATTTTGTGCTACTTGAAACGCTCCAAGCACACAAATGTCCAAATGCCCGCCTCGCATCATCGCAAAGCTGTCCCCATGATGAAAAAACGCTCCCCCTGTGAGCATGGTCACATATTCTTTGCCTGCATTAATTAGCTCGTCATCTTCCTCGCCTTTGGCGGGGGCTTCACCAAAGGCAAGCAAGCCATTTTCAGAATGCAAAAAGATTTCTTTGTCTTTGGGTAGAAAATTGGCGATTTTGGTGGGTAGCCCAATCCCCAAATTGACATAAGCACCTTCTGGAATGTCTTTGGCAACGCGTTTGGCAATGTCATCTCTGCTTAATTTTTGGTACATATTATGCCTCTGTCTTGGTGGGTGATGAAGGAGTGGCTTCTACAACATATTGCACAAAAATACCAGGGGTGATGATATGCTCAGGGTCAAGCTTACCAAGCTCTACCACCTCTGACACTTGGGCAATGGTTGTGGTGGCTGCCATTGCCATGATAGGACCAAAATTGCGTGCTGATTTACGATACACCAGATTACCCCAACGGTCACCTTGATGCGCCTTAATCAGGGCAAAGTCAGCCTTGATAGGCATTTCTAGTACATAGTCTTTGCCATCAAGATGGCGAGTTTCTTTGCCTTCTGCCAGAAGCGTGCCATAGCCTGTAGGTGTAAAAATCGCGCCAAGCCCCATGCCAGCTGCTTGAATACGACACGCCAAGTTCCCTTGTGGCACAAGCTCAAGCTCAATCTTGCCTGACAAATACAGCTCATCAAAGACCCAAGAATCGGCTTGACGTGGGAAAGAGCAAATCACCTTATCCACCGCCCCTGTTTTTAGCAGTTTGGCAAGTCCATAGTCGCCATTACCTGCATTGTTGCTGACAATTGTTAGACCCTTGGCACCAAGCTCAATCAAGCCATCAATCAATTCAGCTGGCTGTCCTGCGGTGCCAAAGCCCCCAATCATAATGGTTGAGCCATCTTTGATGTGGCTAATGGCATCACCAAGGCTTGTGTGTTTGTTTATCATGCGATATCCTTTTTAAAAATTCGCCCGTTTAAAATAAAGTAGCTCACCATCCCAATAACCACACCCCAAAAAACTGAGCTTAATCCAAAAAGACTTATGCCTGATGAGGTCGCCAAAAAAGTAATAAGAGCGGATTCTTTTTGGGTGGCATGTTCCATAGCAATGGATAAATTGGCTAATAAAGCACCAAGTAACGCCAAGCCTGCTAGTGCGGCAGTTAATGTTTTTGGTAATATCTGAAATAGTGTCACAATACTACCAGCAAACAAGGCACCTAAAAGATAAAAAAGTCCATTGCTAATTCCGCCAATATAGCGACGATTTTTATCCTCATGACAATCGGTGTTCACGCATAATGCTGCAGTCACTGCCGCTTGTACAATACTAATTCCTCCAAAAGGTGCGATGACCAAAGAAGCAATGCTTGCAGTATTAATAACAGGCTTGCTAGATAGATGATAGTCATTTAGCTTAAGCAATGCCATGCCAGGTAAAAATTGCCCAGTTAAATTTAATATCACAAGGGGTAAAGCAAGATTTAAGGTTGCTTGCCAAGAAAATTCTGGAGCAATAAAATGAGGTGTGGTGACCAAAAAATTCATTGGTATCATTGTAAAGCTATTGGTTAGATAGGCTGTCAAAATACCTGATAATAGAACCCAAAATATGACATATCTAGGAGTTAGCTGCTTTCCAACAATAAATGTGAGTAGCATGACCAAAGGAATAATGGGGGCGTTATTAATGGATTCAAAAATTTGTAATCCAAATCCAAATAAAATACCCGTCATCATGCCTGCAGCAATGCCTTGGGGAATTAAGGTGAGTAATTTGTCAAAATAACCGCTAATGCCTATTGCTAAGCTTATGATTGCTGCAATAATATAGGCGCCTACCATTTCAGAAAGTGATAGTTCTGGGAATAAGCTAATTAATAGTGCTGTTCCAGGAATAGACCATGCTAACAGTACAGGTATTCTATAGTAAGCTGATAGCCCAATGCTTGTAATGGCTGAGCCTATAGAAATTGCCCATATCCATGATGCCATCATATCTGCATCAATGCCTGCTTGCTGACCTGCTTGAAAGACTATCACTAAAGGTCCAGCATAGGAGATGGCAACCGCCAAAAAACCAGCCATAGTGGCAGATAATGACCAATCTTGCCAAAGTCTTTGCAGCCAAGCCATAAGACGCTCCTTGTCTTTTAGATTAACCTTGGTCACCGCCACCTACAGGTAGTATTGTTCCTGTAATGTAAGAAGCTTCATCAGATGCCAAGAATAAAATGGCATTTACCTGCTCGTCAATGGTGCCATATCTACCCAAGAAAGTGCGATCAATTGTCTGATCTATCACTTGTTGCATCCATACCTTCTCTTGGGCAGATTGCTCTTGTGGGTTTCTAGGTATTTTTCTGGGCGGTGCTTCTGTGCCACCAGTCGCCACAGCATTTACGCGGATACCATCTTTGGCGTGTTCAAATGCCAAAGATGCGGTCAAAGCATTGACGCCACCTTTGGCGGCAGAATAAGGAACACGGTGAATGCCACGTGTGGCAACGGATGATATATTGACAATAACTCCTGCTTTTTGTGTTTGCATTTGCGGCAATACCGCACGACAACACCACAGAGTAGGAAATAAAGAGCGATTGACCTCTTTGACGATTTCTTCTTCAGAAAATTCCTCAAAAGGTTTCATCCAAATAGCGCCACCAACATTATTGATTAAAATATCAATTTTTTTGTATTTTTTTATGGTCTTTTCGGCGACAGCACAAGCACCAACAAAGGTTTCCAAATCTGCTTTGATGGTGATAGCCTTGCCGCCCAATGCTTTGATTTCTTGGGCGACATCATCCACATAATCAGAGTGATCTACAAGTACAACGCGCCCTGATTCTTTGGCAATCTGCAAGGCAACACCCCTGCCAATACCTTGGGCAGCTCCCGTAACAATGACCACTTTGTTTTTAAATCGTGGAGAGGTTTTTTTTGATTGTGTCATCTACGCCTCCTAATTTGCTGAAAATTTTTCAAAATAAAAATTAGTAGGCGTGATATTTTTGCTGTCCAACCAATTTTTGACAGCATCCACCATAGGTACAGGACCACAAAGATAAATATCTACATTGCCATCAGTTAGCCATTCATTATCAATATGTGAGGTGACATAGCCTTTGCGTTCATGTGCTGAGTCTTGGCTAGCAACAACTGTGCGATAATCAAACCATGAATGAGCTTCTTTGAAAATTTGTAATGTAGATAATTCAACGAGGTCGGTATCGTTAGTGACACCAAATACCAATCGTACAGGGTAGGCGCTTGTTTGATTGCTTAAAGTTTTTAGCATGGAGATAAAAGGTGCAATGCCTGTGCCACCTGCCAAAAATAAAGTAGGACGAACAATGGGGCGTAAATAAAAACTGCCAAATGGACCAGTAAACTTCATTTTATCCCCAATCTTAGCGTGATTGCTCAAAAAGGTACTCATCCTACCTTCAGGAACGTTGCGTACAATAAAACTGGTAGTAGTGTCATTGGGTTTTGAGCTAAATGAATAAGAGCGGTATTCGTTGGTATTTGGAATGTTAACATTGACATATTGCCCAGATAAAAAGGGTGCTTGACACTCATCATCTAGGAGAATATCAAAAATGATGGTGGAATCAGACACTTTCTCCAAATGTGTTAGTGTGCCTGTAAAGGTATTGACTTGGGTCTTGCAAACTTCAGAAGAGGCTAAAATTTGCACAACCGCATCTGATGTTGGGCGGCATTGGCAAGCGAGAATAAAACCTTGGCTAACATCTTCTTGTGTGAGCGCATCTTCAATATAGGCTTCTTCAGGCATATCATAGGTGCCTGACTCATAAAACGCACGGCAGGTACCACAAGCACCATCACGACAATCCAAGGGGATGTTGATTTTTTGGCGATAGGCGGCATCTGATAGTAACTCACCGTTATTGACTTGAATAAAGCGAGTAGCACCATCTTCAAATTGTAATGCAACATTGTAACTCATGGTACATCCTTATTATTGACTTATCCAGTAGTGAATGATGTAGCACGCGAGCAGGCGTGCTACAGCAGGGATTTAATTATAAGTGGTAAATATCTATCACTTGGTTGATATAATCATTTTTGAGTACAACATATTTACTAGTGATTTTGGGTGCATCACTAGATAAATCTAAGGTGTAACGAGACATACCAAAATAGGTGTATAGGGTTTTATAGCGAAAGCTTAGAGTAAGCCAGTTAAATCTGACTGTGGCAGTAAGACCTTCAACTGACTCAATTTCCACATTGCTGATATTGTGACTGGTTCTAGTATCTGGAATGGTTGCTGAGGAACGCTCGGTTTTGATGCGAAATACACGATCCTCAAGCCCTTGACGGTTGGGATAATAAATTAAAGAGATTTCAGATTGTGGGTTGGTGGTTAGGGTGTCATCATCGTCCCAAGCGGGCATCCAAAATGATGCTTCTTCAGCATAGCACTCTAGCCACTCATCCCACTGTTCTTCATCCAGATGGCGCGCTTCTTTGTATAAAAATTGGGTGACTTTATGTTGTAAATCAATAGACACATGACTCATAACTATTCTCCTTGTTCAAGTTGCTTTTCTTGGGCGATGGCATCATTCATGACGGAGATCCAATGCTCATGTTGCGCCAAGTATAACCCCTCATCTTCAGTCTTAATGCCGCTAAGCTTTGGCTTAAGACCAATTTCATTGGCAGCATCATCGGCGCCATGTACCCAGTGTTTGGCACCACGACTCATATCATTCCACTCAACTGTAATGCCACCGTAACCCACTTGACATGAGCGAAATTCTTCTAAATCATCGGGGGTTGCCATGCCTGATGCATTAAAGAAGTCTTCATATTGACGAATACGATGTGCGCGCGCTTCAGGCGCTTCATTTCTTGGCGCAATACAATAAATGGTAACTTCGGTTTTGTTGACAGACAAGGGTCTTAAGACACGAATTTGAGAGCCAAACTGATCCATAAGATAGACATTTGGGTATAAGCATAAATTGCGTGAGCGTTCTACCATCCATTTAGCTGTTGCTTCCCCGAATTTTTCACGATACTCATCGTATTTGGAAAAGTTGGGTCTATCTTCTGGGTTTGCCCATTGAGTCCAAAGCAGCATATGACCATTTTCAAAACCATAAGAGCCACCACCTTGCTTACCCCAAGAACCTGCGCTCATAGCGCGTATGTTATCACCAGCTTGTTTTTCTTTACGTTGTTGAGTTGTGGCGGCATAGTTCCAGTGCACTGCTGTTACATGATAACCATCGGCACCATTTTCTGCAGTGAGCTTCCAATTGCCTTCATAGGTGTAAGTAGAAGAACCGCGCAGCACCTCCAAGCCATCTGGCGATTGGTCAACAATCATATCAATGATTTTGGCTGCTTCACCAAGGTATTCTATTAATGAAGGTACGTCTGGATTTAGGCTTCCAAACAAAAACCCTTTGTAGCTTTCAAAGCGAGCTACTTTCTTCAAATCATGAGAACCTTCTTTATTAAAACAATCACCATACCCTGCATCTGTTGGGTCTTTTACTTTAAGTAATTTTCCAGAGTTGTTAAATGTCCAACCATGGAAAGGACAGGTATAGGTGGATTTATTGCCTTTTTTGAAGCGACAAAGTTGCGCACCACGATGAGTGCACGCATTAATCAGGGCATTTAATTCGCCATCTTTATTGCGCGCAATAATAATGGGTTGACGACCAATGTAGGTAGTGTAATAATCATTGATGTTGGGAATTTGGCTTTCATGTGCCAAATAAATCCAATTACCCTCAAAAATGTATTTCATTTCAAGATCAAATAAGGTTTGGTCAGTAAATACTGAGCGATGTACCTTATAATCGCCAGTTTCTGGGTTTTCAACCAATAAGTCATTGATGCGCTCAAGATGACTGGTGTTAATGACTGGAATGCGTGGCATATTGCATACTCCTTGCTAAAGATAAGCTTGCTAATTGCAAAAATCCTTTGGGACATCAAACAAGTCAAAAGCTTGACTTGTTTGATTGTGTTATTGGTTAGCCTTGAGCGCGTCTGCGGTCAACTTCGGTGCTTGGGGCAGTTTGGGTGTCGCGTGTGAGTTTAAAATCAAAGCGAATGTGCTTAAAGGGTTTGTTCAGATTATTGGCTTTGATTTGCGCTTCATCAGTGACATCCACAGCGGTTGCAACCAAGCCTTCACGAGTACCAAAGGCAAAGTCATCCCAAAGATATTTATCACCCTCAATATTAAATTGTGTGGTGAGTTTGCGATAGCCATCAGCGGTGATGAAGTAGTGTACGTGTGATGGGCGTTGTCCGTGACGACCCAAAAGCGTCAATAAAGCTTGGGTTGGACCATTGGGTGGGCAGCCATAGCCAACAGGCATGGTGGTTTGGGCTTTGTAGCTGCCGTTTTCATCGGTATAAATGGTACGACGAAGGTTAAAATCAGACTGTGATTTATCAAAGAATGAGTAGTTGCCTTTGCCGTTGGCATGCCATATTTCAACCTTAGCGTTAGGAATGATATTACCGTCCACATCAGTGACTACGCCTTCAATGATAAGGGTGTCCACGCTGTCAGATTCAGCACCATCGTCCATGCGTGCAAAGCCAACGGATTCAGGGGCACCTGCCACATACAAAGGACCTTCAATGGTGCGAGGTGTACCACCTTTTTCAACGCCAGCTTGCTCATCTTTGGCATCTTCTAATAAGTCCATAAAATGCTCAAGCCCAAGTCCTGGAACAAGCAAACCAACCTCATAGGCTTGACCTAAGTCGGTGAGGTATTCCATGCCTTTCCAAAGCTCGGTTTGGGTGATATTCAAATCCACAATGGCTTCAAATAGGTCGCCCAAAAGACGCACCACAATCTCTTGTACGCGCGCATCCACCTCGCCTGTGGCGGTATCCACATTCATTTTTTTGACCAATGCGTCAATTTGTTCGCGATTCATAACATGCTCCATATTACTGTTGAGTGATTGTTAATAGCTGGCAGAAGCTGGCTATCATTTCCTTGTTATCTTACTATGGTTTTGGCTGTGTCATAGCCCACAGTGTTTTTAGCTGTCGTCTTCTTTGATAGAAGAGGGGTGACGATTAAGCGGTGTAATTTCAAGGCTCATATAAGGATATAGGGGCAAGCCTTGTAAAATGGTGTGTAGCTCTTCATGGCTGTCCACATCAAAAATACTGATATTGGCATACTGTCCTGAAATACGCCACAAATGTCGCCATTTGCCTTGGCGTTGCAATTCTTGGGAGTAGGCTTTTTCGGT
Organism: Moraxella sp.; assembly: GCA_041773075.1. Taxonomy (GTDB): domain Bacteria; phylum Pseudomonadota; class Gammaproteobacteria; order Pseudomonadales; family Moraxellaceae; genus Moraxella. The sequence continues at coordinate 13,663 of JBHBMT010000138.1, forward strand.
TGCCTTGATAGCATCTGCAGTTTCTTTTGGCATATCCAACGGGATTTTTACATCCATTTTTACATGATAAAGCATCACTTTCTCCTATTTGTAAAGCTATTTTCTTGTCAATTCCTTTACCTTAGTCTCATCAATCTCAATCCCAAGCCCTGCACCTTTGGGTACTTGCAACTCAAAATTGCCATAGCTTAAAGGCGTGGTCAAAATTTCTTCGGTCAAAAGCAAGGGGGCAAAAAGTTCTGTACCAAAGGGTAAGCTATCAAAGGTGCTAAACACATGCGCAGACGCAATGGTGCCAACTGCTCCCTCTAGCATGGTGCCGCCATACACATCAATCCCTGCCAAACGAGCAATTTTGGCGACATCACAGGCTTCAATAAGTCCACCAGATTGTTCAATTTTGATGGCAAAGACATCGCAGGCGCCTATTTTGGCAAGGCGATACGCACTATCAGTGCCTGTTAGCATTTCATCTGCCATAATCGCCACATCAAAGCGTTTACTTAGGCGCATTAAGGTGTCTACTTGCGTGATGGCACAAGGCTGCTCAATTAAATCAATACCACCGTCTTGAAGTTTGGCGATGCCATCAATGCACTCAAGCTCACGCCAAGCGCGATTGACATCCACGCGAATGCTAGCGCTGTCACCTAGGGCTTTTTTGATGGCAATGACATGGGCAACATCTTCTTTGACGGATTTGGCACCGATTTTGAGTTTAAAAATATTGTGGCGCTTTTTTTCAATCATTGCCTTAGCTTCGGCAATGTCCTTATCGGTATCACCTGATGCCAAGACCCACAAGACAGGTACGCTATCACGCAAGCGACCACCTAACACTTCGCTTAAAGGTAAGTTTAGCTGTTTTGCCCAAATGTCTAGTAGGGCGGTTTGTACAGCACATTTGGCAAAGCGATTGCCATTGATGGACTGATTGATAAATTTACGCAGTTGAGCGATGTTTTTAGCCTTACTGGCTAGCACCAAAGGGGCAAAATAAGTATCAATATTGGTTTTGATGCTTTCTGGGCTTTCTTCACCATAGCCAAGTCCGCCAATGGTTGTCGCCTCACCCCAACCCACTGTGCCGTCAATCGCTGTGATTTTGACAAGCACCAAGGTTTGTACTTGCATGGTTGTCATAGACAGCTTGTGGGGTCTGATGGTGGGAATGTCTAGGATAAACGTTTCTACTGAAGCGTACATGAAACATCCTTGTTCTAATATTGTTGATAAAATTCATACTTATACTTTATAAGAATGAAAAATAAATTTCCAATACAAAATTTGCATTATTTAATACTTATAAAGTATTTTATATAGAATATATGGTACCTTATATAATAAAAATGCAGGCGGATGCCTGCATAAGTCAAAAAGTTTTTTATTGAGAGTCAGATGTTTTGGTATTGACCATAAAGATGGCGATGGCAGCGATGATGCCAGGAATAGCAATTGCCATAAAATTAACTTGATGTGCAAGTTTGTAGCTTAGTAGGGCACCTGTAAGCACAGGACCTACAATTGCTCCAATACGCCCAACACCAGAGGCAAATCCCATACCTGTTGAACGTACCGAAGAAGGGTAATATTGTGCCACAAAGGTGTAGAGTAAAATTTGAGAGCCAATAGTTGCTGCTCCTGCAATGGCAATTAGGGTATAAAGTACTATTGTGGGACTATTGAAACCAAGTAAAATAAGCGAACATGCGCCCATAATAAACATAATGGTCAAGACGGGTTTTAGATGAAAACGGTCAGCTAGCATACCGCCACCAATTGCACCAATCATACCGCCAATATTGAGTGCAAATAAGAATAACATACTTGCGCCAAGAGAGTAACCAGCACCAATCATGAGTTTTGGTAGCCAATTGCCCAAAGCATAGACCATTAACAAGCACATAAAAAAGGCAATCCAAAACATAAAGGTACTGACACTTCTACCTTGTTGGAACAATGCCTTAAGAGGTGCCGCATCTTCTTGTTTGACAGCGATAGGTTCAATATCAAACTCTAGGGAATGATAGTTGGTGTCTAGTTTTTTTATGATGGCTTTGGCTTCAGCGGTTTTATTTTTTTGCGTTAAGTACATTAAGGATTCGGGCAACATGAGCCAAATAACTGGTAGAAGCAAAAGGGGAATGCCTGCAATCATAAACATAATCTCCCAGCCAAAGCTAGGTACAAGTGCTTTGCCCAATAATGCTGATGCCATACCACCAATTGCATACCCGCTAAACATTACAGCCACCAAAGTACTTCTGATACGTTTTGGAGCGTACTCTGTGGTTAAGGCAACAACATTTGGCATGACGCCGCCAATACCAAGTCCTGCAATAAAGCGCAATATTGCAAAAGTTGTGGGTGAATCAGCAAAAGCGCCAAAAAAGGTGAAACCACTAAATAAGAAGACGCACAACATGATGGTCAGTTTGCGTCCAAGCTTATCAGAAAGCGTACCAAAGGTCATGGCACCTATCATCATACCAAATAGTGCAGAGCTTGCCAACCAACCTGCTTGTACGGGAGTGAGCGCCCATTGTTCCATTAATAGGGGTAGAGCAACACCATAAATAACCAAGTCATAGCCATCAAAAATGATGATAATTAGACACCATAAAAGCACAATCCAGTGGAATGATGAAAATTTGGCTTGATCTACAAGCTGTTGAATATTAACTTTTTGCATATAACCTCCATGTAAGTAGATTGCAATGACTAATCTAAAGCCTTTGGGGAATGAATGCAAAAACTTAATTTATATGATTAAATACTTATTTTGTATACTATGAAAGCCCCAAATAAATTATATAAATTTTTTTATTATAATATTGATTTTATTAATAAAAATGTTATTTATTAAAGATTATTTTTTTATTCTCATTTTAACATACTTATATGATATAATTTTTCTTATATTTGCAATACAAGGGGTCTGGTTGAGGAGGGTGTGTGGATATTCGGCATTTGCGTTATTTTGTGGCGGTGGTAGAAGAGCAAAGTTTTACAAAGGCATCTGAGCGCCTGTTTATTGCTCAGCCACCTCTAAGCAGGCAAATTCAAGATTTGGAGCAAGAGCTAGGATTGCAGCTGCTTGAGCGAACAAGTCGTCCTATAAAAACAACAGAGGCGGGAGAATTTTTTTATAAAAATGCCAAACGGGTGATTAATAATATTGAACAAATGGTTTCGATGACAAAACGTATCGGATATGTTGACCAAACTGTTCGTATCGGGTATGTTGGGTCATTGCTGCTTGGCCGTTTGCCACAGATTATTAGAGAATTTCGCCAACTTGCACCCATGTTTAAGGTGGAGTTGGTGGAGATGGGTACTTATGCACAGATAGAAAGTTTGAAAAAAGGAGAGATTGATATCGGGTTTGGTCGCTTACACTTTAGTGATCATGCTGTTCGGCGTATTTTATTGAGGAATGAGCCATTAATATTAGCGATACATGATACGCACCCATTGATAGAATTAAAAGATAAGGGTGTGTATCTTGCGGATATTGCTGATGAGCCTATGATCTTTTATCCAAATACGAATCAAAAAGGTTTTTCGGAATATATTATAAATTTATTTTATGAGTATGGGCTTGAGCCCGTTGTTTCTCAGACTGTTTCTCAGATTACTCTAGCACTTGGTCTGGTAGCATCAGGAGAGGGAGTGTGTGTTGTTCCGCAAAATAGTCAAGCAATACAGATGAACAATCTTGATTATATCCCTATTTTGGATTCTGGTGCAGTAAGTCCAATTTATATATCTTTTCGTGAAACTGAAAGTCATTTGGCAATACAACTAATGTTAAGTACTATTGCAAATATATATAATAACATACAAGAGCAAGGTGGTCTTATATACCAAAGTTTTACTGAATTATGGTGTTTTGATGAATCTTTAGGGGTTTGGTGTGAAAGAACTGAGAAGTCATCTTAGTAAGGTTATAGATGGCACTTATTGATAATGTAGCGCAAATCTATGGTGGAGCTTGATACAAAAAGACCATCGGTTGTGCGATGGTCTTTTGATGATTGGTTTTATTCCCACTCAATCGTTGCAGGCGGTTTACTACTGACATCATACACCACACGAGAAACATCTTTAATTTCGTTCATAATACGAGTTGAGATTTTATCAACAAGCTCATACGGCAGGTGAGCAAAACGAGCGGTCATAAAATCTACCGTTTCAACAGCACGAAGCGCAATCACCCACGCATAACGGCGACCATCACCCACCACACCAACAGATTTTACAGGTTGGAACACGGCAAAAGCTTGGGCGGTTTTATCATACCAACCAGACGCACGCAACTCCTGCATAAAAATATCATCGGCTAAACGTAAAATATCCGCATATTCTTTTTTCACTTCGCCTAAAATACGCACACCTAAGCCTGGACCTGGGAATGGATGACGATAAATCATATGATGTGGAATACCAAGCGTTGTCCCTAATTTACGCACTTCATCTTTAAATAAATCACGGAGTGGCTCAACGAGTTCAAATGCCAAATCATCAGGCAATCCGCCCACATTATGATGAGATTTAATCACATGAGCTTTACCTTGTTTGCTGGCAGCTGACTCAATCACATCAGGGTAAATCGTTCCTTGTGCTAAGAA
>JBHBMT010000139.1:0-2876 GCA_041773075.1 Moraxella sp.
ACACGTAACTGAAAACGCAGCGCTGATAAATCACGATTGATATAACAATCAGGCGAAAATTCACCCTCTTCATCAAATAACTGATCAATTTGGGTCAAATGATTGGGTTGTGTAGCAACCAATGCCACCGCCTGTGCATCTTGAGTGGGTGATTGGACAGTCTGCGTCATGATAAAATCCTTGCATTGTTCTGATAATATTACACCGACACTTAGGTGTAATTTTCGTCGAGCAAATCGAAAATTCATAAAAAATTTAATAGGTTAATTAACCATTTTACTGGATTTAAGGTGTCAATTCAATATCGCCAAACTTGTGCATTATCGCAGATGTAGCCACTTTAATTTGGCAAAGCAGCACTATTCATTCTTCTTAGAATGATGCGTTGTTTGTTGCGTAGGCGTTTGGCATTGAGATTTTTACCGTAATATTTGGGATTGGGTAATAAACTAATCAGCAATGCCGACTGCTCACGAGATAGCTTTTTGGCAGGTTTTTTGAAATAATGCCAAGCCGCTGCCTCGATACCATAGATACCCTCGCCAAATTCAGCGACGTTTAGGTATACTTCTAAGATGCGTTTTTTGCTCCACAATGCCTCCATCATCACGGTGATGATGGCTTCTTCGCCTTTTCGGATATATGAGCGATGCGATGTCAAAAACAGATTTTTGGCAAGTTGTTGGCTAATCGTTGAGCCGCCAACCGACACTGCCCCTTCGGCTTCATTGGCTTTCATGGCTGCTTGGATACTGGCAAAATCAAAGCCATTATGTGTCGCAAATGTCCCATCTTCGCTTGCAATGGCGGCTTGCTTGGTGGATTTGGCGATTTTGTCATAATCCACCCAAGTCTGTGTCACGCTCCCGCCTGATAGCCTGTGCCACACCATAAACGCAGAATTGGTCACAGGCACGGCACTACCGACTGCCAATAGGCCCGCCACCATCACATGAAAGCCGATGAACAGACCCAAAAGTGGCATCAATACCCATTTTAAAACCGTCCGAAACACGCTACAATACTCCATAATCCAATCTCGCTATTGTACATGATTTAAGCTGACAATTCGCTGTTTTCTAACACTATTTTCTCAATAAATTTTGACCCAAGTTTCCATGTTTACGCTCAATAATAAAATCCATTTATCCAATCTAAAAAACAATCGCCACGCCTTGACATCCATATCGCCCGATGACTTTGCATCTTTGCGTCGTGAATTACTTACCTGCTTGCAAGTCAATACTGATGACAGTCATGAGCACACCTGGTATTTACTCGGTACTGATGGCTGTCATCTATGCCAAGATGCGCACACTTGGATGAGTTTTGTGCTTAAGACACAACCCAATCCACCGACGCTTACTCGCCTTGAGATTATGAACACTCAAGACATCACACTGCTTGATACTTTGGGTAAGTATATTCCGATTCTCATCACGCCAACCAAACTGCTTTGCTATCCATTTTCGGTGATGGATATCAATCAGCTATTAACAAAAAGTGTATCATAGATTGTCGTCAGAACTATAAAAAAACCCAATATTTAATGATAACCCAATAAGCAATTATTGAGCTTGGGCATTGAGCGTTTGTCAAAATCTTGCAGTTGTATTGACAAGTTTACAAAAACGCTACAATTAGCACATCGGTTGATGCCTTGACTATACAATTATTATCTATTTGATTTTATTAATAAAAAATTTAAAAATGCACAATTTTCATACAGTTTATTCATTAAATAAATGACAACTATATCTTGCAGTAACTATAGCGACATATTTATTTTTAAAAGCTGAAACTGTAAAATTGCCTAGAATTTTTTTCAATCAATACCGCCTGCCATGTCCGTGCTTGTATTTTTTGGGCATGGTAGGTTGTTTTTTTCTTTGTGGTTTTGTTGTATTTTGAGTCATTAAAAAACAGCAGATAAACAATCTTTTTTTCGTCATTGACGATACAAGGAGTGTGTATGTATACTTTTTTGGCGATGTTGCCAATTATCATCGTATTCGTACTATTAGTTGTGATGCGCCTACCTGCAAAGTACGCCATGAGTTTGGCATATCTTGCAACGGCGGCATTGTCGTATTTTGTTTGGCAGACGAGCGGTAACCAAGTTGCCGCTGCCACCATCCATGGTGTGCTGACCGCTGTCAATGTTTTATTTATCGTTTTTTCTGCGATTCTCATCCTAAATACCCTAAAAGAAAGCGGTGCTATTACCGCGATCCGCCGTGGTTTTATGGATATTTCACCTGACCGCCGTGTACAGATGATTATTGTGGCGTGGCTATTTGGCTGCTTGATTGAAGGTTCTACTGGTTGGGGTACGCCATCAGCGGTCGCAGCACCACTACTATTGGCACTTGGCTTCCCTGCGATGGCATGTGTCATGGCAGTACTGATCATCCAATCCACGCCTGTCTCCTACGGTGCAGTCGGTACGCCACTGCTGATCGGTGTCAACTCAGGCCTTGAAAACAAAGAAGATGTGGCAAATGCGCTGGCATCTGTGGGTAAAGATTTGCCTGCTTATATCTTTGATATTTCAGGTAATGTTGGCTTTATTCATGCAGCGGTCGGCTTCCTAATCCCATTGATTCTATGTGGTTTCTTGACTCGTTTCTTTGGCGAAAAACGCTCTTTTACCGAAGGTCTAAAAGCAGCGCCATTTGCGATCTTTGCAGGTCTAGCATTCACTGTGCCTTATGCTTTGACTGCCAAATTCATCGGTCCTGAATTGCCATCAATCGTCGGCTCTATCGTTGGTATGGCACTAGTCATCCCTGCAGCTAAGCGTGGTTTCTTGACGCCAAAAGAGACTTTTGACTTTGGTCCACGAGAGAACTGGGATAAAGAATGGGTGAGTGAAC
>JBHBMT010000140.1:0-4606 GCA_041773075.1 Moraxella sp.
AGGAAAAAGCCGAGCAAGCCGAGCAACGCAGAAATGCCATGATTGCCAAATTTGAAAGCCTATCACCTGATGAACAAGAACAAATACTAGACCAAGTAGCAAAAAACATTGACGGAATGTTTGCTAAAATTTTTAAGACCGCAAGAGCAGGTGGCACGGCTCATAAAGACATCATGTTTTTGGGTTGGTTTTTTAAGGTGATGGATATGTAACGCAGACAGATTTATAATGCGTTATTTAAACTATTGCATTTGTAACGCTATTTGATTACAATAGTTTTACATTATGATTTTGATGAGATAACATCATGAATACAAATTTTAATTTGCGCCTTGATGAAAACCTAAAAGCTCAATCTTTTGGGGTGATTGAAAGCTTTGGATTAACCCCCAGTCAGTTTATGCGTTTAATTTTAAAGCAAGTGGCAGATACGGGCAGTTTGCCATTATCGTTTGAAAGACGCACAGGGGCGGTTGTTCCCAATGAATTAACGGCGCAGGCAATCCGTCAGGGGCGTTTAGACTACCAAGCAGGGGTATTGGATAGATTTGAGCCTACAGACGCCATAGAAGCGATACAGGCGCTTTCTCGTGGCTAGAGCAGTATCTGTAACCAGCCAATTCAAAAGGGACGCTAAAAAGCAGTACATGAACTTGGTAACACCCCAATGGATTGAAGTGATGAACTGCTTAATCAATGGCTTGCCTGTCCCTGTCCGTTATGCAAATCACCCCCTTAAGGGCGAATGGGCAGGCTGCATGGATTGCCATATCAAACCTGATTTGGTGTTGATTTACGAATTTGTGGGCGACAATGATTTGATTTTACATCGTTTGGGCAGTCATAGTGAGTTAAGTATTGCTTGACCAGTCATTTTACCCTATTAAACCTAAGCCAAAAGAACGGCAAACAAGGAATATTTATTCATTAATATCAAGCATTTATACCTTAAGCGCATAAAAAAGCACTTTTATATTATCACGCAAACATATTTATAATACGTTATATAAATTTGGGAGTTGATGATGAGCAACATACCTAAAGCCATTTTTGATATGCTGTATGAGCTGTCGGGTGATGGGCTGTGGCTATTATCGCTGGTTATTTTGGTGGACAGACCTGTAATTGATGGTTTTGTAACACTAACCCTTGATGAGTATGCCAATGCTTATGGTCTTAAGACCAGTCAAGCAAAGTCTAGGTTGCAACAAGCCGCCAATGAGTTGTATCATGCCAGCGCCAGTATGTCATGTAAGCAACTAGCCACAATAGGAAAAGTCAAATATAGCGAACGCTTATTAAGCACCCTAATTGTTGGGGATTATATCTCGTTTAGATTTAATCCTTATGTAATTGATTATTGTAAAGAATATTTTAAAACCTATGGCACAAGTCGCAGCCATCTAAGGCTTAGTAGATATGCTAGGCGTCTGTACGAATATCTTTTTGGTGGTCTGTCCAAGCCCGTCAAGGCACAAACACGGACGGTATCACTGCAAGAGCTGCGAGATGTCTTTGGATTGGCTGACGATCATCAACGTATGTGCGACTTTAAGCGTGATGTGCTAGACAATGCCGTCAAAGAACTTAACGGCATAGCCGCATTAAGCCGAATAACTATCAATTACCAACAGCTAAAACAAGGACGAAATATAACGCACTTTGTTTTTAATTGCGTTGCGTTATCCACCTAATTATTATACGCAAATAAAATACATTGTATTTGCAATGCGTATTATATGATGAACAAATTGATAAATAAAGGATCGATCAATAGGGGTGCGATTGCTTTGTTTGGTGCTTTGACTATGTCTTTTATGGCGTCAGCTGATTTTCACCATGCACTTCACTAAAAAAGTCCATCACCGTCACGCCTGCCCCTGCTTTAACAAAAAAGGGGTCATCTAAGCCTTGCTTAAGGTTGCTCACGGCTTTACACCACCCAGTACAGCTCCGAGTACCACGCCTGCCCCCGAAAGCTTAGCACGCTGCTTGGCACGCTCCTCTTGCACCACGCCTGCGTCCACACCCTTGTGTAAGGCATATTCAGTTACCAAGTCTTGTGCCAGTTTACTGTCATTTGCCAACTCACGCATGACAATTTCAGGTAAAATGATGGCACTGGCAGCCGCTTTGGCTTCAGTGATGGGCATATAGCCATAACTTTGTGCGTATTTATCCAAAGCAAGACTGGTCGCCACATCAGCACTTAACTTAGCTTGAACGCCCCGAACAAAAGAACACGCCTCAATGGGCAAGCTGTCAAAATGTTCCTTGCCCAAAAGCCCCACATCGGGGGGCGTAAATGGGGCAGCAGGTGCTTTGCCATTGGGGGAAAGGGAATATAGGGCGGTGGGTTTCATTAGTCAAACTCACCCATTTTTCGCATTTCTTTTATTGAGTGTGGTTCCAGTCCGCTCCATTTTGAAAATACATTGCTGTCTTTGTAATCCAAATATTCAAAGAACGCCACACAATTTTCAGCACTTGTTTTTTTGTTGATCATGTGTCCAGTTCCTGATTGTCCAGACCAAGTAATGTTTACATTAGGCTTGGAACATACAAGTCCTATATTCTTTGCTTCACTCTTGAAAACTATATTTGGCGTTTTTCCATTTGCTCTTTTATCCTTAATCAAGTATGGAAATACATCTACTGTTTTTGATTTCTCATCAACAGTAAAGAGCATATAATAGTCCTGATACTCTTTTTCTATACCTGCGAATAATTTTGTTGTAGGTAAGTACACATACCCTATATTTGTTTTACCATTTACAAAATTTTTCTTATTTTCTGTATTTTTAAAAAATACCTGCATTTTTGGATTATCAAAATTTAAACCTTGTTCCTCAAATACTGTTGCGTTTAATACTTTGTAATTTTGGTTTGCAACTGCTGGAAAACTGAAACCAACCACACAAGCCAACATCAAAAACATTTTAGTTACAAAACAAGACTTATTCATTTTTACCTCACTTATTACCTTTTTTGTGTGCTTCTGCAATTTTATCCATTACTGCAAATATTTTTGCGGAATTTTCTGCGGAACATCTTTGTGGTGGGTGCGCCCCTTTGTTAGAATTGGGATAACAGACAGACGCCCATGTGCCCACTACAAAACGTTTTGCACCATCTAAACTGCCACCATTTTTTGCAAAATTATATATGGCTTTGTTGCTTGGGTTTAAAAAGAAAAATTCCATTGCAATTTTTTTCTGTACTTCAGGGGTGAATTTTGTATTCGCCATGTGGGGATTTTTTTGAATGTACGTTTTAATATTATAGTACATAATTTGGTATTTTCCATTTGCAGACGTTCTTTTTAGGTTAGCGGGGCAAATAGGATATTTACCTGCACTTGCGATCTCTTTAAGTGTGGTGTCTGTAAGTCTTACGCCTCCTTGGGCTATCGCTTTTTCCACGTCTTTATCTGTCATAAAACCACGCATTTTACACGTCATTTTTGACTTACTCGCATACATACCAGTGTTATATGAGTTCCAACTTCCACCCTCATGCTTTGCGATAAGCTCTAAAAGAACATCAAAGAGTTCTGAAACACCATCGGGTAGATTTGCCATATCCACAGGCGTTCCGTGATAACTTAAATCACCATTTGAGACGGCTCCCCCCTCATACCCCGTAACCACCTGCTCCTCATTCCATTCATCACCGCTTTTTTCAAGACGTGCGTTCATGAATGTAGGTGCGTTGATTGCGATCATTTCTGTCAGGTTTTCAATGGCTTTGTCTTTGCCGTCTAACATCACCCTACTTAATATGGCTTCTTGTTGCATTTGCTGTTGGCGAAGTTCCATGATTAAGCCAAGTAAACGGTTAATTTCTGCTTCTTGTATTAAATATTCAGTAAACAATCCCTTAGTGGATAATTTAGCAATATTAGCCAGCCATTCGCTATTACCATAACGCTTTTCAGCCAAATTGCGTACTAATTCGTTTTGGCTCATTTCTTCTGTGGTGGCACTGGGGGCATTGCCAAAGATGCTTGTCCAAGTTTCGCCATCTGTGTCAGATAAGTGGCTGACAAGCATTCTTTGGGTGGTGTAGATGGGTTGCCCCATGTTAAAGCCTGCGCTTTCGTAAGCCACGGTGCTGTCAATAATACCTGCGTTCACTGTACCTACAAAGTCAAGACCAATATTCACACCTGCAAAGGCAGAGCCCGTAAACAATGTTTTTGAAAACTTTTTTGTGGGCAAATAAGAGTTTGGTTTTGATTGTACGGCTGCTTTACCAAGCGCTGATGGCACAAAGAGCGCAACAGGTAGTTGGGTATTATACAACACATTATGGTTTGAGTACATTGTCTTACCTGTGTACTCCTTGTATTTTGCCATTCGTGTCATTCCAAGTTGCATAGGCACATCATGAGTATCAACCATCAAGCTATACTAAACAATAATCTAATCATCTGATTAACACGCATTCTATCTTGTGGCGTATTATGCTGTATGATAACTTGCTGTACGTCATTATCAAAAAAGCTAATTAACTCGTTTTGTTCCTGCTCTTTTGAAGCTCTTGCTTTTGCTTGGGCTTGTGCAATTAAAGGGTGCTTAATAGGTTTTGCATTTTCAAAATCAAA
>JBHBMT010000141.1:0-5074 GCA_041773075.1 Moraxella sp.
CTCATACATCTCGATGCTGTCATAAGGCGTGCCGTATTCATCCACCCAAAACTGAGTGTGATAGTTATCAGCATGGCGAATCATGTCAAGCACACCCACCTCAGGCAATGCCACACGGTATTTGCTTGGATTTAGTGTCATCGCCGCACCCACAAGCAAGCCACCATTTGATGCACCAGAGATTGCTAGGTACTCTGGCGATGTGTAACCATTGGCAAATAGATAATCTGCTGCTGATTCAAAATCGTCAAAGACATTCATTTTGTTTAGGCGCTTTCCTGCTGCATGCCATTCGCGACCATATTCTTCGCCGCCACGCAAATGCGCTGTCGCCCAAATACCGCCATGCTCTAGCCATATGGCACGGTCAAATCGGAATGCATTATCCGATGCTAAGCCAAAACCACCATAGCCATATAGGACGGTTGGATTTTTACCATTGAGCACTGTGCCTTTTTTGTAGCTTAGTACCATTGGAATCTGCGTACCATCTTTTGAAGTATACATGATATGCTTAGATTCATAATCATCAGTTGCAAACGGGTGTAAATCTCGGCGACGCTTATCGGTTAATTCGCCACCCTTGGTGGGACTGAACTTATACACTGTACGCGGTGTAATCGTATCAAAATAGCGGAATGATACATAAGCCTCCGGAGTCGACTCACCCTTCTCCCTAGCTGCATCAATATCCTTCTGAGATGGGACATAGGTATCCAAATCAGACATATTACCCACGTCACTTGGTGACAAATCTTTCACCAGTCGACCTTTGGCGTCCATCAATACAACACGATGCGTTGCATCCTTCATATAGCGGATCAGGAAATAACCATTGCCCTCATTATGGTAGACAGCCTCCAGCATTTGCTGATATTCAGGCAATGCAGGAATAATTACTTCACGCTTACTTAAATTCTTTAAATTTGACTTAATTAACTCACCTTTTAGTGTATTTTCTGTAGAAATGAAATACACATCAAGAGTTTTATCATCCAAATGCACAAAGCTTGATAAGATACCAGGTGTAAAACCATCTACTTTGGCAAAGTTGCGCTTATAGTTTTTTTCACTATGCAGGCGATAGATTTTGCCAGTCTTGCGGTCTTTGATATAACTGGTATCACCCTGACGCCAACCATCAATGATTAGATAACGCTTGTCCTCACCCTCTGTTGAGAAGCTTTGGATGGAAGTACCCGTATCAAGATGGGTGCGACTAACCTCAACATGATCATTAAAGCGACCCGAACCCACCTCATGACGAAGAATATCTGTCCATCCACCATCATCGCCGACATACAGCAGGTTGGTATCATCCAACCACTCCATCTCAACATAATGTCTGTTAATTGGAGCAAGTCGAGAAACCTCCTTGCCGGTCTTCACCTCAAGGATACGAATGCTTCGCAATTCAGCATCGGCATTACCTGAGCGAACGGCAAATGCAACATAGCTACCTTTCTCACTAACATAGATGTCGCCATCCTGAATATTGGCGTTACCATCTTCTTGCAAGTTTCTTTCGTTCAAAAGCTCATGCTCAACACCTGCCAAATCAGTATAGACAATTCGCCCAAAACCATCCTCAGCACGGAAGTAATGAATCTCACCTACGCCCTCTCGCTTTTCCTTGCGGATCGAATGGTGGCGATTCATGAGGCTATCAATATTATTGTACACTTGGGTGTAGTACGGAATTTTTTCCAAATAAGCATTTGTTACTGCGTTTTGCTCATTGACCCAATCATTAACCTCGCTAGATTGCTTTGGTTCAACAGTTGCCAATGCTGTTGCAGTACGATTGTCAAATTGATCATTTGGAATATCATTCTCAAGGCGTGAGCCAATAGGATTACGTTTTCGATCCTCTGTCGTTTCACGCATATATTCCGCATTAATCGGATCAACGTCTTCTAACCAACGATATTTATCCACCACAGTTTCAGTGAAATAATGATCAATGCCATCATCATAATATTCGCGAGCCGACGAATCAGCGGTATTTGTCCATGTGTTATCCGGGGTTATATTGACAATAAAACTCCCTGGACGACCGTACTCACCTTGAACAAAATCATCACGATTTTCTTGATGAATACGAGTTTGTGGATATTGAATTCTGTTAGCTTGTGTCTGCACTTCCTCTTCTGCTGTTTGAGCAAAAGCAGGTGCTGTATAGGCACATGATGCCAACGCCATCAATGTGGCTAATTTTGTCAGTTTCATTAAACTCTCCGCACTCCATTAACAGAGTAAAAATTTGACAGGTAATACCAAGCCAAATCACCCAAATTAGATTTGGCTTGCGAATAAACAGCTACAATCAGAAAGTCAATGAAAGACCTAGACGATAGCCAGTATTGTCAAGTTTTGCAAAATTATGGCCGTTAAGCTTGGTTTGAATCTCTTCTTTATCAACACGTCCATAAACACGGACATTGTCACGCAAATAATAGTCGCCACGAACATAAGCTTTTTGTTCTTTTACTTGATCAAACAAGAATGAAGAGTAAACAGTCGCCATATTTTCATAAGTACCGCCTGTGGTAACACCAGAAATGTAGTATGGCGTCACTACAGCATTAGCAACATTTGTGCGTTCAGTATCTTTTTGACCATACCCTGCGGTCATGCTAAATTTTGGCGTAAATTGGTAACCCACCTTAACACCCCAAAAATCAGAATTGGCCGAATCGGTAACTGAACCGTTCAAATCCTCTTTCTTCTTACCACCATCAGCCGCTACCAAGAAGCCATCAATACGGTATTCCAAAGAACCTGCATAGCCTTGCGAGCTAACAGGCACTTGGTTACTTGACACACCTTTATTTGCAGGATTAGCGCGAGAGTCCGAATAGCCTGCCGCCAAGCGGATGCTATGCTGATTACCAAATGGATGGCGATAACTTGCTGATGCACCCCAACCCTCAACTTCTGCTGTACTCTTAGTGCGAACATCAGAACTTGATGGTGTATTATAGTAGCCGCTTAGATGTAGACCGGGCACTTGAGTGTAGTCCAAGCGAACTGAGGCGCCACCAAAAGTTTCCAAAGTTGTGTAGGTACCTGTACGTGCCACATAGCCGGTATGTAGATATTGGCGACCAACAGATAATGAACCCACGTTTAGCTTATCAATAGCCAGATTGGCATTGGATAGATAAGCACCCGTTTGTCGATCATAATAACCAAAACCAATAGTTCCAGTTGCACGCCAATCATTATTTAGTTTTTGAGTACCGCGGAACTCAAGCCATGAGGCACCATCATCTTGACCGAGACGAGTTCGACGATCAGCTACATCTTTGTAGCCACCTTGCGCCAATTGCGCCCATGTGGTTGCATCAATATAAACCTGATTACTGGTACCATCGTTGTATTGCACCTCCGCTTGCTGGCGTAAATTTTTGGCAGCAACGTTGATTTCACCACCAATATCCAATGACAAGCCATTGCTTTTGTATAGATTATACACAGCATTTGCCTGCATAGAAGCTGCTGATGTAGCAATTGCAATGATTGCAAGAGTAAGATTTTTAAGTTTCATTATCGTAGTCCTTAACTTAATGATGCCTAAGCATACAAATCAATAAATTGAGAAATTATTAAAAGCTAAAAGTAGCACCAATGCTGTAATTGGTAACCTTACGCTTACTAAACAAACCTTCTGAGATATAATTTTCAGTTTCGGTTTGTGATGCCGTGCCACGCAATGTCAAGTTTCGGTAAATTTCGTAGCTTGCGCCAATACCATACGAGGTGCGATCCACTTTATCAAAATAGTTGGACTCTGAGATACCGCGTCGAGTTTCGCTTGCCAATCCTGCATAATCCAATGCTTGACCAACAGCGGCTGTCTTATCCGATGTTTGACGACCGTAGGTTGCGTAAGTCTCAATACGTGGCGTTACTTCATATGCCAATCTAATACCATACGCTTTCACATCATTATCAAATACGCGTGCCGCATCAAAAGTCTCAGTCGCTTCACCGTAGTTTGCTGATAGTGTCAGATCCTCATATTGATATCTGAGACCAACTCCATGTGCTTTTTTCTGCTTGGCGTAGGTATCGCTATTAAGTTCAGCGTGACGGTTTGTATTAGTATAACCGATTGCACCTGTTAGCTTATGACGTGGCTCAAATGCATGGGTATAAGACGCGGAAATACCATGACCTTTATGAATGTCAGTATCATCAAGGCTGTATGTATCTTGAGCACTTGGGAAGGCATGATAAGCAGCAACCGTCAAACCAGGGATGTAAGTAAATTCAGCAGTAATCGAGCTAGACGGTGTATCCAAAATACCATTAACACCACTTGTGGTAACAATGCTACTGTTTGTACTCTGATCAGACTTAATACCAAGCGAGCCATATTTATCATGACTTAAAGTGAGACCATACTGATAGGCTGGGCTATAGTTATAAGTGGTATATTGTTTTAAGTTGCCGTAAAGACCAATATTGCCACTCAGAGTCACATCACGAGTTAACTGCTTGTATGCACCAAACCAAATAGCAGCGCTATTAAATCCGCTTAGGCGTGCACGCTCATCTGTCATGCGCTTATCCTCTTCAACCAATGCCTGAACAATCTGCCCAGTTGGGTCTGCATTGTATGAATAATAGCTAAATTTGGTTGTGTTTTTGGTTACGCTTGGCGTAACGCTGCCATGGATACCAAGCTGCAAGCCATCTCTTAAATTATTATTCAACCAAACGGCATTAGCTTGAGTTGCAAACATGGCAACGCTGGCGATTGCCAAACTAGTATAAAGATTTTTAAACTTCATAGACAAGTAGTCCTTAACTTGTGTTTCGGGAGCAAGTCCTCACAGATTTAAAAAAGCTATGTAACAATTTACAAAACCCATGAAAACCTTGTGCAATATATCTGTATTCTTACCAAATTGCAATAAAAAATATCAAATTTATGTATGATTTTTTACGATATGTATATGAATTTAATTGATATAATTTATTCAATTCATGATATCTTATAACAAATAATTATGGGAACAAGCATTAGTCAGTGGATAGTCCGTGATAATTTATTGTATAAACTCAA
>JBHBMT010000142.1:0-4099 GCA_041773075.1 Moraxella sp.
ATAATCAAGATTGGCTAGCATAAACTTATGCTCAGGATGCTGTAATACCGCATTGACACGGCGAACTTTATTGCCTGTTTTGGTGGTGTAGTATTTGGCAACCAAAGGCTCAAGCTGTTTACCCCAATATAGTGGTGCATAGCCATCTGTACTCACTTTGGCAGGTTCAATCCGACCTGTCTTGATAAGCCATAACTCAAGCTGTGACATATAAGGGTTTACACCACAAACAGTTGGTGCATCACTACTGCCAATACCTTGCTTGCGTACATCTAGCCATTGCTCATAGCTAAGTCGCTTAGTATCAACAAGGCGTGTGGGTTTATTTGGCTTAGTTGTGATGACAGCCTTAGTCATGGCGGTGGGTTGAGTATTGGTGTTAATAGAGTTGGTTGAAGAGGTATTCATAAAAAACTCCTTGGATAAAATGATTTTTGGTTAAAATAAGTTTTGCTATTAAAAGACGGCATAAAACCACGCCCCTGTGATGGGAGCGTGGTTGATATGGTAATAATCATGACTTTGTTGATTATCCTATCTGTTTAAGCCACCAGTCGCATTGCCTCTTCCAAGCCTTTTTGTTTAAGCATTGCACCTGTGCCAAACCAAGCAGAATCAAGTCTATGATCCATCGACATGGCACGGCGTTCATGATCAACAAACTCAGTGATAGAGCAAAGCAGTCCGTAAGCGGTATCTTTGGCACTATCCAAATCTGCACCACGACCTTGACCATTAAACATTGCCATGATTTGATTCATGGCTTTGGCATTCGGGATGACGCTTGAGTTTTGTCGTTGATTGGTAGCAAAGGGAATGATGTTGTAATCAGCATCATTAAACACTCGGTTTAGAAAGTTGGTAGCTTCAGCCTGAGTCACACGGCGTTCGGACAATTGTTTCATTTGATAATTGTGTTCATCCCATGTGGAGATGGATAAGCCAAGCTGTGCTTTGACTTTTTCACCATCAAACACGGTGCTGTGTGGCACTTTGACCACACCGCCACGATTATCAGCCAAACTGATTGCCAAAGTGTTATTACACACCACTCGAATGGAGGTGAACTGCGCTGTGGTGGCTAGCGTACCATCACAGGCTGTAGCAAGTAGCACATAGCCATGACTGACATCTTTACCCTTTAAAGTGGCAGATTGACCAGTACGAGCCAATGCCCATAACTTGCGACCGCCTTTTAGAACGCCAGCCGTTTCAAGTTCAAAATCGGCTTTTTCGGTCAAGTCTCGATAAAATTCCAAGATTTCTCTTGGTTGTACTTCTTGATAACGCTGTGATACCACAGACAGTGCATCCAAAGTATCTGAGCGATATAGCACCTTGTGGTCACAATACGGCATGATGATATTTTGTCCTGCACTATTTTTGGCGGTATAACTGACATCGGCAGACTCAATACGCCAATTCATACCTGATTCCCTTGCCCAAACATCAATTGGTTGATTGGGCGATAACTCACGACCAATGCCATGCCAAGGCTTATCACCAACATAAGCCATCGTTTCTACTTGATGTGCCATCATAAACTCCTTAATGTATCAATGATCAAACTTCTTTAAAATCAGCAAAATCAGTTGCCGTCTTTACAACATCATCACGCTTTTGAAAGACATGATGGCAATTTTGGCAATAAAACATCGACTGCTTAAAACCAAGCTGTTTAAACCGTTGATGCTCTTGCACAAGGCTGATTGCACCACCTAGCACCACGCCAGTCATGACACCGATGGCAGGATTGATGCGGTAATGACGACAAATCGATGCACCAATGCTGGCTAGCACACTTGGCGAAAATAAGGTTTGGTTCAATGACTGTGGAAAAAAGGTACTTGAGCCAGTCATGGGATGGGTATTGCGTGAATAGCATTTTTCACAGATAGGATTCATATTAACTCCATTGCTTGAATAGATTTGGTCAAAGAGCAGACCAAATGGTTAATTGATACCGCCAAGCACTAGGGATTGACGGCATTGCTCATGAAGGTAATATGTATCTATAAAAATTTTGCTATGAAAGGCTTATAACTTAGCCACGGACATTTTGGTTATGTTGTTTTAGTTTGAAAGTCCCATGTCCAAAGGTTCTCATGCCTTTAGTTTTGACAAAGGGATGTTGGTCATATTTGTCAGGCTTGGTCAGGTATTTGGCAGCTTTGATGGCATTGAGTACTTGTATTTGATTACTTCGATGTATCATGCCAATGCCAAGCGTACCTAATTGCTTAAATCGGTCGATATGCTCATCATCATGGCAATTATAGTGGCAACCTTTGTTGCCAGTAATCTCACCCCATTTCTCACCAACTTGGCTTGCAGCATACCAATCTTTATTCTTTTTATTGCCATCGTAAATTAACAGCAAATGGCAATGATAACTACCAGTCTTACTGCTTTGCTCGATTGCCCAGACATGACCCTTAAGATGCTTAAAGCAAGATCGCTTCCTGCCAATTTGATATCTTAGTCGATACATATCTTGAGCGAATTGCTCAACCCCTACATTGGCATCAGAACAGTATTTTAAGTCCACCCTGACGAACAACAACCGAGCGTAACTAGTGATCAATGCCGTTAGATAGTTTTCCAAAGACTGCGAGTTTTTCTTTTCGGATTTGGATATTTTCTCTTGATGCTCTTTTGGTCTATACCCTTGATTGTACAGTAAAGCTAATTTATTGACCGAATCATCATCCCAAAGTATTTCGTCCGAACAATCAGACGAACAGGCAATAGATTGGGAAATTTCGATCAGTTTTTGTATCGGAGGACAGTATTCCCAGTCGGCATTCATCTGACTCATAAATAAAGGATAACAACGATTGAGATCGTTTTGGATTTCCTGTAGTGCTATTTCGTCTTTATTAGGTTTTAGCAATGATTCACAGATTTGATAAATTTTTACAAGTATAGCATTTGGATTTTGATTGATTGACATGACTTACTCCTTGGTTGATTTCAAGTCATATCAGAAAAGTATGTTGTATTTTTTTACAGAGTGAATATCTTGGGTGAGGTATAGGGGTGGGTATATTATTAATAACCTGCTAAATGGAAATTTGATAATGCAATGCAGCGCGGATGGTCACAGGGTTAAAATGCAGGGAATTATTGAAGATGGGAGAGTGGGAGAGTTAGTGGTAAAATTGCATGAATATGGCAGCAAATAATTTAATGCCCGCAGCCAAGGAATATTAAATATATACTATGTTTTTTACTATGAACTTTCTATGATATTTACTATGAACTTTCTATGATATTTACTATATTTTTTGTTAAATAATATTGCACTTACTTATAATTTATGATATATTAAATATCAAAACCTATAGTATTCGAGGCTTATATGTCAGAAGCTAGAAAAACTTACTTTGATCCAGAATTTAACCGTCACCAATTTTATACCGAGTTAAAGCAGTATGAATCCATAAAAAGTGGTCACCATGATTATAGTAAATTATTAGATGGTAAAGGTAGTGATGTGGGTAGCTATGTTGCCATTTATAGCATTATTGATGCAAAATCCACACCCTCCTGACCACCTATTTCAGTCTTAAATGGACGCCAATTCCAATTTAAAATGACCAGTCATTCCGGTGAATGCTGGTCATTTTAGCTGAGTCTCGATGATTATTGTAGTGTTAATTTATTGTGTGCGCTAATTTCTTCCGCATAGATTCGCCTGCCAGTGCAAGCGGGTATGCTCGGTGAATGATGCGATCAAGCACAGCGTCAGCAATGGTTGCTTCAGGAAATAATCCATGCCAAGCTGCGACAGGGTATTGGCTAGTGATCAGCAAACCGCCAACGCTGGATTGCTTATCAATAATATCAAGCAACACAGGGCATATCTGCGGTAGTAATTCACCAATGCCAAAGTCATCAATGATTAACAAATCCACCTTGCAGTATTTTTGCTTAACCTTGGCGATACTGCCATCGGCTATTGATAAGATAATATCTTCGTATAAATCAGCAGCTTGAACAAACATCACTTTTCTTAAGTTGCGACAAGCGTAATTGCCGATCGCACAAGCCAGCCAAGTCTTACCAGTTCCTGTCGCACCCGTAATAATGACACTTC
>JBHBMT010000143.1:0-4796 GCA_041773075.1 Moraxella sp.
CCATTCGTATGGGAGCATCGGATTTGCATTTTGAGCCTTATGAAAAATCTTATCGGGTACGTTTTCGTATTGATGGGGTCATGCAAATCATGAGTCGCCCCCCTATTCAATTGGCGGGAAAAATCGCTGCTCGCCTAAAGGTTATGTCACAAATGGACATCTCGGAGCGCCGCGTTCCTCAAGATGGTCGTATTAAGCTTAAACTTTCCAAAAACAAAGCCATTGATTTTCGTGTCAACTCCCTACCAACCTTATTTGGTGAAAAGGTGGTTTTGCGTATTCTAGACCCCTCTTCTGCCATGTTAGGAATTGATGCACTTGGCTATGAGCCTGACCAAAAAGAGTTGTTTTTGCAAGCACTACATAAACCTCAAGGTATGTTACTCATCACAGGTCCAACAGGATCGGGTAAAACGGTGTCGCTATACACAGGGCTTAACATCCTAAACCAACCTGACAAAAACATCTCTACCGCCGAAGACCCTGTAGAAATTAATCTAGAAGGTATCAATCAGGTCAATGTCAACGTCAAAACAGGCTTAACCTTTGCCAATGCACTTAAGTCCTTTTTGCGTCAAGACCCTGATATTGTAATGGTGGGGGAGATTCGTGATTTAGAAACCGCCGAAATCGCCATCAAAGCAGCGCAAACAGGTCATATGGTGCTCTCAACCCTGCACACCAACTCAGCACCTGAAACCTTGACACGTCTTAGAAATATGGGTGTGGCTTCTTTTAATATTGCCACTTCAGTCAATTTGGTCATTGCCCAGCGCTTGGCACGCCGTTTGTGCAAAGCCTGTAAACGCCCCACCAATGTGCCCAAGCAAAGCCTAATGGAAATGGGGTTTACTGAAGAAGATTTAGCCAATCCTGACAATGTCATTTATGAGCCTGTTGGCTGTTCTGAATGCCGCGAGGGTTATAAAGGACGCGTGGGCATTTATGAGGTCCTCAAAATTACCCCTGAAATTTCTCGCATCATCATGGAAGATGGCAATGCCATTCAAATCAAAGATGAAGCACTCAAGGCAGGATTTAGGGATTTACGCCGCTCTGGTATCATGAAAGTCCTACAGGGCACCACCAGTGTTCAAGAAATGTATCGGGTAACCTCAGAATAGCAGTTTATCCGCTGTTTTATCCACTAAATCATTTTTTGCTTGTATTTGTCAGCCCCTTGATTTAGTATGATAAAATCCATTACTTACCTAAATTATACATAATTTAACAATAGTTTTTTTAAAATTTTTTATAAAGCCGCTCATACAGAGGGCTACATAGGAATCATGTCATGGCAAAAGTAGCAACCGAACAACTGCTTGACTTTAAATATAGCGGCACCAATCGTCGTGGACAAAAAGTCTCTGGCGAAACTACCAGCAAAAGCTTAGAGCTTGCCAAAGTACAATTGCGCAAACAAGGCATTATTGTAGAAAGCATTCGCCCCAAAGGCAAGCCTTTGTTTTCTATGAAAAAATCCATCAAACCCCTTGATATTGCCATCTTTGTACGTCAGCTTGCAACCATGATGAAAGCTGGGGTGCCATTAACTCAATCTTTTGAAATTGTTGCAGACTCACTAGACAATCCTAGCATGAAAGAGCTTGTGCTCAAAATTAAAGCGGATGTGGAGTCAGGTAGTAATTTTGCTACTGCCCTAAAAAAACATCCGCGCTATTTTGATAATCTATTTTGCTCTTTGGTAGAATCAGGTGAGCAATCAGGGGCATTAGAAACCATGCTAGAGCGGGTGGCAACCTACAAAGAAAAAAGCGAGCTACTCAAGGCTAAAATCAAAAAAGCCATGAAATATCCGATTGCGGTTATCATTGTTGCAATTGTTGTTACCGCCATCTTGCTTATCAAAGTGGTGCCTGTATTTGCCGAGCTATTCACTTCATTTGGCGCAGGACTACCTGCCTTCACCCAACTTGTTGTCAATATGTCCAATTGGTTGGTCAAATACTACATCCCCCTATCAGTTATTTTAGGTGGATTAATCATCGTATTTTTTGAAACCAAAAAGCGCAATAAGAAATTCCAACAATTTTTAGATAGAATTACTCTAAAAATACCTATTTTTGGTGATATCGCTTATCAAGCCATTATTGCGCGTTTTGCCCGCACTCTTTCCACCACCTTTGCTGCTGGTGTACCTTTGATTGATGCACTAGACTCCACCGCAGGCGCCACCAACAACATTGTTTTTTATAATGCCGTACAGCGTATCAAAGATGATGTGTCTACAGGTCAGCAGCTACAATTTGCCATGCGTAGCACCAATCTTTTTCCTAGCATGGTCATTCAAATGGTCGGTATTGGAGAGGAGGCAGGTAGTTTAGAGGAAATGCTAGACAAAGCCGCCACCTATTATGAAAACGAAGTTGATAACGCAGTAGATGGGTTGACCAGTCTGATGGAACCGATGATTATGGCATTCTTAGGTGTGGTTGTTGGTGGCTTGGTGGTTGCCATGTATCTGCCTATCTTCCAAATGGGTCAGGTAGTTGGCTAATGATACTTTTTGGCGAGCTCTTTACCTTACTACAACAATCACCTGTAATTGCTATGGTGATTGTTGCGATATTAGGCTTGTGTGTGGGTTCTTTTTTAAATGTCGTCATTCATCGCACACCACTGATTATGCACCAAGAGTGGCGCCATGAATCGGCTCATTTTTGGCAAGATGAGCCTGACTTAGCACAGCCTCATAAAGATGCACTGTTGCACGCAATACAACATGACACCCCTTTGACACTCTCCTTTCCGCCCTCTCGGTGCCCTACCTGCAATCATCAGATTCGTTGGTTTGAAAATATTCCCGTAATTAGCTGGCTGGCTCTAAAAGGCAAATGCAGTCGCTGCAACACTCCCATTAGCATTCGCTATCCTTTGGTGGAGATTACCACTGCCCTACTGTCTGCTTTGGTCATTGCCTTGCTTGGTGTCACCGTACAAGGAGTGGCTGCCCTTATTTTTACATGGATACTGATTGCGTTGACTGGCATTGATTTTGACACGCAATTACTGCCCGACCGCTTAGTTTATCCCTTGGGCATGATAGGATTGGCAGTTAATACCCAAAGCATCTTTGTTTCGCCAACCTCTGCCATTTGGGGGGGGATTTTAGGATTTCTATCCCTATGGAGCGTAGCAACACTATACAGCCTACTAATGAAAAAACAAGGTATGGGGCATGGTGATTTTAAGTTGCTAGCAGCACTAGGGGTATGGCTAGGTGCTAGTATGCTGCCTTTGATTATCCTATTATCTTCTTTGATTGGTGCAATTATAGGCGTTATTCTCATGCGTATTCATGGCAGTAGCAAACCCTTTGCTTTTGGTCCTTATATTGCGATAGCAGGTATGATTGCTTTATTATTTGGGCAAGATATTCTAGGATGGTATTTGGGGCAATTTAATCCCTCTTAAGGTGTTTTAAATACTCAAAAGCTATCCTCCTTCATCGCATTGCCAAAGTTTATAAAAAATTGGGCAATGCTTTTATTTTTCTTTTTCATTAAAAACTTACTTAATCAACACCTATTATTCCCTACTTTTTAATAAGGGATAACCTCTCATTTTTTATAAAAAAAAGATGATTGCAAACCCTAAAAAACAAAGCATCAATATGTGGTATAATAAAGCTCATACACACCTTAAGTACACATACCCACAACAAGTATTTTATAGGATAGATTATGCCCTTGATTATTGGTCTGACAGGTGGGATTGGAAGTGGCAAAACCGCTGTTAGTGATTATTTTGCTGCACAGGGCATACCCATTCTTGATGCTGATGTGATTGCGCATACACTCACCGCCAAACACAGCCCTCTACTAATGACTCTAAAAGCTACGTTTGGAGAATGGGTAATTGATGATGATGGCAATTATAACCGCTCTGCTATGCGCGCCTATGTCTTTAATCACCCCGCACAGTTAAACAAACTCAATGCCATCATCCACCCCGCCATCTATCATACCATCTTAAATGACCTTGCCAAAGCCACCTCCGCTTATGTCATTTTGTCTGTGCCGTTATTATTTGAAGGTCGTCACAAAATCCCCAATTTACTTGACTTATGTCAGCACATTTTGGTTGTTGATGTGCCAATAGAAACCCAACTGCTGCGTGCCAGTGCTCGAGATAAAACTACTTCTGAGCAGATTTTGAATATTATCAACAAACAAATCTCTCGTGATGAGCGCCTTGAGCTTGCTTACCAGCTAGGGGCGGATGTAATAGAAAACACAGGGTCATTAAAGACTCTACACGCCCAACTTGCTAAGCTGCACCAAAAATACCTAACGATGGCAGAAAACCACTCTAAAACGAAGAATTAGGCTCTTGCAAAAACGCCAGCTCTTCTAGTGTAGACTCACGCCCCAAAATAGCATTGCGATGAGGATAGCGTCCAAAACGCTCAATAATCACCTTATGTTTTAATTCAAACTCCAAAGCATAAGCATTCACATAACGACCAAACAACACAACCGCTTGCTCATGAATCCTCAACGATTCAGAGTGCATATAGGGCATCAACAAAAAATGACGCTCTTCTTCAGTTAAGTTTGCAAATGCTGGCAGCATGATGGCTGCTTGTGCCAATACCAATGCCATACCATCTTGTGCAAATGCCTGCGCCGTGTTTCTATAAATAGTTCTTGAGAATTGGTCAAGAACAATAATTTCTGCCAGCCTCCCTTGTATGGTACTGCGCCACTCTTCTAGTTCACCTAAGCTTGCTTGCACTAAGAGTGTACCAAACTCATCTTGCACCCTCTTATCAA
>JBHBMT010000013.1:0-11051 GCA_041773075.1 Moraxella sp.
GTGGTGGGATTTTTGCCAAAAATCTACTTGAAATGATGGCAAAAATGGAAGGCTCGCTAACCCTAGCATACGGCAAAAAAGCACAAGAAATCATCAATAAGCAGATGACAGGTGCAACAGTCGCTATCGCCATTACTTTTAAATTCCCTGATAGCTCAAAATATACCCTGAATATTCCAAAAGCGCAGGTTAACGGCGAAACGCCAAGCGGTGGTATGAATGACCTAATCACGCAGGCAGTCAATTACACTGTGGTTGAGCAAGCGCCAACCATCACCAAGGCATAAAGGAGAAAAAAATGATTGTAAAAAAACGAGAAAAACAAACCGTTGCACAGACACCGTGCCAATGGGTGGATTATCGTGATGGTGTTAGCTTTGAACTGTACGGTATGTCACACCCTTTGTATATTCAGGCGTATATCAAGCTTGGTATTCGTGAATCTAAAGAGGATTTGTTAAATCTTAGTGAGGATGCCAATAGCATTGAGCAATACGCGCTAATCATCGGTCAATATCTGGTCAAAGACTGGGTGGGTATCAAAGATGAAGATGGCAATGACCTAGCCTGTACAGCAGACCATTTTGTGGATTTGTTGGCAGTAGAGGAGGGTTTGCTTAATTGGATTTTAGATAAATCACGTGAAATCCAAGAACAGCACGCAACTAGCGTGGTGAAAGCCAAAAAAAAGCCGTCCAAAGGTGGCAATACGAAAGGCTAGGTCTAACCCCTTTTACACGTTCAGTCATGCAGTATGTCGGCGTTGATGTACCGCATGAGCCTGAGACTAATATTGTGATTGATAACATCATTCACATCTATTGCTTGGTATCACGCTCACGGCGATATATTGGCGGTATGGCTGTATCGCCATTGCCTTTGTCTGTGGCTGATATTAATGATGTACTTATGGCTCATCATTGCTATACGGATAGAGAGACGCTAGATGCCTGTGTATTTGCGATAGATGATGCGTGGTTGCAAGAACAGCATAATTAGCGCACCTGTATTTACTTACAAACTAAATACTGTGGCAATTAAGGCTTGATTTTTTAGTAAATATTTGTTATTTTGTGTTACATTGTCTTACCAATCTATTGTCTTACTAATCTTTAAGGAATGTAACATGAAAAAGCTTTTATTGACCAGTCTAGCTGTATTTGCATTATCAACTGTGGCTCATGCTAATCTATCTGGCACTGTTGCACTGGACTATTCCGCCTACAAGCCAGAAGTTTTTGATGAAAAGGTGGATTTGTCAGGCGTAGGCTTGAGCTTTTCAACACCAACGGACAATACTCATGGATTTTATACCAAAGTTCAATACCTACAAGATGGCGCAAATGATTTAATTGGCGTGGATTTTGGTTATCAATATGCATACAGCCAAGGTCGTGCCTATGCATTGGGTAAAATTGGTATGGGCTATGCAGGTGTTACGGTAGATGCTTTTAGCAATAATAATCACTTTGTCACCATTCCTGTGAATGCAGAAGTTGGGTATAAATTTGTGCCAAATGTTAGCGCTTACGCATCAGTAGGATATCAATGGTCGTTTGATGAGACCAGTGAAACAACTTGTCGTGACGGCAGTCAATCAAATAGTACAGGTCAAGGCACTTGCTCTTGGCATGGCGGCATTGCTTACTACAATGATAAAATCGGAGATGTCAGCGGACTAACATTTGGTGTTGGTGCGCGTTATCATTTTTGATGGGCGGGGTAAAAGTAATGATGAAATTATTGAGAAATACGCTTGTTATTGTGATGACTTTTGGTTTGATGGCAAGCTCTTTGGCTAAAACAGAAACACAAGTTGATGAGTCTTTGAGGGTTGCTTGCGAAAACACGTATAAATCGTTTGTTTTTAATGTGATGCTTGAAAAAGAGTTGTGCCATTATAATGGCGGTGTTGCCAAAAGGCTGGTTTCATTGTACGACAAAATGGAATGTGACAATCTTTTGACAACCGAGCAGAGCAAGGATGAATTGGCAGAAATTGTTATTGAAGATATGTTAAAAAGATATCATGCCTATGGTGAGGAAGTTTTTTGCGAAACAAATATGAAAGAGTATGTTAATGTTAAGCTTTTGCTAGATGATGCTGAATAGCAAAATCCCCACTTGACACGGTGGGGATTTATTGTGGACTAACAAAGGTTGGGTCATTCACCTTTTAATTCCTTAGCATGTGCCAATATCGCCTGCTTGATGGCATGGGCTTGATTGCCCTCATAGTGGTCTTTGATGGCTTGTAGAGCGTCATAAATCTCTTGTTCGTGTTCGCTGATGACAAGCGATGTACGAAGCAAAGCACGATTTTGATAGGCGATGTTGGCACGGACTTGGGCGGATTTGGTCATAATTTACCCCTTGCAATTTTTTTAAATGATGATAAGATAATGGGTAAGGAGTGCGTTAGGCAAGATTGCCGTCTCACCTAACGCCCTGTAAAACAACTGTCATTGATTTACAGGCTTGCTATCTTAATATGCTGGTGTTGCTAGCAGTAGTAAGACAACAAGAACGATGAGCTTGATAAGTGCGTTCATCGTTTTCTCCTTGTTTTGATGGTAGCGATGGTTACCATCTTACCAACCAACACCCCTTGTGTTGATAGGGTCTATTATATAGCACTAGATATATTTTGTCAAGTGCTATATAAAAAAATCTGCTCAATTTTGGGCGGATTTTTTTATTGACAAGGGGTAAACAAATGGGCTATATTATGCGTACGGTCTCAAAAGCCGACAGAGAACGGAAATCACCCCGTCAGCGTGATATTTTTATGCTCCTAAGTTAATCCATTTTTTGGCATAAAAAAGCCTTAATCCTTTTTGATTATGGTTAGCGGTGCGATGAAATAAGGTAGCTTGCTACACGAATAAATCCGCCTGATTTTCTGCAGGTTTTGAGCCGCTAACCGCCCTAAATTCCCCGTGTGCCCGATTTGGGCACACGAGAAAACAGGGTAAATTTCCAACCTATCAAAAAGGTACAGAAAAATGCAAACTCAAATCTCAATCTTTAAATTTCAATCATCAAAAGAAGTGCGTACTGCCATTCATGCAGATGGTAGTATTTGGTTTTGTCTGCCTGATGTGGCAAATGTGCTAGAAATCAGCCGCTCATCAGACTTATTACAGGTCGCAAAACCTGCATTCGTTAAAAACGAAACCAGCTCAAAACGCGGTGCTCTAGACCCAGCTGGTGTACATAAAATGTATATCAGCTATGACAGCGGTAAAAAGCAAGTAACTTTTGTTAATGAGCCAAATTTATACCGTGTGATTTTTCGTAGTAACAAAGATGAAGCGGTGAAGTTTCAGAATTGGGTATTTGATGAAGTATTGCCAACAATTCGCAAAACTGGTGGCTATACCACACGTACTACCACCGATGACCGCACGCCACTACGCCAAGCTGTCAGTTTGCTTGTGGGCAAGCGTGGTCTAGATTATAGCACCGCTTATACATTGGTTAATCAATATATGGGTACAGAGCATATTGATGAGATTGCCTTTGATGATTTGCCTCGTGCGGTGGCGTATGTGCATAATCTGATGTTAAATGATATGGCTAGCAATAAGCTCATCAATAATGCCCAACATCTGGCATGGCATACCGAGTTTATTTATTCATGGTATAAGGCGATAGAAGAGCCGTTTCGTGCTTTATCACCTAGATTGTCTGCTCAAATTCACGATCATATCATCCATGCTAAAATTGCTGCCACAGGGATTAATAAAGAGATAGGTTTTGGCGGTATGAACCCTGCTGTTATTGACAAACAGGTGTGGTCTGTTGGATTTGATGGCTTAAGATTTTAATTTTTAAAAGTTTTTTAAAATACCCTGCTTACGATTGTAAGTGGGGTATTGGTGTTTGTCAAAAAATGACAAGATAAAAAACAAGCAAAAACCCAAAAGATTGCCGTCTTTTGGGTTTTTTTAATTTCCTAGTGTGATTAGGAATTAAATATGGGATATGATGATTTTATCAAATTTTTAACCTGTTGTCTAAAGGTATTTAATGAAAGCTTATAGATTTTGGGCGATGTGGTTTTTGGTTTTTTTGTTGTGTTTGTCTGTATTTGTTACAGCAATCCGTTGGTGGTAATTTCCGTCCTTATGGGCGCTTTTTATGGGTGAAAATATGTCAGCAGTATCACATAGAATGGAGATTGTCGTAGGTACGGCAAGCGCTGAACAGCGTGTGGCAGCACTAGGAAAGCAATTTGCAAGCCTAAAAGGTGCGTCTAATACCGCCAGTGGTGCGATTGATGATTTGGCACAATCCGCAGGCAGTCTTGGGAATGCAGTCAATAAAAGCACTCAAAATGTTGCCAAAATGGGTCAAGATGCCAAGCAAGCTAGCCAAGGCGTGGATAATTTGGCGCATTCAACACGCAAACTTGGCGATAATGCTAGTTATACAGGCAAGCTACTTGGCGGTCTAAAAGGGCTGATGGCAGGGTATTTTAGCCTAGCAGGACTGACTAGCGTTCTACAGACAGCGGATGCTATGCAGACGGCTAATACACAAATTAAGCTAGTCACATCCTCTACAGAAGAGTATTTGGCGGTCAAAAATCGTTTGCAAGCTATGGCTAATATGACACGCCAAGATATTGAAGCTACAACAGGTGCGTATGTTAATAATGCGCGGTCACTATCACAACTTGGCAAAAGTCAAAGTGAGATTATTAAGTTTACAGAATCTGTATCATTAGCTATGGCGGTGGGTGGTAAATCAGCCCAAGAGCAGGCAAGCGCCTTGTTGCAACTAGGGCAAGCCATGCAATCGGGTGTGTTGCAGGGCGATGAATTTCGCTCAATTGCTGAAAATGCGCCAATTCTGCTTGACCTAGTGTCACAGTCATTAAACAAAACACGCGGTGAGGTTAAAGAGCTAGCAAGTCAGGGAAAAATCAGTGCTGAAGTTATTTATGCGGCGATGGCAGGGGCAAATGAACAGTTGCAATCAGAGTTTGCCAAAATGCCTGTCACCATGGGACAAGCCTTAACTGTAGTAAAAAATAACTACAAAAATTTTGTTGATGGATTTTTTAATCAAACAGGTGGGCTATCTGAATTCATTGCAAAAGCCTTGATGGGTATTAGCAAGCATTTTGACACCTTGGCAAAAGTAGGTGTAGCGGGCGCTGCTGTTGGCATGGTTGTACTAGCAAGCAAAGTGACGATTGCGACAACTGCTTTTTCAGGTCTTGCCACCGTACTTCGGGCACATCCCGTCTTGGCAATTGCCACCGCGGTTATTGGAGTGGCGAGCGCTTTTTATGGCTTAGATGATGTTCTAGGTACTACAGGGCAGATTTTTAAAGATTTTCTTAATTTGGTGGTTGAGGGTTATCAAGGCTTAGGCGAGCTTGTATCAGCAATCACAATGGATATCAAAAATCATTTTGCCCATAGCAATCAGGCTAATAGTGAGGGCTTTGCTGTATTTTTTGATGATACTGCTAATGGCTTTGCAGGGTTTTTACAAGGGATTGCGCGCATTGTTGCTGCTGCAACAGGCACGCTAGGTGGGTTTATGGCATGGTTAGGCAATGGATTTTGGCGCGCCATGCGTACCGTGGCAAATGCGTTTATTTGGGCATACAATACGTCAGGCGATATTGGCGATAAAATCATCAATGGCTTAATAGATGCGCTAAATAGCGGTATTGATGCCATCAATGGCTTTATTTTGAGAGCAAATAATATTTTGGCGCTCACCCCACTCAATGTGCAATTTAATGTGGTGGATAAAATTAATTGGCGTAGTAACTCACATAGATTTAGTAGTTTTGATACATCAGGTGCTAGTCTATCTGAAAGTATTGGCGCGTACACTGCAATGGCGGTGGATATAGTAGATGCCAAAACAGGTGCTTATTTTGAAAGTTTGGGCAATCGCACACAAAATGCAAGCTTTGGTAAAGGTGGCGGTGGCAGCGGCGGTGGCGGTGGTGGAACTGGCAACAAAAGCACTGATGATGGCATCATGCCTTTGGCTGTTAATGCAAGGGTGCTTGAACAGGCGAAACGCTACAATTATTCAGAAATTGAAAGCCGTTATGGACTGCCTGCGGGTATCTTGGCAGCGGTAAGTATGCAAGAAAGCGGTGGCAATCCTTATGCGCGCTCACCTGTTGGTGCGCTAGGTGCGTTTCAATTTATGCCTGGTACTGCAAAAGACTATGGTTTAAAAGACAGAACGGATGTTGGCGCGTCTGCAGATGCTGCTGCGCGTTATTTGCGTGATTTACTTAAAAAGTTTGGCGATATTGATTTGGCGCTTGCTGCCTACAATGCAGGGCAGGGCAATGTGGCAAAATATGGCGCAAAACAAGGCAAGGTGGGAGCGATTCCTCCTTTTAAAGAAACGCAAAATTATGTTAAGCAAGTAAAACGATATCATAAGTTTATGGATGGTGGTAGAGATGGCAAAACCAGTATCAGCAAAATTAACGATGCTGAATATCAGCTAGAGCAAAAGCAAAGGGCGTTGGCTGCCGAATATGCAACAGCAGAAGGCAAAATGCTATTAGCGCATCACAATAAGATGGCAGAGATTGCCAAAACGTTTGCAGGGGATAAGACCCAAGCGGATATTTGGCAAAAAAAAGAGGTAGAGCGCTATGAAAACGAGGTAAAAGCATACAAGCAGATGCAACAAGATAAACTTGATGCCTTAGCCGAGTTTAAAACAGATGAATTTACACTGCTACAAAGAAACTTGCAAAAACAGGTGGATGAGCTTGTTGCAGATACCAGCTTGAGCGATGAGGTGCGCCAAACAATGATAGCGCTAGCAACAGAGCGAGCGAATCATGAGCGCGACTTGATTGTGCTAAATACAAATCGTGAGCTGCTTGAGGCTAATAGGGTGCATATGACCGCTATTGAGCAGATTGAAGCGGAGGCGAAATTACAGCGCGATGAGCTAGCAACAGAGCTTAGATTGAGTGAAGAGGTACGTCAAGCGCGTAGCAAAGCCATTGATATTCAAGAACAACAACAGTTAAATGAGCTTGTCAAAGAGCAAAAACGCCTTGTTGAGGATATGAATGATTACCGCTTGACATCGGTTGCTAGAATCAACCGACAAGCCGACCGTGATATTGAGGATGTGCAAGCGCGCACCGACTTAAGCGCTGAACAAAAAAATGAGCAGATAGCGAGTATCAACAACAAACGTGACTATGACCTTGAGAGTGAGCGCAACAACATAAAAGGTCAATATTTGGGCGCGTTTGGTAATGATATAAGCCGTGGTTTGTTTGACCTTGAGCAACAAAAGGCGGAGCGCTTACGCATTTTGGAGGAGGCAGCAGCAAGTGAAATAGGTATTGAGATTGACAAAAATGCCCAACTGCTTGCGATTGAGCGAGACTATCACATTGGGGTCGCGTCTTTGCAAACATCACAGCTAGGCGTAGTTTTTGATAATCTTGCTAATATGAGCAAGGTGATGGTTGGTGAGCAATCTAATACGTATAAGCGCCTATTTGCGATGAGCAAGGCATTTACCATAGCTGAAGCTGGCTTAGCAATGTACAAGGCGATTTCTGACAGTTGGAAAAATGGCGTAACTACTGCTGATAAAATTGCAGGAGCGGTAGCAGCTAGTACAGAAATGATGAAAATTATTGCTGCTGCACAACAAGTCAAAATGCAAGGCTTTAAAACTGGTGGCTATACTGGTAATGTTGGTGTCAATGATGTGGCAGGCGTGGTGCATGGCAAAGAGTATGTACTCAACGCCAAAGCCACAAAGCGCATTGGCACTGGCACGCTTGATAAGATCAATAATGGCGGTGATATCGGTGGCGTCAATGTCATCATCAACAACTACTCAAGCGAAAAAGCCAGCGTTGAGAAGCAGTCGAATGGTGATATAATGGTCACGATTGGCATGATGCGAGAAATCGCTAGAGCTGAATCACAAAAGACGTTGCGTGATGAACGTAAACAAGGTGGCTTATTATATGGAGCATGATTATGAGTGATAGCTATACAGAAGCAATGGTTGGAGAATTAACTGGCGTAGCAATGGATGTTGGTTCTGCAAATGAGCTTTTGACATCTAGCATTATCAAATATCTATCTGATAAAGGATTGATTGATTTGGGTGATTATTTGCTGTTTAACACCGAAACTCAGCAAAAAATCAGCCAAAACATTGATAATGAGCGTGAGAAGCAAATTCTTAACAAAGTTTTTGAGAATCACCGCAAAAACTTTGAAAAATCTGAATAATTTTATCCACAAAACCCTAGTGTAACAGCTAGGGTTTTTCTTTGGAGTAATCATGCGTAACTTTTCATGGCAACTTGATTTAGACAGTAGCGAAAGTACCGAATTTAACACGCAAACAGTTAAATTTGGTGATGGCTATGAGCAAGCGGTGTCATTTGGCATTAATAACGCTCGTAAATCATGGCAAGCCAGCGTAACTAACACAAAAGCGGTAGTCGGTGAGATTTACCGCTTTTTGTTATCCACAAAAAATGTTGAGCCTTTTACCATCAAGCCAATCGCTGATGAGCCTGCGATTACCGTGCGATGTGATGGCGAGATAACTCGCACGCATTTAGGCGGTATGGCATGGCGGATTAGTTTTAATTTAAGACAAGTCTTTTAACTTTAACTCGACGACATCAATGTCGTTAACATAGCAAAAAACCCAAGTACGGCAAATACTTGGGTTTTTCTCTTTACCCCTTTAACTGTGACTTAAAAGGATAATCTGTGAGTGATTTTATCACATTTTTACAATACATTGAAAGCGAAAAATTGACCATGAGTGAATTTTTAATCTTGATGGCAACACTAATCATTTTAATGATTATCTATAAATTGCCTGATATGTATCGTGCTTATAAAGAATTTAACCACCGCCCTTAATTTATTGGAGCAAATCATGAGCGAAATTTATCAAAATGAAGATGGCGTACAAGTACAGCTACTTAGCCGTGAAGAAGCCAATCTAATCACAAGCTTTATCAGCCAAGTCGGCGATTGGACAACCAAGCACGGCGATAAAGCCAGCCACATTGAGATCGTCTATTATCCTGAAGATGACGGCTTTGAAGTGATTAATAATGAAGAGAACAACGGCTTATTGCGTCGTAACCGTGTCAGCGTCTTTCGTGGTGAGCTGATCGCATGGGCAACACAGCAGACCCAAGCTTTAAAAGGCTGGACAAATGAGCGTGTCGTCACCGCTTTTGCTGTCATCTACAAAGATGGTCAATATGGTGTGGTGTGTCAGACTGCTGACAAAACCGAAAGCAATTCAGGCGCACTTGAGCAAGAAGATACATCACTGGATGACTGATTATGTCTTTTGATAATAAAGTAAGCCAAAACACCGTGCAGGGTTTTATCACCCTGTACGAATTGGACGCACGACGGCTAGGCGGAGAAGTTTACCGCTTTCACGGACACAATGACGGTGCTATCAGGTGGCAAGGCAATGAGTACCAACCCATCAGCATCAAAGCTGATGGGCTTGAGATGCGCTCTGATGGCAAAGCATCTAGTCCTACGCTTGTGATACACAATGACATTGGCGGTGTGACAGGTGCTTTGCGTGTGCTGTGTCTAAGATTTGGTGATTTTGCAGGGGCAAGGCTAAAAGTTATTCATACGCTTGCCGAGTATCTAAACAGCCCAAGCCGCGAATCAGACGAGCAAAATTACAAAGTGCAATACTGGTACATCGAGCAAAAAACCGCTGAGACTAATGCGACAACAACCTTTGAGCTATCAAATCCTGTGGACTTTGAAGGGCTTAAAATCCCTGTACGCCAAATCACGGGCTATTGCCATTGGGCGGTGTGTGGGCGTTATCGTGGCGAAGAGTGCGGTTATCTTGGCACGGCGATGTTTGTTAATGGCAAGCCTACTGATGACCCTGCATTAGATAGTTGTGCAGGCTCACTGCACGAATGCCAAGTGCGTGATAATGTCGGTAGTTTTGGCGGATTCCCTGCATCGAGTTTGATTGGATAATTTATGCGACTTAATAAATCACTCAAAAACGCCATCATTGAGCACGCATGGACAACTTATCCCAATGAGTGCTGTGGCTTGATTATTGATGGCAAGTACCAGCCTTGTGTCAATATCAGCCATGACCCTGCTAATAGCTTTGAGATTGACCCATCCATGCTGACTGATGCCAACATCCAAGCCATTGTGCATAGTCACCCTAATGGCAGTGCCGAGCCATCCGAGATTGACCGTGTGCAGATGGGCTTACACGGTGTGGATTGGGTGATTGTGGGCTTGGGCGTGCATAGTGATGGCGAAAAATATTGCACCATCAAAAGTCATAAGCCCAAAGCCTATCAAGCACCCTTGATTGGGCGTGAGTATTACCACGGCACGCAGGATTGTTATAGCCTTGTGCGGGATTATTATGAGCGTGAACTTGGTATTACTCTACCTGACTTCCCACGCCGTGATGACTGGTGGGAAGATGCCAATCATGAGCCGCTTTATGAGCAAAACTTTAGCAAGGCAGGCTTTGAACAAGTGCATGACTTACAAAAGCATGATGTGATACTTTGCCGTGTTGGGCGTACGCATCATGTCAATCATGCCTTGATTTATTTGGGTGATGGTAACTTAACAAGCGAAAAAGCCCCAAAAGTCATCGGTGATAATCTTGTGCTACATCACCCACACGGACGGCTTAGCGTGCGTGAGATATACGGTGAGAGTTGGCAAAAACGCATGGCGATGGTGGTGCGGCATCAGTCGCTGTTTTGAGTGGCGTACAGTTGCAAAGCTTCGGTGACGATTTGGGCTTGGGATTTGCCCGTTTGTTCGGACAATGCCTTGACCAGTGTTACCGTGTCTTCATGTAGCTTAAACGCTTTATTGACGACACCACGGCGTGCCATCGATGCCTCATTGATTTCACGGCGTGTCTTGGGGGTTGAGACGATTTTTGGCATTTGACAAACTCCATCTGTATTGTTATGATAATCTTAAGTTTTAGGAGAGACTGGGTGCTTGCACCACCCAGCCCAA
>JBHBMT010000144.1:0-4724 GCA_041773075.1 Moraxella sp.
GCAAAAGTATCTCGCACCAGTGAAGATGTGGATATTGTCAAAGGTGAGAAACGTCGCCGTTTACATAAAGCCTTTTTGCGTTACCATGACCCCAATAATTGGGAGTTGTTACGAGTAGCCTTAAAAGAAATGGGTAGAAGTGATTTAATTGGCAATAGTAAACAGCATTTAATTCCAACTTATCAATCGGCTGGCACGGGCAGCTATCAATCAGCCCGTAAAAAGAACTCTAGCGCCGATGGCGATAGCGTCAAACGCACCCAAAAGCAAACCAAATCAAACCGCCAGTCAGCCAATCACCCACCTAACCAACCATCTAGGGGGCGAGTACTGACACAGCATACAGGATTACCGCCCCGTAAAACTGGCGAAAGTCGCCGCAAAGGCAAATAATGTCAAACAAAGGCTAAATAATGACGGCTTTTGGGCATTTTGAGTGTTGTTTTGAGCGACTGCACCGCTTGATGACATGGCTTGGTCTATGGCTTGGTGGGCGGCAACTGCTTTGGTGGCGTATTCATAGCTAAGCCATCAAAATAACCCATTGGCTCACGGTGTCTTTTTGGCGCTGTTTTTTGTGTTTGGTGTGGTCAGTGGCAAATGAACCGTGCTTTATCATACCAAGCTAAAATACATCAGCTTTGTGATAGTAGTGGTTGCCTTGTTGGTAGTACTGTTGGCAATCTGTGGTAAATATCATCGCTTATTTGTTGAAAGACTGCCGTTGTTTGATTGATTTGTCTTGGGTGGTTGGTTGATGGTCTAGATAAAGTTGGCTATAAATGGTATCAAAAAAAAGCCACCAAGAAGATTGGTGGCTGTATGAATTAAAAAATTCTATTAAGTCCGTTGAGGGCGGCGACCCGATAGGCTTCACCCATAGTGGGGTAGTTAAAGGTGGTATTAACAAAATATTCTAATGTATGACCGCATTTCATGACTGCTTGTCCTACATGAATGATTTCAGAGGCGTGATTGCCATAGCAATGAATGCCCAAAATTTCTAAAGTTTCACGATGGAAAAGCAATTTTAAAACGCCTGAGCGCTCACCGATAATTTGGGCTCGTGCCAAATGCTTAAAGAAAGCTTGACCAACTTCATAAGGAACTTTTTCGGCGGTAAGCTCCTCTTCGGTCTTGCCAATACTTGAGATTTCGGGAATGGTATAGATGCCTGTGGGTACACTGCTGATAAATTCAGCGTCTTTATCGCCCACCATAAAGGCAGCTGCATTGCGCCCTTGATCATAGGCTGCCGATGCCAAAGACGGCCAGCCTATGACATCACCCACTGCGTAAATATTATCACAGGTAGTACGATAGGTTTTGTCCACCTCTAGCTGTCCACGGCTATTGGCAGATAAGCCCACTGCCTCCAAGTTAAGCCCATCGGTATTGCCAGTGCGTCCATTGCACCAAAGAATGGCATCGGACTTAATTTTTTTGCCACTTTTTAGATGCAAAATGACACAATCATCATGAGTTTCTAAATGATCTATCTCTTCGTTGTTACGAATTAACACGCCCATTTGACGAAAATCATGACTTAACGCATCAGAAATTTCATCATCAAGATAGCTTAGTAGTTGATCTTTGTTATTAATCAAATCCACTCGATAACCAAGCCCTGTGAAAATAGAGGCATATTCACAGCCAATCACCCCAGCGCCATAGATGATAATTTTGCGCGCCAAATAATCCATCTGCAAAATCTTATCAGAATCAAAGACCCTAGGGTGATTAAAATCTAAAATGTCAGGGCGATAAGGGCGCGAACCCACTGCAATGACTGCACTATCAAAGGTGATGGTGCGATGCGCATCTTCTTCTTTGCTGGTCGGCTCAATGCTTAGAGTGTGCTTATCCACAAAGCTACCCCAACCGTGAATAACCTCCACTTGATTGCGCTCATAAAACAAGGTGTGCGTTGCCACTTGATTCATGATGACCTGACGCGCTTTACTTAAAACGTGCTTTAGGGGAACTTGATGCCTGTCTATGACTTGCGAAAATAGGGGATCTCGGCGCATATTGATGATATTAAAGACCGATTGGCGCAAGACCTTACTAGGAATGGTGCCAACATGAGCGCAGTTACCCCCCACCTGACCGCGAGGGTCAACTACCACCACTTTTTTGCCTGATTTTGCCAATTTCATGGCAGCAGCCTCTCCTGCAGGACCTGCACCTAAGATCACAACATCGTAATCATACTTGGCTTTGGTGGTTTGAGTATTTTTTAGGTAAACACGATTGCCATCTAAGGGGCTGATTAAGGTGTGATGGTCGTCTTGGCGTATGGGAGTGGCGGGTAAATCGGTCGCTGGGGTGGCGGTTTCTTTTTGTTTTTTGGTCATAAGATATCCTAAAGTGAAAATTAGTGAGATGCGACAGGGGTTTGGCTTAAAATTTCATCCAAAACCCAACGTCCTGTGGCTTGTTCTGTTTTTTTGTCAAATTCAGGGCGTGCACGTATGGTGTAATTGACGTTATTGGCAGGGTTAAAGCCAATAATAGCATCATAGGCAATGCCAAAATCATATCCATCGGCACGGCGCACCATCAAGCATTGCATGGGCTTGGCAGAGTTACAAGAAGCTCTGCCAGCGCTGACAAATAACGTATCCGCTTCTTTAAAATAGAGCTCGGGTGTGTGATATGGAGCGGGGGTGGGGGTGGATTGACAGGCGCTAAGCATGGTACCTGTTGCCATTACCAAAGCAAAATAAAGATGTTTCATAAAGACTCCAATATCATTAGCCAATGCGACGCGCCAAGCCTGCCATTTGCAGAATACGTGTAGCAATTTCTTCCACTGACATTTCCGATACATTAAGGTTGGGAATATGGTTGGCGGTATACATCGCTTGAATGGCACGCTGTTCTGTTTGGCATTGACTAAAGCTGGCGTATCGGCTGCCAGCCTTGCGTTCTTCGCGAATTTTTACCAAGCGTTCAGTATCAATGGTGAGTCCAAAGAGCTTATCTTTGTGCGGTTTTAGGGCATCTGGTAATTCACTGGTATCCAAATCTTCTTCAGTCAAAGGGTAATTGGCAGCACGAATAC
The DNA here is from genome assembly GCA_041773075.1 of Moraxella sp. GTDB lineage: Bacteria > Pseudomonadota > Gammaproteobacteria > Pseudomonadales > Moraxellaceae > Moraxella. The sequence continues at coordinate 3,068 of JBHBMT010000144.1, forward strand.
CAAACTGTAGTGCCAAATACAAAGAAGTAGGCGTTTTGCCAGAGCGCGATAGCCCTACTAGAATGATATCTGCCATGTCATAGTGGCGAGTGCGCGCACCATCGTCATTATCTAGGGCGTAGTGAACTGCGTCAATGCGTGCTTTGTAGGTCTCGGAATTGACATCACTGTGTGCAATGCCAGCATGAGGACTAGGCGTTTCGCCGATTTCTTCAGCAATGCGCCCAATCAGTCCTTCATAGATATCCAGATTGCAGGCAGTGGCAGCATTGATGACTTCTCGTATCTCTTGGCTGACGATGGTGTCAAATACAAGTGGTTTAAGACCGCTGGTTGTATAAGCGTGATTGATTTTAGCGGCAGCCTTGTGAGCCAATTCCAAGCTATCCACATAAGGAATGACCTCGATGTGGAATAAGCTGGGATTAAATTGACTTAATACTGAACGCCCCAAGGTTTCAGCGGTAATGGCAGTGCCATCAGAAATAAAAAAAGCAGTACGCACCAGTTTGGTGGGTTGGCTGGGCGTGGTTTGGGGATTATGAATATACATAATGTCACCTAGAACCTAAAAAATGGCAATGGCAAAAATTATAACATGATTACCTGCCTTAGGATAGGCGAATTTATAGATGGGTGTGTGGTAAGCGCGTTTGAAAGTTGGGCGGCTATTAAGGTGTATTATCAGTGCTTTGTTGTGCTAAGGGTACTAATGGTCGCAGTTTGCCTTGATTTGGTATTTGTTTGAATTTTTAGGTAGCGCTAAACCACAACGCGCAAACCGCCATACCCATGTATTTTACCGCAAACAAAGCAGGTAGCCAATGAACGAAATGGTGATTTATCCTAAATGCCAATCGGAATTCTTTGCCAAAGCAGAGCTTAATCATCGCAAGTAATACTATAAATACAAAGATGTAATCATCATTTTGTTTTGAGGTTTTCTCCAGTTCCTTTATATTTATCTGCTAATGCATTCCATTCCCCATCGGTCAATTCAAATGTTAGCTCAACCCAACTTTCTATTTCCATTTCATTTTCTGATGTAACCTTCTGAAATTTTGGTTCATCATCTTTTGTCCATGGAATATCTTCATAAAAAGTTCGTAATGCAGCCATAATATTGCTTTTACCTGCATTATTTGCGCCAACTAACATCGTATAGTTATGAACTTCTATTTCAACATCATGAATAGAACGGAAGTTTTTAATATGGATTTTTCGTAATTTCATAAAATTGCTCCTAAAACATTATATATGCTTATTCTGCGCCACATCAGTAATGCATGGCTGATCATCATCCACCTAAAATCTCTCTCAAAAACTCCCTCAAACTCAAACATTGCACCCCCTCAAAAGTATTGCCGTCAAATTCATCCATCGTCACCACATATTTCGGGTAGTTGTCTTGGATTTTCAGCAGGTTGCCAAATTCTCGCTCAAGCGTTTTTTCTTCATTAATGGTCAGCACGGCCTGCACATAAATGCGTTCGCCATTTTTCTCTGCCACGAAGTCAATTTCTTGGCTATTTAAACCACCGATTTTGACATCATAACCTGCGATTTGAAGATGATTGAATATGCAGTTTTCAAGCAATTTGCCACGATCTTGTACCCGATAGCCAATCAGGGCGTTTCGCAAACCTAAATCTTCAAA
>JBHBMT010000145.1:0-6608 GCA_041773075.1 Moraxella sp.
GGCAGCCAAGACATCTGGTCTTTATACACTTAATCACACCCTGCAACAAGGAGCAAGCGACCCATTTGGGCTTGGGGAGCGTCCTGTGATGGCAGTGTTTTTGCTGTTTTTGGCAGGTATTCGTCAACAGAAGATACTTCAGTGTTGGAGATTGCTGTCTTTGGCGCTGACACACCGCTTGGCGCCAAGGTCACGTCATCAACGGCGGTGGACGTGGGAGACTTTGGGGAAGTCGCCCCCAAAGATAAGGTTATCTTGGTAGTTTCTGGTGGATAACATAGCCCTGCGGTTGCACAGCCTTGCCAACGTACAACAGCTTCTAAATTTTTCACATCTGCTATTGTATGTAGGGTGGTGGTCGCTGTGACATTTTGTGCAAACACAGGCACTTTGCCAAACTGTGGATCATCCACCATAGTTGGCGACATACTAAACTGCCACTGCCCCATGCTAACCCCATCTGGCAGCTTGAGTGTTAATTTATCTTTATAGATATAATGTTCAGGCGTGACAAAAAAATGCACCTGCAAACGCTTGCCATCTTGCACTGCCTTAACTTGAAATGCTTGAGACACTGGCAAAAATTTGGGCTTATGGGTTTTTGAACCAAACCAGCTAGAAAGTGGTGACTGCGCAACTGCTGGCACAGACACTACGCTTATAGGCAACATCATTGCGGCTGCCATTAAGATTTTGATAGGATAAGTCATCATTTTCTTTATCCAATTTATTTAGTACATATTAACTTATATTTTAAATATAAATAAATAAAGATACTTTGACAAAAGATACTTTGACAAAAGATACTTTGACAAAAGATACTTTAGCAAAAAATACTTTGGCAAAATACTAGCTATGGAGATACCCATAAGATAACTCCCATCCAAGCTGTCAACACCAACTTATTATTTTATAGTTTAGCATAAATATCAGCATTTTCACCCTCTCCCCCTTCTTTGCCATCGGCACCAAATGAATACAAAGCATACGCCTTGCCATCACTGCTTGGGGATAGATACTGTAATTCATTACCCCAGCCATCCGTAGGGTAGCCTCCTTTAAGGTAGCCATCTTTAGGTGCCAGCTGTGGATTAGGCGGATTAAGTAGCGCATCTAGCCCCTGTGCTGATGTTGGGTAAGTGCCATTGTCCACACGATACATATCTAGCGCATTGGACACTGTTGCCAGTGCCGCTTCGGTGGTTTTGGCACGCGCCTTATCGCTTTGTCCCACCACTTTTGGCACCACAAGCCCTGCCAGTACCGCCAAAATAATCACCACCACCATCACTTCAATCAATGTAAATCCTGATTGTCTTTGTCTATAAAAGTGTCTTTTTTGCATTTGCTATCCTAAGAGTTCATTCATATTAACAATCGGCAACATGACCGCCATCACAATCGCTCCGACCACAAGCCCCATGATAATCAACATCAGTGGCTCAAGCAGTGCCAAAAGCCCACTAATGGTATTGGCAGCATCATTTTCTTGCATGGTGGCAGCTTTTGCTAGCATCTCATCTAACTCGCCTGACTGCTCCCCTGATTTTATCATCTGCACCATCATGGGAGGGAAAAAATTGGTGCGTGACAACTGGCTGGCAATGCTCGCCCCTTCTGTTACTTTGACAGTCATCTTCTCAATCATCGCAGCAATATGTACATTGCCTACCACTTGCGCACTAATAGCAAGCCCTTCCACCAATGGCACGCCTGATTTACTCAAAATGGCTAACGTACTAGCAAACCGCGCTGAATTGATACTGCGTGATAATTTTCCAAAAATAGGTAATCTTAACACCCAAGCATCCCACCAAGCTCGCCCTGCATATGTTTTGACAAAATTTGACAAGATAATGACAAAAATTGTCACAACTAATGCCAATGCCCACCACCATGTTGTTAATAATTGACTAAATAATAACACTATTTTGGTTAATAATGGTAAGCTTTGTTCAGAATGATTAAATACTGCAACAATCTTGGGTACCACAAATGTCATCAATCCCACCACCACTGCCAATGCCACCACCGCCAATACCGTAGGATAAATCATGGCAGTGGTAATTTTTTTTTGTAGGGCGTGACGTTTTTCGGTATAGTCTGCCAATTCTGCCAAAATCAAATCCAAATGCCCAGAGCGCTCTCCTGCAGCAATGGTTGCCACATACAAGGGCGCAAACTCTGCACTCATTGCAAACGCTGTTGCAAGGCTATGCCCCTCTAAGACAGCTTGGCGAATGGCTAGTACCAATGCTTGTATGTGGATGTTATCCGCCTGACGCGCGACCGCCTGAAGTGCTTCTTCTAGTGCAATGGCAGACGCTGTCAATGTAGATAATTGACGTGTCAATAATGCCAATTGATAAGCATTGGGTGCTTTATGTTTTTTGTTGGTAGCATCATAGCTAGGCACCACCTCAATAGGCAGCCATGATTTTTCGCGCAACCGTTCGCGTACTTGTCTAGCAGAGTCACCCTCAAGCACCCCTTTTTGGATGCGCCCATCACCATCTAAGGCTTCATAACGATACGCAGGCATGACCAACACTCTTTAAATTATAACAAAAAAGGTACAATCACAGGTGCCAATGCCGCTGTCATTATCCCATTAACAATCAGCCCTACTGTGCCATATGCCACAAAACGCTCGCTTTTTGAGGCAATCTCACTAATGCCCAAGGCGTGTGATGCTGTTCCCATTGCCAAGCCCATTGACATAGGGCGCGTCACACCAACCAATGCAAAAAACGCCAAACCCACCATCTGCCCTACAACGCCCGCTATCATAACGGTGCTGGCACTTACACCAACCATACCCCCTAGATTTTCAGTCACACCAATAGCAATAGGTGTGGTCACTGATTTTGCAGCTACTGATAAAGCACTCATCTGACTGCCTCCAAGCCACACCACCAAAAGCACCCCTGATACAATTCCCACCACACTGCCTACCAATTGTGACACCAACACAGCAAGCCATTGTCGCTTTATTTTTTGCCATTGCAAATACAAGGGCACAGCAAGCGCTACCACCGCAGGTTGTAGCCAAAAACTCACCAAGCGTCCTGCTTGTTCAAACTGGGCATAATCCACCTTAAAAACAAGCAAAAACCCCACCATGCCTACAGTGGTCAATAAAGTGGGGTTGCACCAATTTGAGCCTGTACGAGTGCGCAACCACACACTGGTCAAAAATATTGCTATCAACACACACAAAAGCGCATAAGGACTGGTGAGCACCATCATTTGCCACCTTTATATTTTTTGAGATATAAGCGTACCCATGTATGCGTCTTACCTGTCACCAAAAGCACCAAGAGCGTACTTAGTGTGGTTGCCAATATCAGCACCCAAAGATCAGCTTTGATGATATCCAAATACTGCATCACTGACACACACGCTGGCAAAATCAAAAAGACCAAGTAATCAAGCAAGGTGCGTGCCACCTCCTTAACTGCCTCAAGCTTGACCATGCCACTTTGCAACAGCCCAAACAACACCGCCAAACCAATCACCCCAGATGGCAAAGGCACTTGTGTTAGATGAATCACCGCCTCACCTATTGCCAAGCACCCAAAAATAATCAAAAGTCCCTTTAATTTCATTTAACTCACCACTTTAGCTTTTCAAGCCCATGGCAAATGTGGCTACCAATGGCTTAACAAAGGGCACTTTATCAAACAAAACCAATCCCACATTTCGGCTAAATTTTACCAGTGCATTAGGATGAGTAAAGCCATTGACCACCAAATCACAAAAGCCAATCACACGGCGCTGGTCTTTTAGGCGGCGCTCCTCATAGTCTTTAAGTAATTGATAATTGCCCAAATCCGCGCCCGATGCGTGCAGTTGCGCCAACAGACTTGCCAATGTATAAGCATCACGCATACACAAATTAAACCCTTGCCCTGCTACAGGGTGTAAGGTGTGTGCTGCATTACCCATAATGACGCAGCGCCCCAAGACTTGCTGATGCGCAAGCACCTTTGCCAACGGATACGCCCCTCGCCTACCTGCCTGCGTAATATTGCCTGCCAGCTCTCCAAAGGTTTGTTGCAGTACCGCCAAAAAATGCGCCTCGTCCTCAAGATACCGCCCTTCCTCACCTTGATTGCAAATCCACACCACCGAGCGCCGATGTCCTTGCTGAAACTCATCACGTCCATCACCGTCTTTATCTGTCAAGGGTAGCAATGCCAAAGGTCCTGCTTGGCTAAAGCATTCAATAGCCGTGTGCTGATGGGGCTTATCGGTCATCACCACCCCAACAATGCCCACTTGTCCATACTCATGCGTATCCGCCTCAATCCCCAACAACGAACGCGCCTTGGAATGCTGTCCATCACACGCCACCAAAAGACTGGCGCTAAGCTGTCTGCCATCATCCAAACCAATATGCACCCGCTTGGCATCTTGATGAATATCTGTCACGCTCACCCCATCTATCAATGTGATATAAGGACTTGCCTGCACCGCTTGCAACAGCTTATGTCCCAAGTGGGCGTTTTCCATCACCTGACCAAAGCTTTCTACTTTTTCTTCGTGCTTATTTAAGGTGGCGCGCCCAAAGCTGTCTTTTTCAAAAATCTGTACCCTATCAATGCGACAGGCATGGCTTTGTAGCTTTTCCCACAGCCCAATTTCTTGATAAATTTGCACAGTACGCCGAGATAATGCCGTATTGCGACTATCCAGATAGTGCGTGCGTGCGTCATCTTCATCAGGACTCATTATCGGATAACGCACCTTTTCAATCAACGTGCAAGCGATCTTAAAATGTGCAAGTAACAGCGCAAAAGACAAACCAACATGTCCACCACCCATAATCAAAACGCCATAATCAGGCGCGTCATTGGCTTGTGTCTTTGATGTGCTATTTGGTTTGGGTAAAGCTACGGTTGTCATTGGCTGCGTTCTATAAAAAAAATGATATCAAATTAATCTTAGTAATTCATAAGTAAATCCCAACAGAATATGATACCATAAGCTGATGTTTTTTTGTTGCATTCCTTAGCTCTCTTTTTATTAACACTCTCATGACAACCCCATCCTCCACCATTTCCACACCACCGCTCCCTGTTCGCTTGGCAGTCTTTATCATTGGTATGTTTGCTTTTTTGCAGGTATATTCTGTGCAAGCCATTTTACCTGTCTTAATCACCGATTTGCTCGCCAGCGAAGTACAAGCAGGGCTAGCAGTAGGTATGACTGTGATGGCGATTGCGCTGGTTTCCCCGTTTATTGGTATGCTGTCAGACAGCTTTGGGCGCAAACCCTTTGTGGTAGGGGCAATGATTTGCCTTGTCTTACCAACAGCACTAATGGCAATCAGCAGCAGTATTGGCGAGATGAGCTTGTGGCGATTTTTTCAGGGTCTGTGCATTCCTGCAATGACTGTGGTGATTATTGCCTATATTAGTGAAGAATACCCCACCAGTACTGCAAGATTGATGACACTCTATGTTGCAGGAACGGTGCTTGGGGGATTTTTGGGGCGTTTTGTGCTAGGACATCTTGATGAGTGGCTAGGCTGGCGCATGGCTTTTTTTGTGATGGCAGCCATGACCATGATGGGCGCGCTCATTGTGCTTTATACCCTGCCAAGCTCACAGCGCTTCATCAAAAGTGGTAATTTTTACCAAGCACTCACCCTCTTAAACACCCATCGCAAAAACCCTCAACTCATTGGCGCTTGCTTACTTGGGGCGTGCGTATTATTTAGCCTAGTTGGCTGCTTTACCTTTATTAATCTACATCTTAATCACGCTCCTTATTATCTAAGCAGTGCCGAACTTGCCAATATTTTTGCCGTCTATTTGATTGGAGTGGTGATTACGCCATTGTCAGCCCGACTCATGACGGCACTAGGGCTTAAATACACCATGCTGATTGCCATTGCTGCCTCTATGATGGGGCTATTAATTACTTTGAGCGCACCTTTGTGGGCAATTATTGTGGGTTTGACCATCATGTCATCAGGGGTATTTATTACCCAAGCTGCCACCATTAGCCATGTTTCTAGCGCCATCAGTGAGGGGCGCTCCTTGGCATCAGGATTGTATTATATGGGGTATTATGCAGGCGGTAGTATCGGTGCGTGGCTATGTGGCATTGCCTTTCGGATGGGGGCATGGACGGCGGTCGTGACCCTTGTTTTTGTTGTGCAGATACTGGCACTCATGGTGGTATTCGCCCTATATGCCAAAAAATAATTCAACCATCATAAAAGCCATCACACACCTCCTCCATCAACACAACAGGTATGACACATCTTATACAGCATCATGGATACTGGATGCTATTTGTATCACAACCACCCCCATCATTTTGACACAGTGATAACTAAGCGCAATTTTTCTTGACAAAAGTCATACAACTAGGTATGGTATCAGCGAATTACTTTTTTTTAAGAGATGAGTATGCCATGACCACCTTATTTGAACTTAGTCCCACCAAGCTAAATCAGCTCACCAGTCTTGAGCCTTTGTTGGACAAACACTGGAAATCCACCCTAACCCAAATCGTGCTTGAGCTAGATGCCGATGGACAAGCAGCCATCTACAAATCCATTATTGAACCCAAAGGCATTCGCTATGACAGAGCCA
>JBHBMT010000146.1:0-25000 GCA_041773075.1 Moraxella sp.
CTGTATTGGAAAAGAAGCGCCAAAACAGAGCTTATATTATAACTTATTTTATTTTGGAATGACATATCTGGCATTTTGGTTATCATTTATACCGATTATATTCAGCCTAATCAGACCAACTCTTGAGAGATATGGCTATTGGGATATGCATGAAGACTATAGAGAAAACAATAAAAATGACATTCTACAACAAGAGCTTAATGGGGGCATTGGTATTGAGCGAATTAAGTCTTTTTTGGCAAATAGAAATTTTTTGAAATAAAGTTCAGAAATGCGTTGGGTATATTGACTTTGCAATGTGAGTGGAAATTTAGCTAAACGTCCGTCTTTTTGGGTGATAAACTTAAGGCAATATCATCATATTAACAAGGCTCTTAACAACAAAAAGCACAAGCTTATATCTCACCAAAAGCACATCCACCATTTAGCGTCCAATATTTTTTTAAGGCAGGTGCACTACCAACACACCCCTAAACACAGACACTATTAACAGCTTCTAAATAAGCATGGTGGTTTTTTTGTCAAAATTTGCTAAAATATCCAACCTGACACCTTATTATGAGCAATCTTTCATATACTCTAGGTTGAAATCACTCTTTTTTTATCACAAGGGCTTTTTTTATGAAACTCTCCTATCTATTTTCTGCCGTCATGACCAGCGCTTTGTTGATTACCCCCACCATCAGTCATGCACAAAGCCTAGACTTAGACATTAGAAAAGCCAGTAGTTCAAATCCTTTTTCGGTTGCTCTAGTACCTTTTGCAGGAGATAGTGTCATTAGTGGTATTATCAGTGGCAATCTCAATCATACTGAACTTAAGACCACTACCCAAAACCTCCCTCATGCCGCCCATAGCAGTGCTGATTATCTTGCCAATCAGGTGGCATGGCAACAAGCAGGATACCCTTATGTGGTAGTAGGTAGCACCCAAAGCACAGGCAATGGCAAGGTTACCATCAGTTTTGAGGTTATTGAAACTGCCACAGGTCGCGTCATCAATGGTAGACAAACACAACTTGCTGATGCCAATACCAATGGCTTGCGTTACGCCGCTCATGTTGTCAGTGATAAGATTTATGAGCTTATCACAGGAATCCCAGGGGATTTTTCTGGACGCATTGCCTTTGTAGAAGAAACAGGGTCACCCGCCAACAAAACCTCCACTTTAAAGGTGATGGATGCCGATGGGCAAAATGTCATCACTCTGCATAGTGAGCGTGGCTCTATTTTTTCGCCTGCATGGTCGCCTGATGGCAAGCAGCTCGCTTATGCTGTGCAACGCCCCAATGCTTTTCCTGTGATTTATATCCAAAATGCCGATGGTGGTGGTCAGCGCCTAGTTACACCCTTCAAGGGCAACAACCTAGGACCTTCATGGTCACCTGATGGCGCCAACCTTTTGTTTTCTGGAAGTCATGAAAATAACGATCCTGCCATCTACCAACTCCACCTCGCTTCAGGACAAGTGCGCAAGCTGACACAAATGACAGGTGCCGAAAACTCACCAAGTTACGCCCCTGATGGTCGCTCTTTTGTTTTTACTGCGGATGGGGGGTCGCGCACACCCAAACTACATCGCTATAATTTTAATACCAATCAAATTCAAGCCATCAGCTCGGGCTCTGCCGCCAGTCCACGCTTTAGCCCCGATGGGAACAAAATTGCCTATGTGGCAGGCAGCACCTTGGTTGTCATTGGTGCCAATGGCGGAGGTAATCAAAGCATCGCTCCTAGCAGCCAACATGAGTCAGCCAGCTTCTCGCCCAACTCTACGCGCCTTGCCTATGCTCATGGTAACGCCATTACCATCAGAAGCTTGACAACAGGGCAAAGCTTTACCAAAACTGCTCAAGGACGCGTGCGCGAACCTGCTTGGTCAAACACTCGCCGCTAATGCCTTTTGCCACAATAAGCGTGCTATTAAAGCGCGCTTATATCTTTTGGCTTAAACAGGGTTGGTCAGCACATCACCTTGAACCAAACCCGTTGTTTGTTTGGAGTAAAAATGAACAAATCACTTTACTTTATTATCCTACTAATGCTTTCAGGGTGTCAGCACATCCCTTGGATAAAAAGTCCCTTGCCCATCGCCAAGCCTACGCCTTTATCAGCACCCACCACCACACCATCTGCCACACCCTCAACATCCACTACCGAAGCTGATATTCCTAGTACACCAACTGCTGACTTTTTTTTGCTAGAAAATTGGTTTTAGCAGACTCAAACCCATCAGCGCACCACAATCTCAACGAACATCATTTTTAATGTCACTTATAAAATTAGCGCCCAAACATTTGACATCAACTCTCTTGGTTGTGCTTATATCCATGCCAAAAAGTCAATAGTGTATCCGCCAAATACCCACCAAACCAACGTGCGCTCTCCATATCACCTTGACAAGGAGTCTCCTCCACAGGTGCATCAACCGATTGCACCATCAATCCCAAAAAACTAGACAAGCGGTTCAAATCCTTTTCACTATGTCCTGTTGGTAATAACGGCATACCCACCCAATGCATACCATGCTGCATAGCAAATAAGCACAACTGCTGCAATACAGACAGTTTATCCCCGCTTAATCCACCCGAATTGGCAATCCCTGCTGATAATTTTCCCTGCCATGCGCGATTAAACCAACGTTTGGACGTTTGTTCCATAAATGCTTTAAAATCTGCTGTCACACTGCCCATATACACCGCCGATGCAAACACAATCATCTGCGCTTCATCTATCTGCGCCCACAGGGTATCAGTCATATGTCCTGCCAATCGTAATTCTGCGACATCAATAGCGTGAACCTCTACCCTTTCTTTTGCACCATCGCGCGCCGCCAACGCAACACGCTTGGTATGTCCATAATTACTATGATAGACGATAACCATACTCGGTTGTTTATTATCCATAATGATACTCTTTTTTGTATTATTAAAAAAACTTAATGACCAATCGCCTCAACACAAGGCAAAGCGACAACCCACCCATTGTATCAAAAAAAACATCACAAAACACACAAGATTAATATCAACATCATACATTAGAAAGATTAATAGGGTATGTAAAGGGTATATTTATGTCACACGCCTGAAAATATTGGATACTAAGGCTTTAAATATGCTTTTGGTGAACATTAAATAAATAACAACGACCCTTAACCCTCTTTGTGCTAATATAAGCAAAACCAACCGTCATAAATAAGCATTGAACCATTTTATTAAAGCCACATATTTATCAAAGCCAGATATTTATCAGAACCACATAAGCACCAAAAAAAATTAATTTTCCAAAGCGCAATGCACCAATACACCCCGCAACCCATATTTTATTTATTCATCAATATCTATGCTCACACATTTAAAACATTGGCAGGCAATGACTTTTATACACCCTATTTTGCAAACTAGGGCGACTGGTGTACAATAGCTACTACATTCTAAGGGGGATTTATGAAGTTTGAACTGTTGGGCGTTGGACAAAATTTAGGTAATGTACTGACATCTGACGCACTAGATATACAACTTGGACTGACAAAAGGCACAATACAAAGCCTATCAGGGGTCGCCCAAAGATATGTTGCCCCCAAAGGTATGTTACAGTCCGCCTTTGCTGCTGCTGCCCTAAAAGACTGCGCCGCCCATGCCAATATCAGTCTTAATAGCCTTGATTTATTACTGGCAACCAGCGCCGTGCCACAGCAAGCCATTCCCAGTACCGCAAGCTTTATCGCTCACGAGCTTGGGCTTGATGGCAAAAGCGCCTTTGACATTAATGCCAGCTGTCTTGGGTTTGTGGTCAGCTTATACCAAGCCATCAATTTATTACAAACAAAAGCCTATCAGCGCATTGGCATTGTTGCTTCCGACATCGCTTCTGCCGGCTTAAACTGGCAAAACTTACACGCCTCTGCCATTTTTGGTGATGGGGCGGCAGCAGTGATTGTACAAGCCCCAAACCCTGCCAACTCCCCCACAGGTATTCGCCTAAACTGCCTTGGCTATGAATTTAAGGTTTATCCCCAAGGACGGCATTTTTGTGAAATTCGTGCAGGCGGCACCCGTGCCAATGCCACCGTTGGCATGACAGATGGCGATTTTTTGTTTGACATGGACGGCAAAGCGGTGTTTAAAATTGCCATGCAATACACCGAAGAATTTGTCTCTCATCTGCTTGCCAAAGCCCATCTTACTTATGATGACATTGACTGTGTGGTCATGCACCAAGCCAGTCATTTAGGCATGAAACACGCCATCAGTCGCCTAAACTTTCACCCCGAAACCATCATCAACATCTACCCCACGCACGGCAACCAAGTCAGCGCTTCCATTCCCACCGTACTGTATCACGCCTTTATCCAAGGCAAACTCACCCAAGGCGCAAGGCTTGCCCTATTGGGAACGGCGGCAGGGTTTGGCATTGGCGGTATGATTTTACAGGTAGAATGACATGAACATACCACAGGCGTTTGCTTTGGCATTGGACAAATTACCCCGTGATGGCAAAATTTTAGTGACGGGGGCGACTTCAGGGCTTGGGCGCAGTGCCATCGCTTATTTACACCATCATGGCATTGACTGCAAAGCCACAGGGCGCAATTTATCGGTGCTCAACGACTTACAAGCCTCGGGTATCAAAAGCATTGCCCTAGATTTGACGAACGCCAGCGATGACGAGCTACAAACGCTTTTACAAGACGTTCATAGCGTTTGGCACTGTGCGGCGCTGTCAAGTCCGTGGGGAAAAAAACAAGCGTTTTTTGATGCCAATGTGTTGGCGACCCAACGCCTTGCCACTTGGGCGGATAAAATAGGTGTGCGCCGCTTTGTGCACATTTCTACGCCGTCTTTGTATTTTGACTTTTGTCATCGCCATCAGGTGCGTGAAGATGATGTCCGCCTTAGTGCAGATGGTCGCTTTGTCAATCATTACATTCACAGTAAATTTTTGGCAGAACAGTTTTTACAGGCGCTTAAGCCTGCCACCATGCAACTGGTGATACTGCGTCCACGGGCGATTTTTGGCGAATATGACAAGGTGCTACTACCCAAAATTTTACAGCTGTATCACGCCAAACAAGGTACACTTCCCCTACCCAATGGCGGACAGGTGCTGATGGACGTAACTTTTGCAGGCAATGTGGTCTATGCCATGACCCTTGCTAGCTATCAGCCTTTGCCCAGCGCCTTGCCCATTTATAACATCACCAATCAGCAGCCCATTCGTCTAAACAAGCTGCTACAGCGTCTGATTTGTGATAAGATGAATAAGCCCTTGACCATCAAAAACGTGCCTTATCCTGTGGTCGCCACCCTTGCCAAAACCTTAGAAACAGTCAGTCAGTTTAGCCACAAAGAGCCCAGATTGACCGCTTATAGCGCAGGGGTGCTGTATTATGACATGACCTTAGACACCACCAAAGCCGAGCAAGAATTGGGTTATCATGCCGTTTATGACCTAGATTTTGCCATTGGTCTGACTGCCAACGCTTTATTAACACCGTCTTTATGAACGTTTTAATCACTTCGCCCAGAGCGCCCATCGCCTTAGAATGGATAAAAATTGCCCACAAAGGCAACCACACCATCGCCTTATGCGACAGTTTGCGCTACCCTGTCGCCCGTTTTAACCACCTTGGGGCACGCTATCACCAAACGCCTGCGCCACGCCTTGATTTTGATGGCTATCAGCGCGCGATGATGACACTGATTGATTGGGCGGATTTGGTCATTCCTACCTGCGAAGACATTTTTTATTTGGCAAAATTACCCTTAAATGACAGCCAAAGAAACAAATGCTTCATGCCCGACAATGAGCTTTTGTTCACCCTACATCATAAATTGCACGTTTTTGATAAATTGCCCGACACAGACGGCACCAAAAAACCTGACACACGGCTGATTTGCGATAAGTCTGAGCTGATTTTTTCTGACCAAAAAACCATTTTAAAGCCTGTGTTTTCTAGGTTTGGACGAAACGTGGTGCGTGATGTCAATGTAGAAACAACCGCCCATTTACCCATCAGCACTCGTTATCCTTGGGTACAGCAAACCTTTATACATGGTACAGGACTATGTAATTACGCCATTTGTGAACATGGCAAAGTGATTGCCCACAGCGTCTATCGCCCCCGTTATTTGTTAAATGACGCAGCGGCAAGCTATTTTGAACCCACCCAAGATGAGCGAGCTGACGTGTTTATTGCCGAATTTGCCAAACTAAATCGCTATCATGGGCAAGTGGCGTTTGATTTTATGGACGATGGCAGCCACCTTTGGGTACTTGAGTGCAACCCCCGTGCCACCAGTGGGCTACATTTGCTCGTCAATGGCTTAACGTTGGACAAACAAGGCGTGCTGCAATACACCCATACGACAGCCCAAACCCCTTTAAGAGTCAGCATTACTTTGCCGTTACTATTTGGTATAAAAGCCATCAAAACCAACAGCTTACACACCCTTTGGCAAGATTTTTGGCGAGCCGATGATGTCATCAAAGACATTCCTACTTACGCCCACCTACTTGCTTTGGGTGAAATGTACTGGCGCAAATGGCATTACCAAAAACCCTTGACCGCCGCCAGCACCTTTGACATTGAATATGATGGAGCGTGTGATGACAAATAACGTACAAAGCACCGTCTTGGCGCAGGGCGATTTGGCAAGCCGTTTTGCTCATGTGTACGCCACGCACCCTTTAAACACACTCATCAAAAACGCCCACGCTCGCACGCAGCTATTAAGCCTTGATGGGGTCGTCATGCCCACCACCCTTGTGGACGATGTCAGGGCTAACTGCTATGTGGTGTCGCCCCACGCTGCCATCGTGGACTACGGTCAAGACGAATGCGACAAACTGCCCCCACATCAAGGCACACTGTTACGCCACGGCTTGCACGCCCTAAGCACTTCACTCAAGCTTACCTATATTGACCAAGTCGCTACCTTAAACAACTACTGCTTATCCACCAATACGCTTGGTCAAGCCTTTTTGACATTAGACAAAAGACGCTTGACCGATTTTGCCGTCAGTCATTTTCCCAGACACGCCATTTTGATACGCTCGCTTAATGAACAGCACCACCCAGCACATTTGCACACCCTAAAAAAACTGGGCTATCACTTAATCACCAGTCGTCAGGTGTATTTGTTTGATGATTTTAGCACTTGCCATCATCATCAAAATTATTGGCGTGATCAAAAATTATTAACCGATGGTAACTGTTATTTTAAGCCTTGCCAAAGCGATGATGACTATCAACAAGCCGAGCATTGGTACAACCGCCTTTATTTGGACAAATATTCACGGCAAAACGTACAATTTACCGCCAAAGGATTGCAAATTTTTCATCAGCAGAAGATTTTGGATTTAATGCTGTTGATGGACAAGACAAGCAACCAAAGCTGTGGCGTGCTTGGCATGGTAACAGATGACAGCGAAATCACCGCACCGATTGTCGGTTATGACATCGCCGCCAAAAAATCGCTGGGTCTTTACAGACGAATCATCGCCCAAGCGCTCAATAATGCCCAAGCGTCAGGCAAAAGACTGAATCTAAGTTCAGGCGCACCCAGTTTTAAAATGCTTAGGGGCGGTAAGCCGTGCATTGAATACACCGCCGTTTATACCAAGCATTTGCCCATTCGTCAGCGTTTGCCGTGGTTAAGTTTTGCCAAGCTGTCGCCTTCTTATGCCAAGTTGTTACAACATTACCAATTATAAAACCATGCTTCATTTACCCAAACCCTATGCCACCATTATTGATGAATGGTATCCGATTTTG
The DNA here is from genome assembly GCA_041773075.1 of Moraxella sp. Taxonomy (GTDB): domain Bacteria; phylum Pseudomonadota; class Gammaproteobacteria; order Pseudomonadales; family Moraxellaceae; genus Moraxella. Next base: position 7,777 of record JBHBMT010000146.1, read on the forward strand.
CCCGAGTCGCAGCTTGATAAGCCTTTTGGTTTTTATTTGCTCAATCAAGCGTTGGTATTGGTGCGTCTGTCGGGGCAAGTGGTGTGTTTTGATGATTATTGTCCGCACCGCCATGTGCCGTTAAGCGGTGGCAAAAGCGATGGACAAACACTGCAATGCACCTATCACGGCTGGCGTTTTGATGTGTCAGGCAAAGCCATCATTGCGCCGTGTTTTGGCAAATCGCCCGATGTCCAGCTGACACGCCACGCCTGCCAAGTGCTAGATGGCTGGATTTGGGTCAATCTTGACAGCAGCAGCCAAAAACTGCCGTCCACTGCCCTGCACTGCCCCACAGCGTTTGACAGTCATGACAGCACGCATCGCATGGACGCAGATTTTATACACGGCATTGAAAATTTTCTTGACCCCACGCATACCCCTTATGTCCATCAAGGCTTACTGCGCAGTCAAGGCACGCAGCGTATGCACATCACCCAATGCCACGATGAGCGCAGTTTTGCCACCACTTATCAACTGCTAGACAAGCAAAATGGACTGATTAATCGCCTATTTGATAGGGGCATTGATGTCAATATTGCTAAGTTTGAATTGCCCTGCCTTACCAGTATTGATTACAAAAAAGGCGATACACTGATGTATCGCATTGTCATTGCCTTTGTGCCAAGCCAAACAAATAGCCTGCATTTAAGTGTGCGCCTTTGTATTCCCAAAGGTGTATTGCCCAGTCGTCTAAAATTTGCCCTACTTAGCCCCTTCATCAAAACTTTATTCAAACAAGACGCTCGCATTTTATCCAAGCAACTCAAATACAAACGTGCACCAACAACGCCGTATGTGATTTGCCAGCAGGATTTGGTGATTGACCATCTCTTACATTTACTGATGGGACTGCCCGAAGGGGTGGATAAGTCAGGGCTGTTTGATTTGCAGTCTTAGCTTGCGCCTAAAAGCGCACCACCTCCACACCATTTGCCCCTGCTTTTAGCAGAATATCGGCTGATTGCTTGGCAAAAATCCCATGACACACCACCCCAACAATATTATTCAGGCGCTCTTCAAGAGCAATGGGATTGCTAATATCCAAATCATGAGTATCCAAAATAACATTGCCATAATCTGTCACAAAACCCTCACGATACACAGGATAGCCACCTAATTCCACAAGCTGTCGCGCCACATACGAGCGCGCCTGTGGCAAAACTTCTACCGCCACAGGAAACCTACCCAAAGTTTGTACCCATTTACTGTCATCTGCCAAACAAATAAACTCTTTGGAGGCTGCTGCGACAATTTTTTCGCGAGTAAGCGCGCCACCACCGCCTTTAATCATAATCCCATCAGCATTGATTTCATCAGCACCATCAATGTACAAATCTAGCTCACCCACACTGTTTAAATCAAAAATTTCCACGCCCAAGGCTCGAAGGCGCTGTTCGGTGACATTAGAGCTTACAACCGCACCCTTTAATCTTACCTGCGACAAAACATCAATCAGGCAATTAATCGTACTACCTGTACCCACTCCAAGAATCATTCCCTCCTCAATATAAGCTAAGGCAGCTTGGGCAGCAGCTTGTTTTTGAGCTAATTGGGTTTGAGCAACATTTGTCATTGAGCTTTCTCTTATCATAATAAATAGATGTGGCAATTGAGGTTGTCAAATCAAAAAAACAGCCTAAATACTTAACAACCATGAATATAATAGTGCTTATTAAAGCTTACACTGTCTAAATTTTCTTTTGCTTGACTGATAACATCATAAATCAAATTGGGCAATTTCTTTGGGTCAATGGAATAATATTTTTTGTTAATTTCTACATAATAAACACACGCTTTACTCACAAACAAAGTATAATAATACGACTGACTAGCGGTAGTGATAAATAAATAAGACTTTGTCAAAGAAGCTGAAAAAAGAACTTCTTTAAATTCAGTTATCTCTATGTTTTTTATCAACTCTCCAGCATTGTCATAAAGACAAATTGTATTATTATCAAGAGTCAATACTGGCAATGGATGCTTATCTAGCAAAATAAATTTTTTGTAAGATTTAAAATAAAAATAACAATATCCAAACACCAATAAAATCAAATGACCGACAGCCGATATTAATAGAAAAACTAGAAAAAATATATCAAAAAAGTAACTGTCTTTGATGGTAGCAAATATAAAAAACATGGTAATCAAAAACATTGGCACCAACACCAGCACCGCCCTAAGCATAAACTGTTTATGTAGCGCCTTCTTGATAGAACTTGCCTTACTAAATTCTTGCCAAATGGTAAGTGGCAATGGCAGTGCGCTATTGTCAGGCAACTCCAATTCAAGACTTTTCATTATTTTTCTACCAAGGCTTTTGGGCTACTTTAATAGATTTTTGATGACGCCCATTAATCCACGGCTGATGGCTTTGGTTGCTTGCTTATTTAATTGACTACCTACAGCATCGGCGACATTATAAGCCATTCCTTGTCCGCTTTTTTTGCGCCCGCCCATAAGCCCGCCCAAAAATCCATCCAATGCACTAGGCTCTTGCTTGACATCTTCTTGGGGTGAAGCATTGGGTGCTTGTGAGGTATTTGTGGTGGCACCTTGAGAGGCTTGAGCTTGAGTCGCCTTATCATTGAGCGCCTCAAAAGCCGAATAATTATCCACCATCTGTCTGTAGTAGCCTAACAGTGCATCATTATTAATAATGGCTGTCAGCTCGTTATCTTGTAGTGGTGGCAGGCTTGATGATGGTGGCATGATATGGGCGCGCTGCACCATGCTTGGCGTACCATCCGCTTGCAATACCGATACCAACGCCTCACCTACACCCAGCTCGGTAATCGCAGTTTTGGTATCCACCAAAGGATTAGGGCGAAAGGTATCTGCTGCTGTTTTTACCGCTTTTTGGTCTTTTGGGGTAAACGCACGCAACGCGTGTTGCACTCGGTTGCCAAGCTGCCCCAAAATAGATTCAGGCAAATCAAGAGGATTTTGAGTAACAAAATACACCCCCACCCCTTTGGAGCGAATCAATCGCACCACCTGCTCTATTTGTTCAATTAGCGCCTTAGAGGAATTGTCAAACAGTAGGTGTGCCTCATCAAAAAACAGCACAAATTTAGGCTGAGGCAAATCCCCTACTTCAGGTAATTCACTAAACAACTGTGCCAAGAACCACAACAAAAAGGCGCTGTATAGACGGGGATTTTGCATCAATTTGGTAGCATTCAAAATATTTATCACGCCTTTACCTTGATGAGTTTGCAACCAATCACTTAGACGCAAAGATGGCTCACCAAAAAATGTATTCGCCCCCTGACTTTCTAGCTGTAATAGCTTACGAGAAATCGCACCAACACTAGCAGGAGCGATATTGCCATATTGTGCACGATAGTTGGCGGCATTGTCAGAAATGTATTGAAGCAAGCTGCGCAAGTCCTTTAAATCAATGACCTGCCAACCATTATCATCTGCCACCCGAAATAAAATAGTCAATAAGCCTTCTTGGGTATCGTTCAGCTCCATCAAGCGCGCCAATAACATCGCCCCCATCTGGCTGACTGTGACACGCACAGGAATGCCCATCTCACCAAACACATCCCAAAAACGCACAGGAAATCCTGACAGATACTCCGATGACAGTCCAAACTCCGCCATACGCTCGCCAACTTTACCTGTCATCTCGCCTGCTTTGGCAATGCCTGATAGATCGCCTTTGACATCGCTTAAAAATACTGGCACACCCGATGCGCTAAAGCTCTCCGCCAATTTACGCAATGTGATTGTTTTTCCTGTTCCTGTTGCTCCTGCAATCAGTCCATGGCGGTTTGCCATTTTGGCAATAAGATGAATGTCTTGGCGCTCCAAAGTGTCTTTGGCAATAAGATAGCTGGTCATGATAACGCATCACAATAAAAAAAAGATAAAGCGTATTATACCGTTTTTGCCCCAAAGAAAAAAGCACAAACCCAACGAATTGAATTTGTGCTTTTGCACTTGTCGCTATCAGTCTTTGACTTCTTCCAAAGGCAAATCTGGATGTTTGATTAGGTGAATCACAGAAGCAATCAATCCGCCCCAAATCAAAACCATGGCAATCGCCATCAATGTCATTGCTGATCCATTCATACTCACTCTCCTTTTACTTCTTCATCATGACTAGGATGGCTTTTAACTTTTGGTAAAATCAATGCCACCAAAGCAAAAAGCACCACCAAACTCCAGCCGCACGCCACGAGCACGCCTGTGGGGTAACCTTCATAACCCTTGGTAATTAGGCTGTGCAACGACAATCCCAATGCCACAATCAATGACACAGGGGTTACTACAGTTAGCATAAAGCTCCAAATAGCACCCACTTTAAAGCTGCCAATATTGTTGATGTGAGTGATTAATTTTGGTAGTAATTGACGATTCACCCAAGTCACCCAAACAATAGACAAAATCGCACCAAAGACAATACCGATATTATTGGCAAAATGGTCAATAATGTCCACAAAAGTAATGGCGTTTTTGGTTGAAAATAGCACAATAGAAACCACTGCACTACCACCACCTACGATAGTGACAGCTTTATTTTTTGACCAACCAAACTTATCTTGACAAGCAGAAATAGGCACTTGCAAAATACTTGCCATTGAGGTTAAACCTGCAATAAATAAAGACGCAAAGAATAGCACACCAATCACCCCGCCTGCATCACCCATCGTTGAGATGATTTTTGGGAAAGCAATAAAGGCAAGTCCAATCCCACCTGATACCACTTCCTTGACTGGCACTCCTGAGGCTTGTGCCATAAATCCAAGCACCGAAAAAATACCAATACCTGCCAATAGCTCAAAAGATGAGTTAGCAAAACCCACCACTAATCCTGAACCTGTTAAGTTGGCGTTTTTCTTCAAATAAGAGGCGTAAGTCACCATAATGCCAAAGCCAATAGACATAGAAAAAAAGACATGTCCATAAGCCGCAAGCCACACTTTTGGATCAGCCATCTCTTTCCAATCAGGTGTGAAAAATGCCTCTAGACCTTGGGTTGCGCCTGGCAAACTAATGGCTTGCACCACCATAATGCCAAACATGACCACCAACAATGGGATAAAGATTTTATTGGATAACTCCACCCCTTTTCTAATACCGCCATACATAATAAATAGCGTAATTGCCCAAACAACCACCAAACCAATAAATAGATTTGGGGCATACGCCAATGTCATACTATCAGCATTTTGCAAATAGGTGTTAAAAAAGAAAGTTTGTGGGTCATCACCCCAAGCTTGATTAAAGGCAAATAAGGTATAATTACCCGCCCAGCTTAACACAGACGCATAGTACACCCCAATAATAGTACATACCGCTACTTGCCACCAACCAATGCCTTCAGCTGATTTTACCAACCGGCGATAGGCTGTTGGTGGAGCACCCTTGTATTTTTGTCCAACCACATAATCCAAAAATAGCAAAGGAAACCCTGCAGTCATCAAAGCTATCAAATAAGGAACAAAGAATGCCCCGCCACCATTTTCATACGATACATAAGGAAAGCGCCAAATATTGCCCAATCCTACTGCCGAACCAATCGCCGCTAGAATAAACCCAGAGCGCGCTGACCAATTTTCACGTTGTGCCATGCTGTATCTCCCATGCTGATTTTATAAAGTGTCTCTCCTAGACTCATCAAAAATCATGTTCATTTTCTCAACTTTGTTACTAAGCGTAACTAAACGTATAGTTTCTATCAATATTTCCCAAAAGTCAAGCAATTAAACAATAAAAAACCCATAACTTATTGTTATGGGTTAAGCAATTAAAATACAGCTCAAAAACAAACGCGCTATCGTACCAATCCACGTTCGCTTAAACGCAGTGACTCTATCATCAAAGCCACTTTGGGCTCTTGTTGCACCAAAGTTTCCAATCTTGCCATTGCCTCATCCTTGATCAATCCTGACCGAAACATAATGCGGTACGCCTCCTCTAATGTTTCTATGGTTGTCTTTGACCAGCCCTTGCGGCGCATACCCTCTTTATTAAGCCCCTTAGCTTTGGCAGGATTACCCCCCACCATTACAAAAGCACATACATCTTTTAAAATCAAGCTTGCCCCCGCAGTCATACTATAACTGCCAATACGACAAAACTGATGAATGCCAGAATTACCACCAATAATTGCAAAATCATCAATGATCACATGTCCTGCAATCCCCACATTATTAGCAATGACATTATAATTACCAATACGACAGTCATGCGCCACATGGGTATTGACCATCAACAAATTATTATTGCCAATCTTGGTCAAACCACCTGCCTCTCCCGTGCCTCGATGAATGGTACACGCCTCACGAATACGGTTATTATCCCCAATCTCAAGATACGTTGGCTCACCTGCATATTTTAAATCTTGAGGGGTTTCGCCAATACTGGCAAATTGATAAATCTCATTATTTTTGCCAATGGTTGTATTTTCACCCACCACCACATGACGAAGCAAACGTGTATTTTCACCAATACACACATTTGCCCCAACAATACAATAAGCGCCAATTACAGCACTAGGGTGGATCTTGGCACTGTCATCTATGATGGCGGTTGAATGAATAGTCATATGTCTAAAACACCATTATTAACACTTAATAGCAGGATGTACAATTTTATACAAGATATTGTTTTTTTTTAACAATATCTTTGTTTAAACCAAATTAACTTTGACTAACATTGGGTTTGAAAAGCCCTTCTTGATAAACAACTTCTTTAAGAAGTGTTCTTATAAGTGTTTTATACCATCTAACAGTCAAGCCAATTTATAGGTCAGGTTTTTGCTTATCCTAATGAATTTCTGCCACTTTTTGACGGGCAATCATAATTTCTGCACTGCAAGCAAGCTTATCATCTACATGTGCTGTACAAGCAAACTTATAAATATCACGCTTATTCATGATCGCTTGTGAACGCAGTACCAACTGATCTCCTGGAATAACCAAGCGCTTAAAGCGCACCTTATCCACACCTGCAAATAAATACAAATAGCCATCTTCACTGGTCTGATTGGCACTAATAAACCCCAAAATACCTGACAGTTGCGCCATTGCTTCTACCATCAGCACCCCTGGCATAATAGGCTTATCAGGAAAATGTCCATTGAACAGCTCTTCATTGATGCTAATATTTTTGTAGCCTGTAATCCAGTTATCTGGAGAGCACGCGGTCACCCTATCAATAAGCATAAAAGGATAACGATGTGGCAGATATGTTTTAATCACATCATAAGTCAATGGCAAGGTCAGTCCTTGGGCGGATAGTCTTGCCAAATCATCTTCACTTAATTTATCATAGTCAATCAGGGTTGTCATACAATTTCCTCAACAGGTTATCATCTTATCACTCTGTGTTTGTCATACCAACACAATACGCATACTCACTAAAGCGCATCATCAGTTTACAGTCAAACACCAAACTTGTCAAACCAACTGGCAACATCTTACTAATGTTCACCCATCTGACGAAACTTAACTGCCGCCCTGCGCCAATTGGCACTTGGCATCGCCGCTGTCCCTGATGAATAAGAGCCTGATTTATCAATGGATTTAATTACCATACTCATCGCCGTAATGGTGACAAAATCAGCAATTTGCAAGTGCCCTGCAATACCTACTGCACCACCGATAATACAGCCTTTACCAATAGAGGTACTGCCTGCAATTCCCGTCCCTGCCGCAATGGCTGTGCCTGCGCCAATCTGCACATTGTGAGCAATCTGTACCAAGTTATCAATAATCACATCATCGCCAATGATAGTATCAGCCACAGCACCACGGTCAATGCACGTTTGACTGCCAATGCGCACCCTATCGCCAACAACCACCTTACCTAGCTGCGCGATACGCTCCCAACCAAACTTAGCAGGATTACTACTTGGCGCAAAGCCAAATCCCTCACTGCCAATGCTTGCATGCGCATGAATCCGACACTGTCGCCCAATCACGCACCCATGTGCAATGCTGACGTGTGTATCAATCAGTGTCTGCGCGCCAATCACCGCACCATCGCCTATCACCGTATGTGCGCCAATCACCGCACCATCGCCTATGACTACGCCATCACCAATAATAGCATAAGCCCCAACGGTAACATCAGCACCCAATTGCGCACTTTGTGCAATATGCGCAGTTGAATGAATACCTACTGGTGTTACACGAGCAAATAGCTGGCTAACACAAGCGTATGCCAAATAGGGCGAGGCTACCACCAAGGCACAGCTCGTTGGGGGTGCTTGCGCTGCATGGCGCTCATCTACTAGCACCACGCCCGCTTGAGTGTCTTTTAGGCTATCTACATAACGGGCGTTTGCCAAAAAACTGACCGTATCGCGCGTTGCCTTATCTAAACTTGCCACACCTTGTACACTTATTGATAATTTATCATCACTTAAATTATCCTTGTTTAGAACCTCTTGGCGACACTCAATGGCGTTTATCATCGCCTGTACTGTTACAGCTGTCATCTAAAAGGTACTACCAATTTGGAACTGGACTTTTTCTGTTAGGTCATTTTCTTTGTCACCAATAGGCACAGCATAGCTGATAGAAATCGGACCAATAGGCGTAATCCATGTCATCCCCAAGCCTGCACTGTAGCGCAAGTCATCATCTTTTTGAACCAATGCCACTGTACCTGATAGGTTGGAATTGATGGTAGATAAATCCACTGTCTCATCTGCTCGGTCAGTTGTATCAAACACTTGACCTCCCTCAAAGAAAATCACAGGGCGAATCTGTTCAGCCCAATCCCCCTTAAATGGTGTGGGCAAAATCAACTCTGTACCAAACGTTGCCAGCGCATTACCCCCCACTTCCTCGCCACGTACTGTACGTTGTCTATTAGCTAAATACTGAAATGCTTGTGATTGCGGTCCCAAGCTAGAAGCATCATATCCGCGCACCGAGCCATAACCGCCTGCATAGAAGTTTTCATAAAAAGGCAAATCATTACCATAGCCAAGACGGGTATAACCACGCAAAATCGTTCCTTTCCATAGTGGATAGTAGGCATTACCGCGATAGGTCACTTTTTGGTAAGTAGCATCGCCAAATCCTAATGTCAAATCCACCTCGTGGCTCATGCCCTTGGTTGGAAATGCAGGTCTATCCAAGTTGGAATAACTCCAGCCAAGCATGGCATTATAAGTAGTATAGTCATTATTAAAACTGGCAATATCACCTGAATAATCAGCCGTACCGCCATCTTCTAGCAGCTTAACTATGTTGGAGAGAGCCATATAGCGACCACCACGAATTTCGGTATTATCCACATTTAAGCCGCCACTGATGCGTTGGTATTCATTGATAGGATAGCCATACGTCAGACTGCCTCCCAAAGAATCCATGACATAGTTACTGATATTTTTGTCATCATATTTGGTTTTGCGATAATAACCGCTAATGCCTTGAGAGACCCCATTCACCGTAAAATATGGATCAATAACACCCAAACTATAAGTATCTCGCGTTTCTGAACGAATAAACGCCATATTCACTTTGTTGCCTGTGCCCATAAAGTTATTTTGGGACAGATCCACTTGGAAAGTAATACCACCACTTTGAGAATATCCTGCGGCGATGGTTGACGAGCCTGAAGGTTGCTCTTCTACCACAAAATTAACATCAATTTGGTCAGGAGAATTAGGCACAGGCTTGGTTTCTACTACCACATTTTTGAAGTACCCTGTACGCAATAAACGCGCGCGTGATAATTGAATTTTTTGATTAGATGCCAACGCCCCCTCTAATTGACGCATCTCGCGGCGCAATACTTCATCCTTGGTTTTGACATTACCATTAAAATTGATACGGCGCACATACACAGGACGTGCAGGGTCAATATAATAATCTACATCTACAATGCGTGTTTGACTATTGATGTGGCGAATGGGGCGCAATTGTGCATTATAAAATCCGTCATCCCCAAATTTTGCCAAAATTGCTTGACCTGTCGCATCCAGTTGAGCTTGTGAATACTGCCCCCCTTCTTGATATTGTACCAGTTTCTCAAGCTCTTCTTTGGCATAATGAGGATTACCCAAAAAATTGGTTTTACCAAAATTGTGGCGCACCCCTTCTGATAGCTTAATCTCAATAAAGATATTATTTTTTTCTTCATCAATATTCAAGGTAGCGTTTTCTATTTCAAAATTCACAAACCCTGCATTCAGATACATTGCACGCACCGCCTCTAAACTGGCGGCAAATTTTTCTTGAGCATAGCGGTCAGAGCGACGCAATTTATTCCAACTACTTTCTTTGAGCGCCATAGCATCTTTAATGTCTTCAGCACTAAACTCTTGATTTCCCAAGATATTAATATCCACAACCTTTGCAGGCTTACCCTCCACAAATCGGATATCAAGCTTGACTCGATTGCCATCCAAACTGGTTTGCTCAACTTCAATATCGCTATTATAATAGCCTTGCAAAATGTATTGATTTTCAAGCTCTGTTTCAATGTTATGTACCGTAGCCTGCTTTAAGACTTGTCCTTGCGCTAAGCCCGCCTGTTTCAAACCCTCTTCTAATCCCTCTTTGGGAATCAAGCGATTTCCCTCAAAATTAATTTCTGCGATGATTGGGCGCTCTTCCACATAATACACCAATCGCCCACTTGTGGTATCTACTTGTACGTTAGAAAATTGTTCGGTGGCATACAATGCTTTGATGCTGTCCGCCAATCCCTCATCAGTGACCGTCTGTCCTGCCTTAGGCAAAATTGCCAACACACTTTCAGGCGTGACACGATTTAGTCCCACCACATCAACAGCACTCACCACGACAGGAGCAGCAACTGCTTGAGCCGACATTATAAGCACCACAGCAGCGCTGACAGTACGAGTTACAAAAAAAGGCGTACGCATAATCTTACTTCCCACAAAAAATAATCACAATCCAATATTGCCCCAAAAAAAAAGCAACATAGGCACACATACTGTTTTTTCAAAATATGCTAACGTTAAGGCAAAAATGATTTTTTGGCAAGTATTTTTGTTACTTTTTGCCAAAAAACACCTCCCTTTATCAAAAAAAGTAGCATCAACCAAACAATCGGGTAATATCATTGCTAATCGCCAAGAGCATAAAACCCAATAATAACAACATACCGATATTCAACCCTGCCATCTGTACCCCCTCTGACAAAGGCTTACCACGAATTAATTCATACAAATGGTACAAAATATGCCCACCATCGAGTACAGGGATTGGCAATAAATTTAATACCGCCAAAGACAAGCTAATCAATGCTGCTGTTGACAATACCTGCTGCCAACCCATCTCAAAGCTTTGTTTTGAAACATCCGCAATGGTGATTGGACCTGACAAATTCTCCAATCCAATCAATCCTGAAAGCATTTTGCCAATTGAGCTGATGGTCATAACAGACAGCTCATAGGTTTTATTAACTGCCAAGCTCAATGCTTGCATAGGGCTGTGATTGGTGGTGAATTTATATTCTTCAGGGATACTCACCTTGTCTGCACCTGCCACTTTAGCCCCAATCTGCCCCACATACACGCCATCCACTTTTTTACCTTGAGGCATAATAGGCAGTGTCAAAGTTTCGCCTGCCCTCAATACCGTCACTTGCATGCTTTTTTCAGGATGAGCGCGAATTAGCTGTGCAACCGTTAGCCAGTCATCCACTTCTTGATTATTAATAGCAGTAATGGCATCGCCCACTTTTAACCCCATTAATGCGCCTGCGCCAGCAGGGTCAAGCTCACCAATCACAGGCGCAATGGTCGGCTGCCAAGGCAAAAACCCCAGCTGTGTCAAAGCAGATGACTGTCCATCTGCCTGCAAAAATCGCTCAATCGCCAAAGGATATTGTTTGGCAGCGGTGTCCACGGCTTGATTTTGGGCTAGCTTATCAGCTGTAATTGCCGAAACAGTCACCACCCCTGTTTCTCCTGCCCTACTGGCAAGGGCATAGCTGATTTGTTGCCAGTCTTCTACAGGTTTACCATCAATGGCAACAATTTTATCCCCTGCTATCAAACCGCTGTTTGCCGCTGGCGTTTCTGGTAGTATCTTGCCAATGCGCGTATTAAGCATCTCCATAGGTGTCAAAAACAACACAAAAAACAGCCCAATGGCGATAATAAAGTTCATGACAGGACCTGCCAACACGATGGCGATTTTTTTTAGGGGGTGTTGGGTATTAAACGCAAATGGCTTGTCCTCTTCTGCCACCTCACCTTCGCGCTCATCAAGCATACGCACATACCCCCCTAAGGGCAATAAGGAGATGCGATAATCTGTTCCTGTCTTTTTGCTTTGCCAGCCAAACAGCCTAGGACCCATGCCAATAGAAAAAGTCAGCACCCTCACACCACACAGGCGCGCCACAATATAATGACCCCACTCATGCAATGCCACCAAGGGCGCAAGTACACAGATGGCTGCCAAAAACATATACAACCCCGTCATCGCCCCCCTCCTAATGATTGAACCACATCCGTTGCAACAGCACGCGCCTTATTATCCAGCGCCATAATGTCATCTAATACATCAAAACTTTTGCTTAAAATATTGCTAAAATCTTGATGATACAAGGTTTTTTCTACAACTTTGGCAATGTCTGTTAAATAAATTTCCTCAGACAAAAATGCCGCTACCGCCACCTCATTGGCAGCATTTAAAATAATGGTTGCACCATTGCCCAATCGCGCCGCCTGTCTTGCCAGTGCCAAACAAGCAAATTTTGAAGTATCGGGTGCAGAAAATGTAAGTGCAGACAAACTCAAAACATCCAAAGATTGCACGTCGCTGGCAATACGTTCGGGATAAGCCAGTGCATGCGCGATGGGAGTACACATATCTGGTGTACCTAATTGTGCCAAAAATGACCCATCCACATATTCCACCATAGAATGAATTATGCTTTGTGGATGAATAACAATGTCAATTTGACTTTCTGGCAAATCAAATAAATGACACGCCTCAATCAACTCCAAGCCTTTATTCATCATGGTTGATGAATCAACCGAAATTTTTTGTCCCATTGACCAATTGGGATGCGTTACAGCATCTTTGATGCTAGCGCGTTGCATTTCTTCATAACTTTTGTTCAAAAACGCACCCCCTGAGGCTGTCAGCCACAATTTTTTTATGCCTACTGTTGGGGTGTGAATTTGCGTCCTATCTTTTTGCACATCTTTAGGTAAGCACTGAAAAATGGCGTTATGTTCCGAGTCAATTGGTAAGATTACTGCTCCTGTTTGTTGGGCTGTCTTGATAACCAACTCACCTGCCATCACAAGCGCCTCTTTGTTGGCTAATAGCACTTTTTTGCCTGCTTGCACCGCCGCCAAAGTAGATGGCAGTCCTGCCGCCCCAACAATAGCCGCTATCACCGTATCCACTTGTTCGCAGCGAGCAATATGAGTAAATCCCGCCTGCCCTACCACAAGCTCACACCCAAGCCCCAAAACACGTAATTGCCGCTCAAATTCATCACGCTCATCACAACTTAACTGCGTCACCCCCACCACTTTAGGGCAAAATTCAGCACACAACGCCAACAGCTTATCCAACTGACGATGAGCAGTCAGTGCATAAACTTGATAGTGATCTGGGTGTTGACGCACCAGTTTTAAGGTACTCTCTCCGATAGACCCTGTTGCCCCAAAAATGGCAAGGCGAGTTGGCGCTATTGTCATAGATTATCCCAATGTTTCTATCAACCAAATCCCAAGTGCAAACACAGGGGTTGCCGATAATAGTGAATCAATACGGTCAAGTACTCCGCCATGCCCAGGTAAAATAGTGCCAGAATCCTTAATACCTGCACGGCGTTTAAGCATAGACTCAAACAAATCCCCCAAGACGCTTGCCAGTGTGGTCACAGCAGACAATGCCAAAATCAGTATCATAAACAGTGGCTCATACTCCATATACCAACCAATCAGCACCGCCACCACTGCTGATGTTACCAGTCCGCCAATCAATCCCTCAATGCTTTTATTGGGTGAAACATTGGGTGCAAGCTTGCGCTTACCAAATTTACGCCCCACAAAATACGCCCCACTATCAGCACACCACACCAACAAAAACACATACATCAACCACCATGGTGACATTTGCCACAAAGAATACATGGCAGTGATGGCGGCAATCAAAATAACCACTCCCATTGCAAACAATCTGCGCCCATACCATTTTTCTTTATTGGGAAAATCAATCACCCACTTAAAGGCAAGCGTCCAAATACCAAAAGACATCAGCCACCACACCACCCATGACTCAGGTACAAGTAAACTAATCCATGTTACCACCAAAACCAATAAAATAAAGCGAGCAGGATACTTGCGTTTGGGCATCAGCTTTGTCCACTCATGCGCTGCAATCACCACCCCTACAGTTAATAAGGGCAAAAACAAAATAGGCAAAGACGATGTAAACATCGCTACGCCCACAATAATCACCAAAATAATAGCGGTTTTTATACGTTGCCACATAATGGGCTACCCTTATATTACATCTTACTGTTAGCAATTTGCTCACTGGTTTTGCCAAAGCGGCGCTCACGGGTTGCAAACTGCTTTATCATCTTATCCAATTCTGCTACCGTAAACTCTGGCCACAAAGTTGGTGTAAAAAACAGCTCAGCATAAGCCGACTGCCACAATAAAAAATTGGACAAGCGATAATCTCCGCCTGTACGTATCAGCATATCCACCGCTGGCACATCACTTAGCGCCACATATTTTCCTAAGTGTTCAGCAGTAATATCATCAGCACGCCATTTGCCTGCCTGTATGTCAGCATATAAACAGCGTGCTGCATGAGCAATATCCCATTGTCCACCATAGCTGACAGCAATCACCAATGTCATAGCATCAAACATGGCTGTTTTTTGTTCAGCTTCTGCCATCAAATCTTGCAGTTTTCTACTAAGATGACTTCTATCCCCAATAAAACGCAAACGAATGCGATACTTATCCATACGCGGCATTTGCTCATGAATGGTGCGCTCAAGCAACTGCATGAGTAGCTCAACCTCTGCAATAGGACGCGCCCAATTCTCTGATGAAAAAGCAAACACCGTCAATACTTGTACGCCTTGTGCCAAGCAATGCTCTACAATTGGGTCAAGTGCATCTTTGCCAGCAATATGCCCAGCGCCACGAGCCAAGCTGTGCGCTTTGCCATAACGGTTATTTCCGTCCATAATAATGGCAATGTGTTTTGGAATGGTATTAGACATAGACATATGTTATTAGCTAACCAAACAAAAAGAATACTGCCCAAAACATCTTAATCTGTCTTTTGGACAAAAAATACCCTACAGACCAATAAGGCTGTAGGGCAGCATTGCCTTAAACTTCCATCAGCTCGCTTTCTTTTTTTTCAAGACGCGCATCAATGGCAGCAATATATTTATCCGTCATTTTTTGAATATCAGTTTCGGCGCGGCGCTCATCATCTTCTGAAATTTCTTTTTCTTTTAATAGCTCTTTGATGTCGCTTAGCATATCACGGCGAATGTTGCGGATAGATACACGGCTAGATTCTGCCTCACCGCGT
Source organism: Moraxella sp. (assembly GCA_041773075.1). GTDB lineage: Bacteria > Pseudomonadota > Gammaproteobacteria > Pseudomonadales > Moraxellaceae > Moraxella. The sequence continues at coordinate 23,346 of JBHBMT010000146.1, forward strand.
GCTACTTTTTGCATATCGCGGCGCGTTTCTTCTGTTAATGCTGGCATTGGCACACGAATCACATCAGCAGTCATTGGATTTAACCCCAAATCCGCTTCACGAATTGCCTTATCCACCGCCTGCACCATAGAGCGGTCAAAGGGCTGTACTAGCAAAGTACGCGCATCTTCTACGTTGATGCTCGCCACTTGATTTAATGGGGTTTCTGCGCCATAGTAGCTAACTGTCACTCCCGATAAAATACCAGGATGAGCACGTCCAGTACGCAATTTACTAAACGCATTTTCAAGCGCCTCTACCGTTTTGGTCATGCGCGCTTCGCCATCTTTTTTGATGTCATTAATCATTTTGTCCACTCCAATATTGCTTTTACTAGGTTGGGGTGTGTTGAATTCACACACCCTAATGAGATACTCTGGTGCCCTCTGCCTCGCCCATAACAACATTTAATAAGGCATTGGCTTTATTCATATCAAAGACTTGCAATGGCACATTGTGCTCACGGCACAATGCAATGGCAGTCAAATCCATCACGCCCAGTTTTTGCTCTAGCACTTCATCAAAACTTAAGCTATCATATTTTATTGCATCGGCATATTTGCTAGGGTCTTTGTCGTACACCCCATCTACTTTGGTGGCTTTTAGAATCAACCCAGCTTCAATCTCAATGCCACGCAAGCACGCGGCTGTATCTGTTGTAAAAAATGGATTGCCTGTTCCTGCCACAAAGATACATACCTCACCATTTTTAAGGTGGCGAATGGCATCACGACTACTGTAGTGTTCTGTCACTCCGCCAATAGGCAATGCCGACATCAAGCGACTTTTGATATTGCGGCGCTCTAGGGCATCGCGCATGGCAAGCCCATTCATCACCGTTGCCAACATACCCATTTGATCTCCCGTCACACGCCCTACCAAGCCTTCTTTTTGTAGGGTGCTGCCACGATACAAATTACCGCCTCCAACCACAATACCTACTTGCACACCCAACCCACACAAATGCGCAATAGATAAACTCATTTGGTCAAGAATAGAGGCATCAATACCCATATCACGACCACCTGCCAAGGCTTCACCTGATAACTTTAACAAAATACGAGAAAATCTGGGGGTTTTATCTGACATACTCTTTCGCCTACTTTTTTTAGATACTTATTCTTAAGCCATTTTTTTATGGCTAAATCCGACAGATTTTAGCATATTTTTATGAATTTTTGTAGAAATTACACCGACAAAAAAGCGCCGTCTATGACAGCGCCTAAAAATTCCATCATTCCTTTTTTTCTCTTAAAATTCTTAAATCAGGATACGTCATGATAATTTCATGTCTTTGTCCACTTTTGGTGGCTTTAATGCTTAATGCACCTCGTCCTTGATGATTGTATGCTTCCACTTTTTGTGTTTGATATCCGCGTTTTTTGAGTAGTTCAATGGCTTGTTGGCGTTTTTGAAGGTATGCTGCATCAGATTGTATTCTCTGCTCTACAGAACCATAGTAACCATCTGCATAAGCCACACCCCCCAATGTCATACTGATTAACATTACGCACACCAGTTTTGTCGCTCTCATACCACACCACCTTTTTTTGTTTAACTGCAAAAGCAGTTTTATTCGGTGCCCATTTTAAAAAAAAAATCCTGTAAATACAATC
>JBHBMT010000147.1:0-4067 GCA_041773075.1 Moraxella sp.
GAACTACAACCATAAGATTTAATAGAAATCCAACATAATAAAAATCAAAAAAATTAGATATTGATTTAGAACACCAGCTCCAAATAAAGGTATATACAGAGCGAGTATAAAGTACGCTAACCCAATAAAAACTAGTGATAACCCAAGTAGAAAACACGATGGCATGTAATAAAATCTTAATATTAATCATCTACAATCACCTATTGATAATCAGAGCATTGCCCCAACTCCTTACCATAGAACACCCGACCCTGATTGACACAAAAATCAAATCCAGAAAACCCATGTCCGCCATGCTCATATTGATACAGCATCAAATGATAACTATTGTTATCGTGAATTATCGATGGGTAGTTTTCTATGGTTAATTTTGATACCTTTGTTCCCAAGTCCTGCGAATAAATGGTTTGGCCATTATAACCAATGTCCAAACCACCAGCATAACCCTCCTGAATCTCAACAATCAGATGATTTTGCTCAATGATGATGCTTTTTAATGTGTCATTTTTGATAAGGTCTTTGTCTTTGGCTATGATATGACTTATCCAAAACATCAGGCCGATTACCATGATAGAACAAATTATCATAAAAACAGCCATTATCTTTACTAATTTTTCTATCTTGTTCGCCATGCCAAGCCCAAATACTCATCGCCTATTTCGCTTTTTTTATAGAGCCAAATCGCTATTCCCAATTTTAGCCTACATACCTAAAGATTGATTTCAAAGTTGTTTAGCTCTCATTAAATCAGGATTTTGCTGCAATTGCAATACTTAAGACTGGCGATATTTTACCTTTGATTGGCATGGCAAGGCGATTTCCCTACCGTTATAAGACAATAAGATAACTATGACAGCATCTATCAATACCGCAAAAAACGATGTAATCAAGAAAATGGTTTTGACCTTTTTATTTTTACCGCTGGATGTGTGGTGCTGATTTATTGGTATGCCCCAAGTCGCTAAATTCAATAAATATAAATACGATAGTTGATGATGGCGTGTGTGCCAAATGATTGATAGATAACCAAAGGTAAGTCGCCATACACCAAGCAATCATTGCAGATGTATGGCGACTTGATATTGCTCGGGCACAAAATGCCGTTATGCAAGCTTTTGGGTCAAAATACACCGACGTACTCATCTCTGCAGATTAGCGGAATAGAATATACAGTAATTGGACAGCCAACTATCACCAAGCAAGTTTAATAACATGGTTCAAAACCCTCTTTAATGAATCATTAAAGATCGTGAGAAACCCTGCTTTGACCATGTGTAAACAATAGTCACTGTTTTGTATCAGCTGAATGCCCTTTTGCAAAAGCATCAACCCCCACCATCAGCATAAAACGCACATGCAGTAGTATGGCAATACTGTTACGCTTTTTTCGATTGACAGTACAGGTATTTGAAATCAAAAACCCTGTATAAGAGCTGTTTTTACAAGTTGATTTTTTCACGGCAATGGTTGTTTCTTGCTTTAATGATTCTAACTCTTGGTTTGGATTGACAGGCTTTTTCATACCACCTCTGGCAGCAACTTCAATCTCCCATGAGTTCGCATCGAGTAACTTAACAGCAATTTGAGCAAAACGATAGACCAAATCTCGCTCTTTAAAAGGCATTCGCATCTTGCTATTTACAAAGCTTGCTTTGTATAAAATCATCACAAAATCATCAAATGCTTTGCGATCTGTTTGATACAGCTCGCCTAATTTTTCAAACAAATTATGGAGCAAGGTGATTTCCTGCTTGGTTTTGGGCATGATTGGCAGATACTGCGCACCACCGCTTAAATATGGTTTTAATGTTTGACGATTGGTGTCAATATGGGCTTTGATTCTTTCTGCTTTCGTTATATCCAAACCCTCAGGTCTGGCATACTCAAATGGGTAATTGTCTTGTAATTTTTCCAAAAACTCCATCACAGCCACACGAAAACCCATTCTTAACACATTAGGAATCTTATGATCGCGCGATGATTGATGTGCTAGAGTTTGTGCAGTACGCAGCTTGACAGGGGTGGGTTTGTGGGAAAAATCTTTGCCCAGTTGTTTAATAATCAGTGTACGAATATCATTTAAGTTCACCATGCCACTGACTTTATCATAGGCGCGATGACCGTTGTCACTAAAACTTTGACGACGAAGCCCCGTCAGCGTCTCCACCAAAGGCGCAGGCATTTCAATCGTTGCATGAGCCATTTGGCTATACGCAATCAAATCAGCCACATGAATGTAGCTAGAAAATGTGGTTTCAGGTGATGCATGACCTGCAAATTGTACCAAAACACGCCAAGCCACAGTAGAAGTTTGGTATTTTTCACCCAAAAAATGCTTTTTGATGGTCGATATTTCATCAGTGGTATAATCACTAAAGTGCGGTAATAATACATCCACATTACCCAAAATCATCGCCATCACACTAATGGCATTATGACGAAAGCCATGTGGTGTCACCTTATAGGGCAAAGTATCCAATATCACCGAGATTGGCTTTTGGATTTCGCGATACTCAAGCGCACCAGATTTATTCTCCAATGTCAAAAAATATTCCTCATTTCTTTCTTTGCGCAATAAATACCATTTCTGCACCAGTTGTAGCTCTGATGGTTTGAGCAGTGGCTGCAGGCAAAGCCTACGATGACCATCATCAGATTTGATACTGCGATAGCCATTGGGGCGGATCAAAATGTTTAGTGTGATTTCTTGTTCTTGCTTATTCTCCTGATCTTGTTTTTTCCTAGCATTATACTCAAAATCCCTAAGTTTAAGCCCCAAAAGCTCATTGATACGCATCCCTGTGCGATACAAAAGAATAAAAATAATACTTAATAGCTTTTTGTTATAATCACTTAATGCAGATGATTCGATCAGATTGTGAATATGTGCATACATGATCGGCGAAATAAGGATGGGTTCAACCACCATACCATCACTTTTGCTGGCAATGAAAACACTACCAACTTCTGGACAGTGCCGCTGCAAGGATAGATGCAAAGATCTTAATACAGTTGCTGTGTAGCCCGGCTTACTCTTCTTTGTTTGATGAATAATATTTTCGTATAAATTTATAAAATCATCGCCATCCCAAGTTGTTATGTCTTGATCTTGCACAAAATGCAAAAACCAATGCCCAACCTCGCTCAAATAGCGTTTGATACTTGCAGGCTGATTCCTGGCTTTGAGTAAATCACTTGACCAGTGAATTAGCCCCAGTTGAGCAGGAATCTGCGTCTGATTGCTAAGTGCTTTAAGCGAATCGCCAATAGCGGTAGTGGTGGCACCTGGCGTCAGGATATGGCGAATGTCACGCACCAAATTTGATTTGTAGGCAACAAGAGCAGTATCACTTGTTGAAACTTTTGATTTAAGCGGTGTCAAATTGCCAAATAATGAGTCTGATAATGCTGTCGATAGCGCTTTAAATTTAGGCGCATGATACTGCACCCAATTGGCAACACTGATGCTTGTATGCTTTTGTCGATCACTGACAATGGCTGACATTTGCATATCAAGTTTGGAGTTTGTAAGTAGTTGTCTATTATGATATAAGCCTTTTTCCATCGATTTGATATGATTGGTTTTTAGCTTGCTTGTTTGCTGACAAGCTTGCATGGCTTTTTCAAAAGCCTGCATGGTTTGTTCAAATGTTGGTGCTTTTACTGGTAGATGTTGTTTTAGATAAACTATCCACATTAAGCTTACATCATCTGGGATGATATGATGAGTGGTGAATAGTTGAGCTTTTGAATTTTCTGCTGCATTTGCGGCACCATAATAACCGTAATTGGTTTTGGGCAACTCTACCGTCCAAATCATGGCGTTACCCAGTCTTAAAAATGGCTGTTTGGTGATGATGTTATGATAAATCTGCCGCCAAAGCTGCTCATCTTGCACACCAGAATATATCCAAAGACTGGCGTGTAATGCAGCAAATGCTTGAGCTGGACTCATCTGATGTAAATTTTCTCGCCAAGCTTGTTGCAACCGCTTTCCCATCAGGCTTGACTCACGGATTTTTGCCATGATGTCTTCTGACTCAATCGAATTTTTCTCTCGTTTGGGC
>JBHBMT010000148.1:0-4670 GCA_041773075.1 Moraxella sp.
ATTAAAATATATTAATAAATTTTAATTAAACTCAAAGAATATAGAAAATTTATTTTAAATCATATTAACAGATTAAGGATATATTAATGTTTGATTTTAATAACAAACACAACCCATAAATATCATGCGTAAATTTAATACACTCTTAAAATACATCAAATATCAGTAAATTTACAAATACTAATTAAAAAATTCAACTTAACATCAAAAAAACAAAAATAAGTGACACACTTATTTTTGTCATTTATCGTCCAAACCCATTTTGAATCAAAAATTCTTCAGTTAATACAGACAACTTTTGATGTGTTTGCGATGTCTGTAACAATCGCTCCAAGTAACGCGCCACCAAATCAACCTCAATATTGACTTTAGCCCCCACATACCAATGTTTACCAATATTAGTTACAGTAGCAGTATGTGGAATCACATTTAAGCAGACTCTGTTGTCATTGGCTTTAATGGTGTTGGTTGTCAAACTAATCCCATCAACAGTGATAGAACCTTTGTTGGCAGTATAACGCATCAGCTCATCAGTCAGCTTAACTTCAATATAAATAGAGCGCGCATCCGCTTGCATGACCACAATTTCACCCACCCCATCAACATGACCTGCCACCATATGCCCCCCAAAACGAGTGGTTGGCAACATGGCTTTTTCAAGATTGACTGTATCGCCAACCCTCCAAGTGCTTAATGCCGATTTTTGCAATGTTTCACGTGACACATCAACCGCATAACTCACCCCCTCTATTGCCACCACTGTCAAGCAAATACCATTGGATGCAATAGAATCCCCCAATTTGACATCACTAAAATCAAGTTTAGGAGCAGAAATCCATAAGCGCACATCACCCGCTGTTGGTGTAATGGCAGTAATTATACCTACCGTTTCTATAATACCTGTAAACATACACATCCTTAAATATTAATCATGACATCACCACAACTCATTATTATCAACTTTGTGGATAACTTTTGGTTTTAGTCCAAATTCTTTGATATTTTTCAAAAGAAAAAATTAATTATCCACAGGGTAATATCTTTTGGTTAAACCTTTTATAAGTTTCACATGAAACCTAGATTTTCAAAGGGATAGCTTTAACACCTTATAAGTATCTCACAGTTAATTTATATAAGTTATCCACAAGCCAATTTGATCTGTTATTATGCTTATATGGTGCTGGTTAAATAGTCTTTATAAGGCTGTGGATAACTTGATGGCAAAGCAAATCGCAGCTTTATATCTTCACCCAACCGCTCACAACTGATTAACTGCAAGCGCACCTGTTCACTAAGGTGAGTAAAATGACCTACAAACATAGAATTGGCATCAGCACCCAATAAACAAGGCGCTTGATAAACAATCAACTCATCAACCAATCCAGCAGTTATAAAGGCGCTTGCTAATTGCGCACCCGCCTCCACCAACACATCATAACACAAAAATTCTTTTACCAATGTTTGTAACAAAGGCAATAGCTCACCCTGCCACAACAAGGTATCTGCGCGCTGAGTGACTTGATAAGCATCACCCAATGCCAGTCTACCACGCCTATCCACAACCACGCTTTTTGGAGTAGGGATATCAGCAATAGGCACACCGAGCACACACTCACGAACTGTCAGCGCAGGATTGTCATCCAAGATGGTTTGACTTCCTGTAATAATCGCTGCACTACGCGCGCGCAGCTTTTGTACATCTTGCCTAGCTTCACTACCTGTAATCCACTTAGATTCTCCGCTTTTCATGGCAATTTTACCATCTAAGCTTATCCCAAGCTTTAGACGCACAAAAGGCAATTTGGTTGCCATCGCCTTTAAAAACCCCGCGTTTATCGCATACGCCTGTGCTATCCCTGATAATATTGTTACCGCCACAGAGGCAGCAAGCAAGCGTTTAATCCCTTCGCCTGATACTTTGGGATTAGGATCAATCACTGCAATAACTACACGAGCAATTCCTGCCTGAATCAGTGCATCGCAACAAGGAGGTGTGCGTCCTGTATGACTACAAGGCTCTAGCGTCACATAAGCGGTTGCGCCTTGTGCTTGTATGCCTGCTTGCGCTAAGGCAAAGACTTCAGCATGAGAGCCACCCACTTTGGCAGTTGTTCCTATGCCCACCACCTGACCTGCCTTGACAATCACACACCCCACCGAAGGATTGGGACGTGTCAAATATAGCCCCTTTTTGGCAACCTCTACTGCCAGCATCATATAATATTCATCTGATGGTTGTGCAGGCGAAAGCCCAGCTTTAATCTCCTCTGTAAGCACTTATTCCTCCTCTTGGTTATGGATGGTTAACTCCAAAGGCTTAGGGCGAATACTGGCAAGCTCTTGGGCAAACGCCTCAATGTCTTGAAAATTGCGATACACACTAGCAAAACGCACATACGCCACATCGTCAAGCGCCTTTAATTCCATCATAACAATTTCACCAAGCACATTAGAAGAAATTTCCCGCTCCCCTGTTTGGCGTAATTTTTTTTCAATACGACTGATCATCGCCTCCATTTCATCTAAGCTAACAGGGCGTTTTTGTAAAGGCAAAGCAATAGAACGCTTTAACTTTAATACATCATAAGGCTCAATTTTGCCACTGGATTTGATGATTCTTGGCATCACCAATTCCACCGCCTCAAAGGTAGTAAAACGCTCTGTACATTCGATACATTGGCGGCGGCGGCGTACCTGCGTCCCTTCAGCAGCAAGGCGCGAATCCACTACTTTGGTATCTGGGGCATTACAATAAGGACAATGCATGATTATTTTCCGATACAAAAACTTGAAAAAATAAGCCCAAGTAAATCATCACTACGAAACTCGCCAGTCAATTCACCAAGTTCTTTTTGTGCCAAGCGCAAACTCTCCGCTGCCAACTCCCCTGCTTGATAGACCACCAATTGCTCTTTGGCTGCATGACACTGTGCCAATACTCGTTTTAGCGCATCTACATGACGCGTACGCGCAATCACTGCACTGTCATTAGGATAAAACCCAACCATTTCACACAACGTCTCAATTAAGGTATCAATCCCTGCTTTTGTTTCACATGAAACATATACGCCTTGCATCCCTGCAATGTTGATTTGACCTGCCTTGTACTGGGTTAAGTCCACCTTGTTTCCTACCAACAACACCGTATGATTGGTTAAATCACCAAACAATGCTTGACACAATGCCACAGGGTCATCTTCTTGCGACACATCATATACCAGTACCAACACATCTGCTTGAGCAATGGCATCTTTGGCTCTATCAATACCGATTTGCTCAACAGCATCTACCGTTTCTCGTAAACCCGCTGTATCGGTTAAATGCACTGTCAATCCCTTTAATACCAATGTTTCTTGCAAGGTATCTCGTGTGGTACCTGCCACATCGGTAACAATAGCGCGCTCAATCCCCGCCAATGTATTTAACAAACTGGACTTTCCTGCATTAGGTCTACCTGCCAAAACCACCTGTACCCCATTTTTTAGCAATGCTCCTTGGGTTGCTAAGCTTAGGCTGTGCTCAAGCTGTGCAATAATTGACTCAATGCGCGCCACAATCACGCCATCACCCAAAAAGTCCACATCTTCTTCATCGCTAAAATCAATGGCTGCTTCTACATACAAACGAATATTGGTAATATCATGATTTAGGGTATGAATTTTTTTGGAAAACTCTCCTGACAATGATCGCACCGCAGAACGCGCCTCTGCCACACTGGTCGCACTAATCGCATCACTGATGGCTTCAGCTTGCATTAAATCCAACTTATCATTTTCAAACGCACGATAAGAAAATTCCCCCGCACTTGCCTGATACGCCCCCAACTCAAAACACCTTGCCAAAATCAAATTCAAAAGCACCATACCGCCATGCCCTTGAATTTCTACCACATCCTCACCTGTAAATGAGTGTGGTGCCTGAAAATACAACACCACCGCCTCATCAATGATTTCATCTGCTCCATCAAAAATACGCGCAAAATGTGCATAGCGTGTTTTTAGTGCGCGTTTTTTGGTCAATTGACAGCCAATGGCATACGCCTTATCCCCTGATAAACGCACAATACCCACCCCTCCTTGACCTAAAGGAGTGGCAATGGCGGCAATGGTACGAGCCATAAAATACCTTTTTTTTAAATTAAATAAACCAATTATCTTATCATGTTTTGACTGTCTGTGGGGGTTTTTACATACAAAAAACCTTGCCTAATTAAGACAAGGTTTTAGGGTGTATTGAGGATGATTATGCCGTTTTTTGTTTTTGCTGATACTCTTTTTCTACTTTTTTATTGATAAGATGCTGCTGCGTCATACTAAACAGGTTGTTTACCGTCCAATATAGTACCAGTCCTGCTGGGAAAAAGAGCATAAACACCGTAAATACCAATGGCAAAATGCGCATAATTTTTGCTTGCATTGGGTCGGTAGGCTGTGGGTTTAATAGCTGCTGAACATACATAGTTGCCCCCATCAAGATGGGCAAAATAAACCAAGGATCCATGGCTGACAAGTCTTGAATCCACAGTATCCAAGGGGCATGGCGCAGCTCCACGCTCTCCACAAGCACCCAATATAGCGCCAAGAAAATCGGCATTTGCATCAAAATAGGCAAACACCCCGCCATAGGATTGACTTTTTCTTCTCTATAGATTTTCATCATCTCTTGGCTCA
>JBHBMT010000149.1:0-8263 GCA_041773075.1 Moraxella sp.
GTCTTTTTGAGTGCATCAGCAGCTAAGCCACCTAATTGGGCATCGTCTAGTAAATCAATTAATGGTGCAACGTTATAGCCACCAAGCATGGTGCCTAACAGATAAACAGCGCGCTCTTTAGATACCAATGGCGATTGAGCCTCACCCTTGGCAAGTGCTGCCAAAAATGCTGCTTTGACATAGGCAGTTTGATCCACCCCTGCTGGTACACGATTTTCTAGCAAATCCACCAAAAACGCTTCTTCACCTGCAGGTGGGTTTTTTAATAGAGCAACCAAATCAGCAGTTTGTTGCTCATCTAGCGCCTTTGGAGGAACGCCAAGTGCAGCACGTTCTGCCACATGATTTTTATAATTAGCCAACATATCAGACATAACAACTCCTTTAATTAAGGCATAATGCCAATTTGCGCTGTGGGTTCTTTATCAAAAGTGCCTTGAGCGCCCAATAAATTTTTGCTCATCTATAATAGCCCAATTTGTGTGCAAATTCAAAAATTATACCGCCATATCCAACATTTATTTAAAAAATACCCAAGTTACGCCTTGATGATTTTGCCAAAGGCTTGGTGTTTTTGACTTAAGCAAAGTCATTAAGATGCCCAAAGGTACCGATATACTCATTGATGATGTTACTTTATTTGTAACAAGATGTAAAATTTTAACAAAACCTAGCCAAAATGTTTGGTAATATAGACTAAGTTATCATAAGAAGTAATCAATAATTATAACTTGGTAAGCGTGTGTAAAATCACTTGAAAGCACACTTGTTTTAAAACAAAATAAACACAGAGACAAGTGTCCTACTTGCTCTAAATTCTTGTATTTATTTTTGAGGTGTATTATGAAATCAATGTTCTCAACACTTGTGGTAGGTTCTGCTTTGGCACTGGCTATGACTGGTACAGCTTATGCTGGTGACTACAACTGCAAAGGCAGTCTTGGCAAACAACACATTGATGGAGATGTGGTGGTGCGTAGCGGTACTTGTACCTTAAATGGCACCACAGTAGATGGCAATGTCAAAGTGTATTCAGGTGGTGCGCTAGTAGCCAACAACGCCCAAGTTGATGGCGATATTCAAGCTGAAAAAGCCAAATCTGTCACCGTCAATGGCGGCTTAGTCAATGGCAACATTCAAATCAAAGAAAGTGGCGCTATCCGCATCTCAAAGGCAAGCGTTGATGGTGATATTCAGCTATTTAACAACCGCGCCAGCGCCAAAGTAGAAAACAACACAGTCAATGGCAATCTACAATGTAAGAGCAACAGCAAACAGCCCACAGGCAAAGCAAACCGCGTAAATGGCAACAAAGAAGACCAATGTCGTGGTCTATAAGCTCACCATCAACCTTAAAAAAGCTGGGGGGTTATCAAACCCTCAGCTTTTTTTTAGACAAATACTTCCCACAACAACCCTATGGCAATCACCATAAACAGTACACCACACAAGCGATTAAGCCAACGCAAGCGATTGCCTGTCTGCAACCAAGTTGCCAAGCGCACACCCCCTGTGGCATAAACAAGTTGCCAAAATGTCTCTACCACAAAAAACCCAATCACCAAAATCACATATTGACTCAATAATGGCGCCTTAAAATTAATAAATTTTGGAAAAAGTGCCGCAAAAAACAAGATTGCTTTGGGATTGGACAACGACACCCATATTCCCAAACGCACATGCTGCATGGGTGTCAAAGGCTGTGACGCACCACCAGCTTCAAGCTTAGTGTTATTACTTCGCCAAGAGACCACACCCAAATACATCAAATACAGCGCACCCAGTACCTTGATGCCTGTGAGCGCCCATGGAAACTGACAATACAACACATCTAGCCCAAGTAGCGCTGCCAATAACAGCACAAACAGCCCGATACTCAAGCCCAATAATGTCCATAACGTACGCCTAAGTCCATAATTTAATCCATGCACAAACGCAAGCAGCATATTCGGACCAGGCGTTGCCGAAATCATAAAGACGCTCGCTACAAACCAAAAAAAGGTATCAATTGTCACGCTTTATACCCTGTTTATATGTTTTGATAAAAACTGAATGCTTAGCAAAATAGTCGCCGAATCAGTGCATCACACTTATCTAGCTGACTGATTGCCACATACTCATCTGCTCTATGCGCCTGCTCTATACTACCAGGACCACAAATAATGGTTGCGATGCCCGCATTGGTGAATTGCCCACCTTCAGTAGCATAAGCCACTTTCGCCTTTTTGTTTATTGGCTGATTTGTAAGCAGTGCCGATACCAGCGCTTGCAGCTTGGCACTGTCTTTGTCGGTCATGGCAGGAACCTTTTCGGTTTGAGTGATGTCAATGCCTGTTTGGGCATCTACTTGTTGCATTTGTTTTGATAAAAACTTAGCATGCTCATGAATGGGTGTTAATACCTCCTCAAGACTCATGGTGGGTAAATTGCGATAATCAAAACTAAACTCACACAAATTTGGCACAATATTGGTCGCCGTACCGCCACTAATCATACCTACTGACAAGGTTGCATAAGGCACATCAAACTCCTCATCAGCTTCTTGATGGTGTTTTAATTCCTCTGCCAATTGGTCAATAAACCCTATCATTTTGGCAGCATAGCTAATGGCATTAACACCCTGATGAGTCAGACTTGAATGAGCTGACCGCCCATGCACACGGCAGGTATAGACATTAATCCCTTTGTGCGCCACCACCATTTGCATATTGGTAGGCTCTCCTACAATGCAATAGTCAGGATGCACTCCCCTTGTCTTTAAATCCTCTAGCAACAAGGGCGCACCTAGACATCCCACCTCCTCATCAAAAGAAATGGCAAGATGCAGTGGTGTTTTTAGGCGATTTTCTTTGGCAAGGCTCACCGCTGTTGGCACAAAAGCAAGCATACACGCAATAAACCCTTTCATATCACAAGCGCCACGCCCATAGATACGCTCATTATCTATCCATGCCACAAATGGTGGGCGCGTCCATGCCTGATTTGCCACAGGCACCACATCACTATGCCCTGATAGGACAATACCACCTTGCTTACCCTCGTGCTCATCATTGATGTTTGCAATAGTTGCAAACAAATTGGCTTTGGTATTATCGCTATTTAAGGTCAAGACAGGCTCAATCTTAAAGCTGCGCAAATACTGCGCCACATCCTCAATCAGCGCCAAATTAGACTGACTACTGATGGTTGGAAAACCAATCAAACGTATCAACCACTCACTGCTGGTACTAGGATAAGACATAAAAATTCCTTGTGATGATTGTGATAATATTGCCCCAAAGATAGGTTTTGACAGCTGATGCCCTCGTTATTGTTTTGAATGCATGGCATCTGTGACACACGTTGCCAAAAAGGCTTGTGCTTTTTCGTCCTGTATCTCTTGAGCGGTTTTTCTACCCAATTGCAATCCTTTAATCAAGGCAAGCTCTGTGACATTTTTTTTGTTGCGTGATGCCAAACTGACAGGCACCATGCGCGCAAACTCAAACAAATGTAAATACATCTCCTCACCCCCAGCAAAATCCTCTTCCTCCTCTAGGCGGATGCTGGCAATTTTAGCCAAATCTGCTAATAATTCGGTTTCATCTGTTTTAAGATGGCAATCTGCCACCCCAATGCCTGTAATAAAGCCTCCCGCCCAATCTTTTAGTGCCAAAATCCGCTCTTCAATCTCATGTTCATCATCAGGCACCAATGGCTCATAGGCATAGGCATCATCTTTGTCTTTGAGCGCAAATGACACATCTTCGCCATACTCACTTAATAGCTCTAGTGCTTTTTGGTTGGGTATAGCAAAGCTCAACTCCTCCAAAAGGCGTATCCATTCTTGTGTCGTTGGAGGATTGCACGCACACACAATACCTGTCATCAAGCCATGAAGCTCACTAATTGACACATCTGTCCAATCAGCAAATGCTTCTAGCCACTCACCATACCCCGATAAATAATCATTCATAGGCTTGCTACCCTTACATCTTAAAAAGTTGCTATATAAAGCCAAACTTGCAAATCACAAGTTTGGTATAAAAATTTGCCAAATAAAACACAAAAAAGCGACACACACGCATTTATTTTATAGGCGGTTAATGGTATTATTTTGGATATCTTGATATTTTTAAGGATAGTTATGCTTGCCAAACTACAACAGTTAGAACAAACCCTTGCTGCAATCACCACTCAATACCATGTTGTTGCCACTGAACTTGCCAATCTCAAAAACAAGCCCGACCACCAAGCGGAATACGAGCGCACTATTTTGGAATTATCACAAAAATTTGACCACAGTCAAGACACCCTATTGTCTTTGCAAGAAGCGCATAAATCTATGGGAGTGCGCGTAGAGGAACTTGCCACCACCAACGAACAATTACTTGCAGAAAACAACGCCCTAAAAGCAGAGAATGACGCTCTAAAAGCCAAAAATCGCTTAGCCATGGAACGCGCTGAAGTGGTACAAACTTGGCTGCGCACCATTGATGGTAATGCCACTAACAAAGCAGACACAAAATAACCATAACCACCTTAAGACAGTTAGGACATCCCAATGAAAAAACCCATCAACCCCACACTTGCCAACTGGCAATCTCAAAAAAAACAACCCACCCAATCAGAACAAACCACCCCCATCAAAATTGACATGCCTGCCCCCAAAGCATTGGCAGACACCAATCAACCCCCCCAAACAAACGCCACCCAAGCAGATATCAAACCAACTCATACAGCCGATACCTCTACCAAAGAAGCTGCTAAAGGTAGTGGCTTGGGAAATCTTGGCAAGCTAGACAAACTTAGCCAGCCTAGTCAAGCCAGTAGCCCTTTGCTAGACACCCTGCTAGATGCCAACAAAACCAAACCTGCCTTTGTTAAGGTAGATATTAGCATTGCAGGCACACCCCATCGTATTACCTGCCCTGCTGACGATGTTCACACCCTCAAAGACAATAGCGATGCCATCAATGCAGCGCTTAGAGATATTCGTCGCCATGTGCATGGCAAAAACCCCACCAATGAGGAGTTGCTGGTCTTGCATTGCTTGGATTTGTATGATCGTCTTGCTGACCTAGAGTCGCAAAAAACAGCTCTACTTGCCGAAACCGCTCAAGCCACCACTTTATTAGAAAAACTCATCAAAGATGCAAGTGCTATTTTATAGTCAAGTTGCACTTAATGATTCAAACAGCAAGTTATCAGCCGTCCGTCTGCTTGTGCATGGCGGGCATTTTTTTTAGCAGTATAAACAACCACACCATCAGCAGTAGCAATAAACTACTTTCTATACCATAGCCTACTATTAGTGCCATAGGTGCACTTTCATACCAATGAATCAGCCATTGACTGGCGCTCACCCCTAAATACACCATCATCATCAAAGAAATTACAATCAAAGCATAAGCGTTATTTGCTCGGTGAATATAAGGCGTGGCTATCAGTGCAGGCATTGCCTTTAGTGCTTGCCACACAAACAAAGCCGCCACACTGGTTTTGGCTTGTGATACTCCCATCGTCATCACAATTGGCATAATCACCAACAAAAACCCAAGCCAAGCATACCACGTCCACCGCAAACGCTGGGCATATTGATAAACAAGCTTAGGATGAGGTGATGTCTGTGATTTCATCGCTTACTCCCCCAGTTTTTTGACAACCCACGCAAGGCGCTCCCCTTGTGCGATTGCCAATGTTTTTTCATCACCACTGATGCCTTTTTCATTGGATGTGCCCGCCCAATGACTCACCCCATAAGGCGTACCACCACTTTGTGTTTTGCTCAAAGCACCATGCGCATAAGGCAGTCCCAACACCATCATACCATGATGCAACAATGGCAACATCATGGTTAATAAGGTGCTCTCTTGCCCACCATGTAGTGACCCTGTACTGGTAAATACACACGCAGGCTTGCCTTGTAGTTGTCCTGACAGCCACACTGCCACTGTATTGTCCCAAAAATACTTCATGCTAGCACTCATATTGCCAAAGTGGGTTGGGCTACCTAGTGCCACCGCTGCGCACCCTATTAAGTCTGCTTGGCTACAATAAATGTCACCCTCACTAGGAATATTGGGTGCAACCTGCTCACAAACCGCACTCACCTTAGGCACACAGCGGATTTTTACCTCCACGCCTGCCTTCAAAACCCCTTCAGCAATCAAATAAGCCAACTGTCGTGTTGCGCCATGCGTGCTGTCATACAAGACCAAAACATAAGGTGCCACCATTGTCATTCACCCTCATTCAAAAAGAACCATCATACCACAAACACCCCCTAGCGAAAACCCACACCCAGCACCCAAAAGGTTTAAGCTGGCACTTTTGTTGGTGACTGTATGTTCAAAATATAGTGACTTCTTGTAACAAGCTTTGTACACATTACTAATATTTGTTAAACTAGGGAGAATATTGCTTTTTTGGTCGCCAACCAGCCATGATTCATTTTTTTGACAAACTCCCTTTTGCTACCAAACCATGGTTTATGTACTTGCGCTCTTTGGTGCGTCATTTTTTGGATGACAACTGCACCCAAAAAGCCAGCAGCCTCACCTATACCACGCTATTATCCCTTGTGCCTATTATTACGGTACTGCTCGTTATCTTTTCTACCACACCTGCCTTATCAGACATCAAAAATCAGATGCTAGCCGCACTGTATAGCAATCTTTTGCCATCATCAGGCATTCAGGTGCAGGTCTATCTACAAAGCTTTGCTGACAAAGCCGTCAATGTCACCGCCATTGGGGTGTTGATGTTATTTATTACCACCATCATGACCTTGATGACCATTGAGACCGCCTTTAATCAAATTTGGCGCATCAAAGATCATCCCACCAACACCAACAGCATTATGCGCTACTGGACGATTATTACCCTAGGTCCTGTTATTTTAAGCGTTGCATTTGCTGCTAGCAGTATGGTACAGAGCTTGGATTTTTTGAATCGCAAAGTGGCAGGCTATGGGATTGACTGGGGCATTTGGGCGCAAATTATTTCATTTTTGGTCATGATGGCAGGCTTTATTGGAATGTATTGGTTTATCCCTAGAGCCAAAGTGCCGTGGCGCAATGCCATCATTGCAGGCGTGGTGGTAGCGATACTGTTTGAATGCGTCAAGCGCATCTTTGGGGTGGTCATTGTTAATTTTACCAGCTATGAAGCCATTTATGGGGCGTTTGCAGCCTTGCCTGTATTTTTGTTATGGATTTATGTGTCATGGAATTTGATTCTACTTGGGGTGGAAATTAGCTACACCCTAACCATTTTTGAATCCAAAGAAGTGCCTGTGCGTCACCCTTTGTTAAGCTTGTTGGATATGCTAAATTTAATTTACAAAAACTATCAAAAAGGGGTGGGCACTAGCGAGCAGGCTTTGCGCGATATGCTTGGACGCAAAGAGCTACCCAAATGGCAAAGCTACCTCTACCAACTGGCGCATCATAATATCATTGTTAAAACCGAAAATGATGATTACACCCTAAAAAAAGACTTAAGCACCATCAACCTATGGCAGTTTTATAAAACCCTGCCTTATCCTCTGCCTATCAAAGATGAACTAGATCAGCTTAAATCCGCTGATTATGATCCGTGGTTTGTAGAACTATATGACAAGTTATCCAAAGTAGAACAAAGCGCCAAAGACAGCCTAAATATTCCTCTATCAAAGCTGTTTGATAGCGCACCCTTACGTCAAAAACAAGATACCGTACGTCTTGTTGCGCAAAGTGAAGGTGTCAGCGATAGACTATCCAATCAAGGCGCAAGCTTTGATAGTACCGCCAATGATGCCATTGACGAAGCTGGCAACACCATTTTAATCCCTAAAGGAGACAGCGCCTTTACCGAAAGCAAATGGGCACGATGGACACGCCGCGTCAAAAAAGCTCGCCATTGGTTTGGACGCACCAAGACGGCTGTAAAAGGTGTAAAACAAGGCTTAAAAAATACCCCCGAAGATTCTTAAGACGTGTTGGTATATCACACGCCTTAAGAAAAGATATTAAATTTTAGGCTTTAGACGCGCTTTTGGTGAAAAACAAGCCAACTTCTGCCTTTTTTGTTATTAACCACCTTGCCAAGAGCATCATATTGCCTTAAGCTCATCGCCTAAAAAGCAGACGCTTAGCTAAAATTTTTCACTCAAATTGAAATATCAACACGCCCTAGCATAAATTATGTTTTGTGATAGAATAACAAATTTCTTATCAATCACGTTTTATTATGACAACCACCACCCATAACACCGCTCGCCTATTAATTACCTGTGAAGATA
>JBHBMT010000150.1:0-20874 GCA_041773075.1 Moraxella sp.
ACATTTGCCTTGATAATCGCCCGATACATCGCCAAAAAGGTCTGCGGATTTTCATTGATAAACGCCTGTGATGTACCAAACGAACAGCACGGATGACCAAGCCAAATATCACGACTCAGCGTGTGAATATAGCCTGCCTTGTCCCAAACAGCACGCTGATTGAACGGCTCAGGCCCAAAAAAGCCGTCAATATTGCCTGCTTTTAAATTGGCAATCATATCAGGCGGCGTGGTCAGGCGTAGCTTGACATCTTTATCAGGGTCAAGTCCATGTTCTGCCAAAAAATATCTTAATAGATAATTGTGAATACTATGCTCAAACGGAATGGCAAAGGTAAAGCCTTTCCAGTTACGGGGGTCTTTATTGTCTTTATGTTTAAGCGCCATCACCAGCGCTTGACCGTTGGTGTTTTGAATGGCGGCGACTTTCATGTCTTGTTTGGCAGAGCCTAAGCCAAGACTGATGGCAAGTGGCATGGGCGCAAGAAAATGCGTTGCGTCAAGCTCTCGGTTCATCATCTGATCCCGCACGAGTGCCCAACCTGCCCTTTTATGTAAATTGGCTTTGACACCTTGCTCTTCATAATAGCCCAATGGGTCAGCCATGATGAGTGGCGTTGAGCATAAAATCGGCAAAAAACCAATGTCCACGCTCTTTTTTTCAGGTTTTAGCACATCAATGGCGGCGGCTTCTTGCAGGCTTGCTAGGGGCAAAACGCTTGCGATGGCAGCAAGGGCAGCGCCTTTACCCACCGATTTTAAAAACGCACGGCGAGTTGGCTCATGCGGAAACAGCGCTTTGACTGCCACCGCTTCAATCATATCGGTGGTGGTGTGCTCGCTGCGGCTGTCGTTTTGGATATGGGCAAATCGCTCATCAAGTAGCAGGCTTTGATTGCATTCCATTTGGCTTGAATGTTTGCCACAGGTGCAGCCAAAATTTAGCGGTTTATCATCAAAAGGGCGAAAAATATTAGGCATGATTTTTTAAGTGTCAAATAAAAACGCCATCATAAGTGAAAGCCAAAAGACAGCATAGTGCTATTTTTGGCTACTTTTATGCGTTTTTGGAATAAAGGTAAGTTGGATAACCGCTTTATTGTTTTAGCTCAATTTTGGCGGTGGTTTGCCCATCAACGTCTTGAGTAAGTACAAGTAAATTATCTGTATTATCAATCACTTGCCAATCTAAAGTTTTGCTTGGATTGCCCGTTACTGACACGATGATGGATTTGGTTTTTAGGCGTACCATCGGCGGTTTGTGCGCATAACCTGTATGTTCAAGCCCCAATATCTGATGGGCAATGGTGGCAGCTTGTTCACGCAGTGGCGCAACAAAGCGGCAAGGTTTGGTATCAATGGTGATACAATCGCCAATGGCAAACACATCAGGATTGGACGTTTGTAAGGTGCGCTCATCAACAGCCACCCCTTGCTGACAGTGAGCAAGCCCCATACGCTCAGGCAGACGTGTGTCCAGTTTTAGCCCTGTGCTTGCCACCACTTCATCAAAGCTAAGTATTTGATTATCAATGATAATTTGATAACGTCCATCATCGCTTTGGCTGACACTTTGTAAATTAGCGCCGCCCACATACTCAATGCCAATGCCCATCAAGGCGGTTTTGACACGCTCGCCTGCCAATGGCGGTAAAATCTCGGCAAGGGGAAGTTCATCACGGTTAATCAGCGTTACCTGATGCCCTGCTTTGGCGATGTCTTCGGCAAGCTCCACACCAATCATACCTGCGCCAATCACCGCAATGTGCTGATTGGGACGGGCGGACAGCTTAGCTTGTAATTTGCCAAACATATCAATATGATTGATACGCCACACCAAGTCTGGTGGCAAACACGCAGGCAAAGCAGGGGTCGCCCCCAGTGCCAAAATCAAATGCCGATAACCAAAATCGCCCCGAGTGGTACGTACTTGGCGTTTTTTGGGGTCAATGTGCATGACAAAGGTATGCGCCACAAGTCCGATATTTAGCGTTTTGGCAAGCTCTGCGGCAGGCTTGGTGATTAAGGTGTCGGGCGTTTTGTTTTGGCTGATGGCGATGGATAGCTGCGGCTTCATATAACGGTCGCCACTGTCGGCAGTGATGAGTGTGATGGGCAAGCAGTCATCAAGCTTGCGTAGCGCTTCAATCGCTGCCCAACCTGCCGTACCGCCACCGATGACGATGACGCCATTATCCGCACAGGGTTTGGCGATGGCTGCCAGCGCTTCTCGCTGAACGAATGGCTCAAAGTCACGCTTGGTCACGCCACACAGCGGACACACCCAGTTATCGGGAATGTCTTCAAAACGAGTACCCGCAGGCAAACCGCCATCAACATCGCCCAATTTTTCATCATAAATCCAGCCACAAGCACGGCACAAATACTGTCGCCATGCACCCCGTCCATCGGTGGGGTTGCCATTTTTGTCCATATTCACAGGTGCTAATTGTTCACTCATGGCACGCCCCTATCGTGGTGAAACATCGGATAATAATTGGTGCGATAAATAGCGCAAATGCTTGATGGCAGGGGTAACAATCGCCACAAAATGCGCTTCACGAATGCGTCTTTGTGGGGCAGCACTCATCAAATAGCCCCTTGCCCCTTGGTGTAATAAGGCAGCTTGGGTGGCGGTCAGTGATAATTTTGCCCCTTGAATGCGCACATCAAGCACGTCCAAAAAGAAATCTTTGTGCGTCTCAAACGGCGTTTTGGCAAGGCTTAAAGTTTGCGCCACCAAGTCATCAAGCGCTTCTTGTAGCCCACCTGCTTGGTCTTCCAAAAATTGATTGACGTGCCCCAATTGAGCGTCCACCGCCACAATGTCGTTAATCGCCCCTTGGATAATGCCTGCGCCAATGCCAAGCTGCATCAGCACAAACGCCCCACGAATGCGCTCAATAAAGGCTTTGGCAGGGTCGGCGATAATTGTTTCATCAGGGACAAAGTATTGATTCAGTTCAATCTGCCAAGTGCTTGAACCTTCCATACCGCTAAAGGTCGGACACGGATTTAACTTCCATTGCCCACGGCGTGCGTCATCAAAGGACAGCAAAAAGAAAATGTCTTTTGTGATGTTACCGCCCACTTCCACGCTAGCAATCGCTCCACAGTATTGATTGGGGGCAATGTGGCTAATCCACGGCAATGTGCCTGATACCACATACCCACCATCCACTTTGCTTGCTCGCAAAATCATCGATTCAATGTTGGCAAAGGTTTTCATCGGATTGGACAGTGCCGTACCACCAAAGCTGTCGCCGACGATGTGGCTTGGCAGGATTTTATCCCTTAGGGCAGTGTTTTCTGATTGGTCAAGATATAAACCGCACACCTGATGACACCATGACAAAAAGCCCGTCGTACCGCAAACTTCACCAATCTTGGCAGTGGCAAGAATGGCATCACCAAAGCGGCTGCCTTGGCTAGACAAATGCGCCGAAAACGCCCCAAGGCGAGCCAGTTTCCCCATTTCAGCGATAGGATAATAGCCTTTGTCAATGGCAACAGGGTCAAGCGACTGATGGGCAAATTGGCTGATATTGGTTAAAAATTCATCGTTTTGCCACACATCAACGGCAGTCATGGCAGGGATGATGGTCTCAGAAAAATAAGTGCTAAAGTGATTCATAACAGATTCTTATCAAAATAAGGCATTGCCAACATAAATATTCCATTGTGACGTACTCCCCCTACTAAAGCAAGGGGCTTCCTGCAACCAGCGTATCACGTCCAATACGGAGAATATTCTTAGCTCCATTAACATCTCTGTTATGGGTAGTACCACAATGACTACAAGTCCATTCTCTTATTCCAAGACCTGCTCTGCCTTTGGGACTGTTGTTGGGTATTTTCCCGCAACACGAGCAAGTTTGGGTTGTGTATGTTTCATTAACTTCTATTAAAAGACAACCTGCATTCTTGCATTTATAGTCCAGTTGTCTTTTGAGTTCAAACCAAGAAGCGTCATAAACAGATTTTGCCATCTTGGTTGAAGTAAAGTTAGATGAGTTTAGTTTACCCATTACGATTAGGGCATTTTGTTTAATCAGTTTGCTTGTAAATTGGTGTATGGCATTTAGTCTTGAATGTTTGATTTTGGCATGGATAGATTTGACCAATTTCTTTTTGTTTGCTCTTTGAGCTTTGGCAAGTTTTTGGGCGTATTTGTGAGTGAATTTGGTAGTTAGTGCTGTTCCATCAGAACAAGTAACTGCTGTTTTACAGCCTAAGTCTAAACCAACAGAGCTTGTGCCACATTGTTGCTTAGGGAAATTCTTAACCGTGATACACGCATACCAATGACCTTGACTGTCTTGCACCACTTCACAAGTATTTAACTCATGGTTGGATAGATTGTATTGGTCAAAGACAGTGATGATGAGCTTTTGACCTTTGGCAAGGCTAAGTTGCAGTTTGGATTTTAGGGCTTTAGTGTTTGTTTGATAAGTTTTAATTAGCTTAACAGCACTCTTTTTAAAGGGTATCCAGCCTAGACTTTTACGCTTGGCTTTGGGGTGATTGGTACGCCAGCTTAGTTTTGCTTTTTTAAATTGTTTACGGCTTTTAGCATAAGTTTCATTGATGGCTTGAATGGTTTGAGAGTGTAAACCTAAATCAACGTGAGCACCTTTGGTATATTCGTTTAAATCGTAAGCGGATAAGAATTTATGATGTTTTTGTAAGTATTTAAACCCAAGCTCATTGATGTAGTTCCACACAAAATTAACCAAACTTGCAAGCTTTTCAAGTTGGTTTGAATGTTTGGTGTAGATACGGAGCTTTAGGGTTTTCATGGGGGTATTTTAACAAACTTTACGTCATATTTAAACAACATACCGCCTTATATCCACCTCATAAATGGAGTGGTTTTGTGGTAGTGATTGATAAACAGTTGGCTTGGTGTTTATTATGCTAAATTTGACTAAAAGTAAGATAATTTTGCTTGTAATGGCATATCTATTCAATGACAACCTTTGTTGTTGTGTTATGCTCAATCAATTTTAAAAGAGTGCACCCAATGTTTTGAGGCTATCACAGCCCATCACACCCTCCGCCACCAAGCAGGCAACAAAAAACACCAAACCCAAGACACTTAGTCAAGATTTGGTTATAATAGACCTTATTTTGACAATACAATAGAGATACCATGACAACCTTGTATTATATCAGCGGCAAGCATCTGCACAAACTACACTACGGCAATGAGACAACCATCCATTGTCAAGCCATCGCCCAATACACCAAAAACCTAAAACAAATCAAAGAGCGCAAAGCATGGAAGACAGAAGGATCTGGAGCGATGTTTATGGGTATGCGTGATGACAGCACTGATGACTTTGATGCCATTTACCCCACTGCCATAGCCCCTATGGGTGACAACATGTTTGCTTATAGCGCACGACTACAAGAAGGCACTGCCATACAGTCCAAACCCAGCCAAGATGATCATGCTAGCGAAGGTTTGATTTTGCGCAAAAGCGATTTTCAGGTATTTGACTTATGCTATGATTCTGCTCATCGACGCATCATCGTTTCAGCCAGCGCCACCCCCTACCCTAGTCTCTACGATGAACGCCATCTATGCGTCTTGCCTTTGGATAGTGCGCGCGTGCAGTTTGTCACTGAAGGTGAATGCCAAGACAAAAATCCAAGTGTCGATCCAAGAAATAGCGCCGTCATTTATTATGATTCCTGCGGATTGGCTCATCATAGCGAAGGTACTCTGTTTAGCCCCCGACAAATCAACCGCCTAGACCTCGCTACAGGCGCACTTGAAACGTTGTTGGCGGATGACAAATGGGACTATTTTTTACCTACGGTGGATAAAGAAGGTAACCTATACGCCATCAAGCGTCCTTACCGTGACACCCCTGACGCCAATCCCATCAATACCCTAAAAAACCTCTTGCTTGCCCCTGTGAAACTCATCAAAGCCATCATTGGCTGGCTAGACTTTTTTACCAAGCGTTATGCGGGCGAATCTTTAAAAACATCAGGGGCAAACCCTGCCAAAACCCAACCAAAATCTGAAGAAGAGCTGTTTATAGAAGGCAATCTTATCAAAGCTGAAAAAAACTTTATTAAAAATCAATCAGATGGAGATAAGTATGCAGGTTTTATCCCAAAAAGTTGGGAGCTTATCAAAGTTTCTCCCTCTGGCGTGACAACCACGCTTAAACAAGGGGTGATGTCCTATTGCTTAAGTGATGATGGTGTGATTATCTCCAATGGTAAATCACTAATCAATATCAAAGATGGGCAAGAAACACTCATCATTCACGCCCAAAAAGTGGCAAAACTTATGTGGCTCTAGCCTCTTGCACACACCATATTCACTGCAATCATCACCAAAAAAACCCCATAACATCATTGCTGTTATGGGGTTTGTTTGCCCTAATGCCTAAGGCGCAAAAGCTTGCAATTCTGGGTTGATGTCGTTTTGGGCGACGTTATTGGCATAGTTACACAAGGTTGCCAGTGCCACGCCAAGTACCACATCTAGGATATTTTGTTCGCTATAGCCTGCTGCTTTGATGGCTGATAGTTCTTCATCAGAGACTTTACCACGTTTGTCAATCAGCTGCATGGTGAACTGCGCCAAGGCTTGATATTTGGCGTTGTCTTCGATGGCAGTGCGAGTGCGCAGGGCGTTTAGCACGTTTTCAGGCATTTTTAATTTAAGTGTGCCGATTTTGGTATGACCTGCCACACAAAAATCACAGCCATTGTGCGCTGCCGCAGTGATTTGTACCACTTCAATTTCTTCAGGCGTTAGGCTACTACGGCTGTTGATTTTGCCAACTTCTTGATACATTTCAAGCGCTTGTGGTGAATTAGCAAGCACGCCAATCAGATTTGGAATAAAGCCATTGGCTTTTTGTACCATTTCCATGCGTTCTTTGGCTTTTTCGGGGGCGGTTTCTAGGGTATTGACGGTTAAGCGTGCCATAGCAGCTCCTTTTTGGATTAATTAATGATTGGTGTATCCTGACACTTCATAACACTAATTACTATCTAGCCATCATTTAGAAAAAACATAGCGTTGTTACATTAAAACTGGCTAAATCGTGATTTTAGTTGCAAATATGAAATGTCAGGATATCCTAAATAACTTGGTGAAATAAAAACATCCCTTGTATGGGGATGGATGCGTTTTTTTACAAGAGGAGAGGCTATTTGAAGATGTACATTAGCCTTTTGCAACAATCTGATTGCCCAATGCGGTAATGACTTCAATCACAGGCAAACAACTTTTGCCAAAGTCGGTCAAGGTGTACTCTACTTTGAGCGGTGGCTTAGTGCCGAAGGCTTGCCTTGTAATCAAGCCACTTTTTTCTAGTTGTTTGAGCTCTCGGCTTAATATCGCTTCTGTTGCCCCATGTACCTGAGCGTGCAATTCACCAAAGCGTTTTTTGCCATCTTGCAAATGGTACAAAATCACCGCCTTATATTTTCCCCCAATCAAATTCATCGCCACACTCACCGAGCAAGAGTAGCTTTTGTTTGCAAATTCTACAAAATCACTTAGGCATTCTGCTTTTGTCATCATGTCTGTCACACCTATCAAATGGGCAGTTGTTGGTTGTTTTGGGTCATATGTTTGCAATGGTGCTTCATTTTTTAGTGAGTATTGTTATGATACTGATCGTTTTGCCCACCCAAATTTGGACACTCCCTCACCAATAAAGCCGTCATGGCACATCACCTGCACTCTAATACCAAGCAAGAAATCAAAGCCAAAGCACAACTCTCTGCAGGTGAGCTTGAAGCACTGCTACGCCAATTAGAAGAAGCCTGACGCGTCCCCAAGTATTTTTGCAGTATGCTTGTGCTTTAATGGGGTTTGGTCAAAGCCCCATCATCATTCTACCAGCATTCCATAAATACCCAACTTCTCCCCAAATTCTGTCAGCTTTGCACTATCTAGCTGTATCTGCAACAACACCCCATCACCATACTGACTGTCCAAAATTTCTCCAACATATTGAGAAACAAGATGACGCACATAAGCTTCATCAGCAAAAGATGTGGCGATGGTCAAAGTGCTTTTGGGGATAAAAGGTGTCAAAGCCATCTCATCTACCACCATCTGCGTGGCGGTGCTATAAGCACGGGTTAAGCCGCCCGCCCCCAATTTAATCCCACCAAAATAACGCACCACCACCACAAGCACATTACCCACGCCCTGATGTTGCAAGACATTCAAAATTGGTCGTCCTGCCGTGCCGTTTGGTTCGCCATCGTCATCAAAGCCTGCGTGTGTGGTGTTTTTGGGGTCGCCGATGATGTAGGCTAGGCAATGATGGCGAGCGTCAGGATAGCGTTCTTTGAGATGTTTCACGTGGAACGCAATTTGCTCTTTGTCGGTGATGGGGTAGGCAAAGGCAAGAAATTCTGACTTTTTGATGTCATAAACGGCTTGGCAAGGCTTGGCTAAGGTGTGGTAAGTCATATTCTTATTTGAGCAGTGAAACATCGCACAGCAAGGAGCGGCGACCACGAATCTTGCCCTTGGCATCACCCGAGCAGCCCGATGGCAGACGCACACTGCTTAAGCCTTCGGGCGTGGGGACGGATAAAGTCAATACTGAGCGGGGCAATTTTAGGCGGCGCAAGGCTTCATCGGTGCTGATGATGGTGGTATTTTTGATGTTGGGGTCTTTGGGATTATAGACGGTGAGTACGTGTTTTTTGTCATCTTTGTAATTAATGGCGATGACCGTGCCATCATCAAGAAACTGATAGCTGTTTTCGCCTTTTGGGATATAATCACGGTCATAGATAAAGATGCTTTTTAATTTACCATCGATATAGGTATACAAAAGCCCATGACGACGCTGACTATACAATATGTCTTGTTCGTCCAGTTGATGATAAAACTCCACCATGTTATTTAGTTTAAAATATGACCAACACAACTGCAAACCATCTTTGGGAGCATTGCAGCCTTTGGGATTTTCTTTTTCGTATTGGTCAATTTGCGCTTGGGTGGCTTGTATTTCAGCTTGGCTATAGTGGGTTTGGCTGTCGCACACCCAACGATTATTCCACCGATCCCATACACAGGCGGTGGTTGTGGTGGCAGAGTGTGCAGCTGTGATGACACCTAGTCCCATCAAGAACGTACTGGCAATGGCAAAATGCTTGAACATAATAACTCCAACGACAAGCTGGCGTTAAGATTTTCGCCAACCCTGTTTTTAAAATATGTTACACTATTTGCCATCACTTTCATAGAAGAGACATCATGAGACTAGACAAATTTTTAAGTAAAGCCACCGAACTGTCTCGCAAAGACGCCAAAAAAGTCCTACACACTGGCGAAATCAGTGTCAATGGCGAAACCATCAAAGACGGCAGTTGGCACATCAATGTGGAGCATGACGAAGTATTGTGGGCGGGCGAGCCTTTAAGTGTGGCAAATGGCAATCGCTATATTTTACTCTACAAGCCAGATGGCTTTGAATGCACCCTAAAGCCCAAAGAGTACCCCATCGTTACTGAACTCATCGCCGTACCCGAAGTGGCAAGTTTGCGTATCGCAGGACGACTGGACGTGGACACCACGGGGGCACTACTCTTGTCCGATGACGGGGCGTGGCTACATCGGGTAACTAGCCCTAAGCGCCATCAGCCCAAACGCTACGAAATCACCCTTGCCGACCCCATGAGCGAAGCCGAGCAAGCACACGCCATCAAACAAGTCGCCAATGGTATCTTATTAGAAGGTGATGACGAAAAAACCCGCCCTGCTAAGCTGTCCTTTAGGGACGAAACGCACGCCACTTTAATCCTAACCGAAGGCAAATATCATCAAGTCAAGCGCATGATGGCGTATTTTGGTAATAAAGTCATTGAACTGCACCGAGCCAGCATTGGTACCATCACCTTGGACGGCTTGGAGATGGGCGAGTGCCGCTTTTTGACCAAAGATGAGATTGAGCAGTTTTAGCAATATGACTAGGACATCCTGACATTTCGTAGTTGCCATTAAACTCAAGCAAAGTCTCATGAGTGCTATGAGGTGTCAGAGTATCCTATATTATTTCACTAAAATCATCAAAACACTCAAACCCAGTATACCCACCAATCCTGTCATACTTGCGTTAATCGCCCAAAAATTGTATCCCACTCAAAACTATGTCATACTACCCCATCTATCCTATAACAAAAGAGAGTTTTTATGACGCAGTGGTCTGAAGGTTATATCAATGACATCAATTATACTTATGGCTATTATGAAGAGCTAAACCCAGAGCGCATTACCCTGCCCTTTTTGATGGCAAACATTGCCCCACCCACCGTCAAACACGCCTGCGAGCTTGGCTTTGGGCAAGGTGTTTCTGTCAATCTACACGCCATGGCAGGAAGTGCAACATGGTACGCCACCGACTTTAATCCATCACAAGCACATTTTGCTGAGCATTTATCACGTTTATCTGGAGCTGAACACACTCGTTTGCACATCAGCGACCAAGGATTTAGTGAGTTTTGTGCCAGAGAGGATTTACCCCAATTTGACTTTATTGCCCTACATGGCATCTGGTCATGGATTTCTGATGACAATCGACACATCATTACCGACTTTTTACGCCGCAAATTAAACGTTGGTGGTGTCCTCTATATCAGTTACAACACCCTACCTGGGTGGTCAGCCGCCGCACCGATTCGCCATTTGTTGGTACAACACAACACCATCATGGCAACAGGAGCACAAAACCGTGCCAACAATGCCAAGCAAGCGGTCAATTTTGGCAAACAAGTCATCAATCTAAGCCATGCTATGATTAGCACCACGCCCACACTCAAAGAGCGCATTGACACACTTGAAACCATGAGCCCCAACTATTTGGCACACGAATATCTCAACAAAGACTGGCACCCAATGTATTTTTCGCAAGTGGCAGACTGGCTTGGCAATGCCAAATTAAGTTATGCTTGCTCTACCAATTATTTTGACGACTTTGCGCCTGTGTTGTTTGATGATGAACAACAGGCATTTTTTAATAGCATTGACAATCCCATTCTTGCCCAAACCATCAAAGACTACCTACTCAACAAACAATTTCGCCGTGATTACTGGGTTAAAGGTGTGCGCAAACTGAGTAGTAGTGAGCGTGATAAACATCTTTTGGCATTGACCATCATGCTAGTTGCCCCAAAAGATGCCGTTGGCGACACCATCAGCAACCACAGAGCCACCAAGATATTGCCAGAATTATTTGCCCCTGTTTTGGACATCTTAGCTGACAAAAAAAGCCACACCATCGCCAGTCTTTGTCAGGCGCTAACAAATCAACTCACCCAAGAGCAGCTATTTTCGGTGATAGCCGTATTGTATGGCAAGGGCGATATTGTCGTCTGTCGCACTCATCTTACCGACCAAGAAAAACATCATAGCCAACGCTTTAATCACGCCATCTTAAATGACACACGCCCTGACCAAGAAATTAGCCATCTTGCCAGCCCTGTCACAGGAGGTGGGATTCATTTTGGGTATGTGGAGCGCCTATTTTTATGGGCACATCTTCACAATCATGCACCTGATACGTGGGTAGAAGTGGTGTGGCAACTGCTAAAACAACACCGCCAATTGCTCATCAAAGACAACACGACCTTAACGGATGAACAAGATAATCTAACAGAACTTAAGCGCTTACAACAAGACTTTGTTGCCCATCGTTTTGAATTGGCAAAGCGATTGATGATTATCTAAAGGTGATTGATTTTTTTGTGACTTTGATTAAAATGGGTGTGAGTGCGCCCATTTTTTATTACCATCCCCTACAAAGCAAGATATCTGTCATTGCAAGAAAAGACACCAAAATTTTACGCTAAATTTATCAGCCATTATCAATAACACATGGAAAACAACGCACCATAAACGCGCAAACACTCCTAAAGTCAAACACATTAAGGACGATAATGCTAAGCTTTCACACACTGATATTATTTATTGGCGCTTCAGCTGCGCTAGCACTGTCACCAGGACCTGATAATATTTTTGTCTTGACACAATCAGCCATGCATGGCAAAAAAGCAGGCATCTTAGTCACATTAGGACTCTGTACAGGGCTGATTGTTCATATCTTGGCAGTGGTGGTTGGGGTGGCAACACTTCTTCAAACTTCTGCTTTTGCTTTTACCGCCCTAAAAATTGCTGGCGCGCTTTATTTATTATATTTAGCTTATCAAGCATTTCGCGCTAGCAACACCGCGTTAGGTGGTGATAGCACTCCCATCTTAAGCGCCAAAGCTTTGTATGGGCGCGGCATTATCATGAAT
This sequence comes from Moraxella sp., assembly GCA_041773075.1. Taxonomy (GTDB): domain Bacteria; phylum Pseudomonadota; class Gammaproteobacteria; order Pseudomonadales; family Moraxellaceae; genus Moraxella. The sequence goes on from JBHBMT010000150.1 coordinate 12,291, forward strand.
ATCACCAATCCTAAAGTAGCAATTTTCTTTTTGGCGTTTTTGCCTCAATTTGCCGACCCCAGTCGCGGTGCTGTTTGGGCGCAGATATTGTTGTTGGGGGTTATTTTTATGGGAGTGGCGCTATTGATTTTTAGCATGATTGCATGGTCAGCTAGCTATCTGGGCAACTACCTAAAACGCGCCAAACACGCCCAATCCATCATCAACAAACTGGCGGGCACAGTATTTGTTTTGCTTGCCTGCCGCCTTTTGCTAAGCAAAGCCTAAGCGCCAAGAAAAACCAACCAGCCCACTTTTGCAAGCGCCACCTTTTAAAGCCCATCAAAATGGTTAAAAACTTCTGATTTGATGGGTGTTGATAAAAACCTGCAATCCTATCAAGCTTCTGTCAATTTTATTTATTATGAGTGAATATATTACTTATTTATTAGATGAACTAAGCCCCATTGGCAATCTACACACACGCAAAATGTTTGGTGGCTATGGACTTTTTTATCATGCCACCATGATTGGTATTATCAGCGATGACGAACTGTATCTCAAAGGCACGACCGCTGCCTTGGCTGTTTTTACTGCCAATCACTGCCAGCGTTTTGGATACCTTCGAGGAGACAAATACATTTATCTCAACTACTATAGCCTGCCTGTTGATGCCTTAGATGACACAGAAACACTTTTGGCATTGGTACGCTTGGTGATTAATACCCCCGAAATCACAGACAGCGCACAATCCCAATAAAAAATGCTATACTAAGAACCTTTATTTATCACCACAGACAGGGGGTGTTATGCTATCTGCCTTTTTGCCTATATTTTTTGTCACCTTTGGGGTTTTTGTGTTGTTTTTTTTGTTGATGGGTATTGGGTATCTGGTCAAAAAACAACCCCTAAAAGGCTCTTGTGGGGGCGTTGCTACTTTGATGGGAGATGAATACTGCCAATTTTGTGGCAATGATCCCAACAAATGCGACAGCCTCACTGATGCCGACAAACAAACACTCAAAGCCAATGCCGAAAAAGCCAAAGCCTTAGGTAAGGAAGTGTAAGCTTATGCAGTTTTCAAAATTTGGACAAAAATTCACCCAAGGCAGTGGCATTTTGCAGCTGATGGATGACCTTGGCAATGCCCTAAACAGTGACCAGCCCATCAATATGTTAGGTGGTGGCAATCCTGCTACCATTGCCAAAGTCAATGAAGTGTATTTATCCACGTTGCAATCTATCACCACAGATGCACTCTCGGGCGCGCTTGATAGTGTGGGCAATTACTCCACACCCCAAGGTGATGCCAAGCTGATTGAGGCATTGGTGGCATTTTTTAATCGTCATTATCATTGGGGCATTAGTCATGAAAACATCGCCCTAACCAATGGTTCACAAAATGCCTTTTTTTATTTGTTTAATCTTTTTGGTGGACGCTTTGATGATGGCGACAAATCCATCTTACTACCCCTAACCCCTGAATACATCGGCTATAGCGATGCTCATATTGATGGCAGTCACTTTGTGGGTGTCCATCCTATCATTGACTTATGTGAACATGAAGGCAAGCAGGGGTTTTTTAAATATCGTGTGGATTTTGATGCCCTAGATACGCTTGATGCCCTAAAAGAAGGGCGTATTGGTGCTCTTTGTGTTTCTCGCCCAACCAACCCCACAGGCAATGTACTTACTGATGAAGAGATGGCACGCCTAGACGCATTGGCGCAGGCACATCACATCCCATTAATCATTGACAATGCCTATGGTATGCCTTTTCCCAATGTCATTCACACACCCGCCACACTGACTTGGCATGATAATATTATTTTGTGCATCAGCTTATCCAAAATCGGCTTAGCAGGGGTGCGCACAGGCATTGTTGTGGCACATCCTGATGTGGTGCGCGCCATCAGCGCCCTAAATGCTGTGGTCAATCTTGCACCCACCCGCTTTGGCGCTGCCATTGCCACTCCTTTATTGCAGGATGACCGCCTAAAAACGCTCTCTGAAACGCACATTCGCCCTTTTTATAAGCGCCAAGCTGATTTTGCCATTGAGTTATTGCAACGCGAACTGGCAGGCTATCCGCTATACATTCACAAACCTGAAGGGGCGATTTTTTTGTGGCTTTGGTTCAAAGACTTACCCATCAGCAGTGATGTTTTGTATGAGCGCCTAAAACAAGCAGGCACACTCATTATTCCTAGTGCGCACTTTTTTGTGGGCATGGACATCAAAGAGTATCCACACGCTCACGAATGTATTCGTATGAGTATTGCCCAAGACGAACAGACATTGCGCGCAGGCATTCACACCATCGCCCATCTTGTCAAAGCGCTTTATGATGCGCCTTCTACCTAAAAAAAACACCTTGCCAATCAGCATAAAACCACACTGCTTGGCAAGGCAAGTTAACATAAACAACCCTAATTCATCTGTATCCACACGCCATCAAACTCTGCGCCCGCCATACGATTGATGTGGCTTAATACCACCTCTTGCAGCCTGTCTTGAGCGTGTTCATCTAACGTTGTCAAAATTGCTGTAAGCGCATACTCATTATATGACAACACCACAAGATCTTGTTCAGAAAACTCAATGGTTGTTTTGTCATTCTCGGTAGTCACGGTCAGTTTATGGCGCCAATGATTCGCCAACCGTCTTATAATACGCTCACCGTCAGGGGTTGTTAGAGTCAAACTGGTAGATGACATCTTTTTTCCTATTCTTTATTCCCTGCACTGTCAAATGCGCCATTCCACAAAGTTTTTGAGCAGCTGCAACCCTGCGGTATGGCTTTTTTCTGGATGAAACTGGGTGGCAAACAGATTGTCTTTAATCACACTGGTGCAAAATGACACGCCATACTCGCACGTTGCCGCGACAATGTGTCTGTCTGTTGGTACACAATAATAACTGTGCACAAAATAAAAATGCGTCCCATTCTCAATATTATGCCATAAAGGATGCGCCAAGTCCATCTCGCCAATGGTATTCCAGCCCATGTGTGGCACTTTAATAGCACATCCTGTTTCATCTGTTAATTGCTCATCAAAACGCTGAACCCCCCCCGATAAGATGCCCAAACAGGGTGTTCCACCATTTTCTGCCGACATCTCAAACAGTGCTTGCATACCCACACAAATCGCCATCACTGGCTTATTGAACACCGCTTTTTTTACCACCTCATCAATACCAGCAGCTGCCATGCCCGCCATGCACTCTTTCATAGCGCCCACCCCTGGAAATAGCAGTTTGTCTGCTTTGGCAATCTCTACAGGGTCATTACTAATACTCACCGTTGCCCCTACTGCCGACAGGGCTTTGGCAGCTGAATGCAAATTGCCCATGCCATAATCCAATACAACCACGTTGGTCATGCTTTGCTCACTTACTTACTGATTGATTTATAATGCTTCTTTGGTAGAGGGCAGTCTGTCACCTGCTCGCTCATCATATTCTACTGCCATACGCAATGCGCGCGCAAATGCCTTAAATGCCGACTCAATTTGATGGTGGCTATTTTTGCCTTTTAAGTTATCCAAATGCACCGTGACCATCGCATGATTGACAAAGCCATAAAAAAACTCACTAAACAAATCCACATCAAATGTCCCAATATGTGAGCGTGTAAAAGCAATGTCCATATGTAGCCCTGGTCTGCCTGAAATATCTACCACCGCACGCGACAAAGACTCATCAAGGGGCGCATAAAAATGCCCATAACGGCGAATGCCTTTTTTGTCACCGATGGCTTGTTTAAATGCTTGTCCCAAGGTAATCCCCACGTCTTCAACGCTATGATGGTCGTCAATATGGGTGTCGCCTGTACATTTAATATCCAAATCAATCAGCCCATGACGCTTAATTTGGTCAAGCATATGGTCAAGAAATGGCACGCCCGTATCAAGCACCCCTTGTCCTGTGCCATCTAAATTGATGCTCACTGTAATTTGAGTTTCGGCGGTATCTCTATGAATGGTAGCAGAACGCATAACTATCCCCTTATCAAAAACGGTTTATTCTTACACAAAGCACGCGTCTTGCCAACCATTTTCACACATTTTAACCATTTAATACTACAATCTAAGATAATCTGCTATATAATAGCGATTTTTCTTTTTGATTTTAGATGAAATATTATGGCATTACTTCCCATTTTAGCTTATCCTGACCCTAGACTGCGTACTGTTGCCAAGCCTGTAGAAACCATTGACAGCACCATCAAAACCTTAATTGATGATATGTTTGACACCATGTATGACGCCAAAGGAATTGGATTGGCAGCTACCCAAGTGGATCGGCATGTGCGCGTTGTGGTGATGGACTTAGCAAAAGAAAACGAAAGCCCTGCACCACAAGTATTTATCAATCCTGTTGTAACCCCACTAACAGATGACACCGCCCCCTACCAAGAAGGCTGCCTATCTGTCCCTGAAGTCTATGATACCGTAGAACGCCCAAGCCGCGTTAAAATTGAGGCGCTAGACAAAGAAGGTCAAGCCTTTAGTGTAGAGGCAGAAGGGTTATTGGCGGTGTGCATTCAGCATGAGCTTGACCATCTCAACGGCATCATGTTTGTAGACTATCTGTCTCGTCTCAAGCAAGACCGCGCCAGAGAGAAAGTAAAAAAAGTCCTCAAAGCCAAAAAATCTACCAAATAGCCTTGCGCACCTTATGTTTTGCCATACTTTAATCCAAAAACCTGTTTGCAATTTATCTTATTTTGCCTAAAAAATTAATCATGAACAGGTTCTAAAAGCCCCATCACAACGCTTTGTTTGCGATGGGGCTTTTAAATGCTTACTCCCCCAAAAATCCACCAGATTGTCTTGCCCACAAAGACGCATACACGCCATTTTTGGCAATCAGTTCATGATGACTGCCCATCTCCACAATACAGCCTTTGTCCATCACCACCAACGTATCCATAGAAGCAATGGTAGATAAGCGATGAGCAATGGCAATCACGGTTTTTCCTGCCATCATTTCATCCAAACTTTGGGTAATCGCGTGCTCCACCTCACTGTCTAGGGCGCTGGTTGCTTCATCAAGTAGCAAAATTGGCGCATTTTTTAGCATCACGCGCGCAATGGCAATGCGCTGACGCTGCCCTCCTGACAGCTTAACTCCTCGCTCACCTACTTGTGTGTCCAGTCCTGTATTGCCATATTTGTCCTTTAAGGTCACAATAAATTCCCACGCATGGGCTTTTTTGGCAGCGGCGATAATCTCATCGTCACTGGCATTTGGATTGCCATAAGCAATATTTTCACGAATCGTGCGATGAAGCAAAGAGGTATCTTGGGTAACCATGCCAATATTTTTGCGCAAAGACTCTTGGGTTACTTCTGCGATATTTTGCCCATCAATGCTAATACAGCCACCATTGACATCATAAAATCTTAACAACAAATTAACCAATGTTGATTTACCCGCACCCGAACGCCCCACCAGCCCGATTTTTTCACCTGCCTTAATGGATAAGCTAAACTGCTCCAACAGTGGCACGCCCTCTTGGCTGTATCTAAATTCCACCTTGTCAAACACCACCCTGCCTTCGGTCACACAAAGCGTGCCAGCGTCTGCTTTATCTACAATGGCGTGTGGCGTGGTTAAGGTTTTCATGCCGTCTTGTACGGTGCCTAAATGCTCAAACAACGCCGCCATTTCCCACAAAATCCAATGTGTCAGCCCTTGCAAACGAATTGCCAACGCGCCCGCCACTGCCACTGCGCCCACGCCTGCCATACCTTTTGTCCACAAATAAACACTCATCGCCACACTGCCCGTGACTGTGATGGTGGCAATCAGCGAAATACTCACCTCCAAAATAGAAACCAGCTTCATCTGATTATGCACCTTGCCCAAAAAATGCTGCATGGCTTCTTTGGCATAAGCAGACTCTCTTTGGGTATGGCTAAATAGCTTAACCGTACTGATATTGGCATAAGCATCGGTAATGCGCCCTGTCATAAGTGCGCGCGCATCGGCTTGTTCTTTGGCGGTGCGTTGTAATTTTGGCAACAAAAAGACAAGCAATCCTGCCACCGAGCACAGCCAAAATACAAACGGCACAAGCAGCCACAGATTGATGTCCACCAGTACTGTTCCTGCCCCCACCAAAAAGGTGCTAATAAACACAAACACCCCAATGACAATCATGATGACATCACGCACCGCCAGCGCAGTTTGCATGACTTTAGCAGATACCCTACCTGAAAATTCATCTTGATAAAACTGCATAGACTGGTGCAACATATGGCGATGAAAAATCCATCTAAGACGCATCGGCACCACCCCTTGCAGCACCTGATGATGAATGGCAGTTTCAAACAACATCACCACAGGAATACAGGCACTGATGGCAAGCATGAGTAATAAAGCGCTCTTTTTTTGTGCCCACAAGTCACTGGGCATAAACATACCTAGCCAATCAACAATCTGCCCCACCCATGCATACACAAACGCCCAATACAGCCCTGATATCGCTGTCAATACCAAAAACACCATGAGCCAGCCACGAAACCCAGCAGTACACGACCAAATAAAGCCAAACACACTCTTGGCGCTTAAATTGATTATCTGTTCAGGATAAGCATCCAACCGCCGCTCAAAATAACGAAAAAAAGCGTCCATCATCATTGTTTCTCTCTTATAGCATCGCTGCGTATTATATCATAAGTCGCTCTTTGCTTTATTTGGTGGGCAATCATGGGCTTTTTGTCAAACTTCGGCTATAATCTAAGAACCTGTTACAATTAATTACGCTTTAGTTTTTGTAGAATATTTCATTAAAAGTGCTTGCTTTTTTGTCAAAAAATGGCTAACTCTTGCGACTCGATGTCAAAACTTGCTTGATAGACTCACCATCAACCTGCATTTTTTCCTTGAAAAGCTTATGATTTATCTTATTTGTCTAAAAAAATTAATCGTGAACAGGCTCTAACAAATTCTAAGGCTTAAATTCTAAGGCTTAAATGACAATGACTTTACAACAATTACACTACTTTATTCACGTTGCCACCACAGGCAGTTTTAGTCAATCAGCCAAAGCACTCAATCTGTCGCAACCTTCTTTGAGTCGTCATATTCAGCAGTTAGAAGCCAAATTGGGTGTTGAGCTGTTTGACCGCTATCATCGCCCAATGACACTGACAGATGCTGGACGCTTTTTTTTGCAGCACAGCCAAAAACACACCCAAGCACTACTAGAAGCCATTGAGCTGACCAAAAATTTTAAAACCCAATCCAAAACCCAATTTACCATCGGCTTTGTGGCATCTATCTTGTACGGCTTACTGCCTGAAATCATCTCCATGCTTAAACAGCGCTGCCCGACTCTTGAGATTAAATTGATTGAGGTCAGCAGCAATGACCAAATCGCCGCACTCAAATCAGGGGATATTGATGTGGGTTTTGGACGTTTTTTGTGCTCCGACCCTTTTATTCGTCAGATTTTTTTGCGCCATGAGCGCTTTGTGGTTGCCCTGCCCATAGACCACCCCCTTAGCCACCGCCCAAAAGAGATGGGCATTTCTTTTAAAGAACTCATTGATGACACCTTGATTTTGTACCATAGAAGTCCTTTGCCTGTACCTGATGACCAACACAGTGACCAACTATTGCACTTATTTGCCCAGCGCAATCTTTATCCCAAACACACCACCAAAGCCCGCGACATCCAAATCGCATTAGGACTGGTGTCAGCAGGCGAAGGGGTGACGCTGGTGCCTGACAGCCTAAAAACCGTGCGCAATGAACAGATTCATTATCATCGCCTACACCATGAAAATGCCACCTCACCGATTTATCTGAATCTATTGGCAGATATGCGTGTGCCTTATGCCCAAGAGTTACTTGAAGTCACCTATCAGCTTTATGAGCGCAAGGGCATTACCTATAGCCCCACCACCATTGTTCCTCAAAAATTGTAACAAAATATTTTAAATCCCTTGCCCAGTCAAGCCAAGTCATTGGGGTGTTATGCACGCTGTGCATAGCCTATTTTTATAATCATAGCAATAATGCAGTTTAGTATTTATATTTTGCATAATATTATTTTTATTACTATAATTTTTTATATTATATAAATTAATAACACCCATCTTTTGCAAGACAAACGCCTATTTTGTCGTTATACTAAGCCCTATCTTGAGTAAGGACATAGCTACCAAGCTGTCCTACATCATTATGCTTTTTTATAACTATCAAGGACATATGTGATGACAAAAGTTTCCGCAGGTCGCAAATTTCGCGATGCCATCAATGAAGAAAAAGCAAATAACCGCCCACTACAAATCGTTGGTACTATCAATGCTTACACTGCCATGATGGCAACCCAAGTTGGACATAAAGCCATTTATTTATCAGGTGGTGGCGTAGCAAATGCGTCATTTGGATTACCTGATTTGGGTATGACCAGCCTAAATGATGTATTGACCGATGCTACTCGTATCACCAATGCTGTGGATACACCACTTTTGGTAGACATTGACACAGGTTGGGGCGGTGCATTTAATATTGCCAATACCATCAAACAAATGGAAAAAGCAGGTGTTGCTGCGGTACATATTGAAGACCAAGTTGCTCAAAAACGCTG
>JBHBMT010000151.1:0-3936 GCA_041773075.1 Moraxella sp.
GCGTTTAATACCAAAAGAGTTGGCTGTGCTATGGTAACTATGTCCTGTTAAATAATGTTGAATGACGGACAGTTTAAAGTCCATTGTGTATTTGGTCATAAAAACACCCCAAAGGTTGTCTAACTTTTGGGGTGCGGTTCACTGACAGTGCATTTTTTGGTATCACCTTGATTATTTACGCTCCATGCATAAGCATTGATAAAGACACCTAATTTGTCTTTGTAGGGGGTGATGAGAGATAATGTGTAATGCTGACTTTGAAAAGTGCTTGTAATGACAATGCTAGTGGCTTTCATACTGCTCATATACAAGGTCTTTTTGCTTGTGATGGGGTAGCGATAAACTTGCTGAAACTCCAAGTGCCCACCTAGTGTGTACTCAAAGCCCTCATCATCTTTTTCGGCAAGTTCGTAGGAAACGTCTTTTAGGTTGCAATTACTGGCAAGCTTGCTTAATCCTTTTAGTTTGTCCAAACGCACAAAGTGTGGGTAGTCATCACTACCACCCCAAACACGAGACTCCACCACAGCAACATCAGGACGCTCTTTGGTGCCATAAAAAGTAATGCCAATATAAGGGTTGTCATCTTTGATGGTATGAGTCATCATGTAGCGATTTTTGCTATTAGGGTCTTTGGTGGGGCGTTTGTCGGTATTGGGCAAGGCGGCAAAATTTGCCCATGTCCAATCGCCTTGCATTTTTTGTAAGGCAGGATTAATTAAGTGATTGTTGGCATGAGCAGTAGTAATGGCAAGCCCACAAGCCAAAACAGATAAGACATATAAACGCTGCAACATACAATCACCCCTTAAATAATCTTAAAATCAAATTCTCCCACACGAAGAAGGCGATGTCAAGGAAGGTTAAATGGTTTGAGCTTGATACTTTATAAAGAGTGATTTATAAAAATAGTAGTATCATTTGATTGGTGTTATCATTTCTCAAAAAACACTTGTTATTATCCCAAAAAACAATTTCAAAAAGAACTATTAAAACTAAACACACCCGTCATTCTATCTTGCCAAAATAGAATGTCATAAATACAAACAAGGCGTGCTAAAAGCGTTATTGCATAAGACCTAATCGTCTAGGCAGATGAGTAATTATTGCCAATCCAAAAAAAAGCACACAACCAAAAAATTGTGCACTTTTTGCTATTGCTTATGCTTATTTGTGGTATTTGTGTCCTTTAGGTGGCTTAGCGCCTTGACAGGTAAGTTCATATTCTTTGCCGCCTGCCTTGACCGTTAGGATGCCATCACGACCATTGGCATGCCACTCATAGACGCTGGCAGGATTTTTGTCATTGACATAACGAACACCAGAGCCAGAAGTCGCTTGTTTTAGCTCAATGCTTTGATTTTTTAGTCCCAAAGAAGGCGCAGTAACATCAAGAAGGGCAAGCTCTTGCTCTGGATTGTATTTGGCAAGTATCACAGCATCTTTGTCACACTGATAGGTATGAGCATGATCGGCTGGGCGTTGTTCTTTTTTGCCTTCTGCTTTTTGTTCGTGTTTTTTGCCAAACGGCATTTTTTCTTTGACATTGGTCATGGCAGTGCTGTTACAACCAGTGATGGCTAGAGCAGATAGAGCAAGGGCTACTAAAGCGATGTTTTTCATAGTTAATTTCCTCAAAATCACAGGACGATACTTGTCCAAGCCTTATTATAGCCAAAACCATTGTGACAGTGTGTAATAGTTTTTTGAATAAGTTTTGCTAATGTGTGAGCGTATGACTTGCATTTTGTATATCTTTTGGGTAAAGTGAGAATGATTTGGTCAGTTAAGGAGGAGATGATGACGGCATTAAGAAATGATATTGATCCAGAAGGATTGCTTGAGTATTCTGTGGTTTATACCGATCGTGCACTCAATCATATGTCCAAGGTATTTCAAGGGGTGATGACAGAGTTATCTGCTTTGCTCAAGCATATCTATTGCGCTGATGCTGTAGCAATTGTACCGGGGTCTGGTACGTTTGGCATGGAGGCGGTGGCACGGACATTTGCCACAAATCAGCACTGTGTGATTGTGCGCAATGGTTGGTTTAGTTATCGCTGGACGCAAATTTTGCAGGCAGGCAATATTGCCAAACACAGCGAAGTATTTTTGGCAGAGCAGAGCATAGCTGATGGTGTGGTTAAATTTGCGCCTGCAGAGATTAATAAGGTGTGTGACTATATTCGTCAGCAGCGCCCTAGTGTGGTTTTTGCTCCCCATGTAGAAACAGCATCAGGAATGATGTTAAGCGATGACTATATTCGCGCACTTGCTGAAGCGGTGCATGATGTGGGGGGATTTTTGGTGATTGATTGCATTGCCTCTGGGTGTTGTTGGCTAGATATGAAGGCGCTTGGTATTGATGTGCTGATTTCAGCTCCCCAAAAAGGCTTATCTAGCACACCTTGTGCAGGGCTTGTCATGCTATCAGAGCGCGCCAAACAAAAAGTGCTAGAAAGCACCTCTACGAGCTTTGCTTTGGATTTAAAAGCATGGCTTGGTATCATGACGGCGTATGAGGCAGGTGCGCATGCATACTATGCCACCATGCCAACAGATGGCTTAAAACAGCTAAGAGACACATTGCTTGAATGTCAGGCAGTCGGATTTGATGCCTTGAAATCAGCGCAACTTCAACTAGGGCAGCGCATTCTTGCCTTACTGCAAGAAAAAGGGGTGCAAAGTGTTGCTGATAGCAACCATCAGGCAGTAGGAGTGATTGTGTGTCATGCACCCAGTGATGACATCCACAAAGGCACAGCATTTGCCCAAGCAGGGGTTCAAATTGCCGCAGGTGTGCCATTGCAAGTTGGTGAGCCAGATGATTATAAGAGTTTTAGGGTGGGGCTGTTTGGACTTGATAAACTCAGTGACATTGAGGGTGCAGTGGCTCGCTTTGGAGCAGCGTGTGATCAGGTGTTTGGATAATTAAGACTTTAAAAAACGATGGGCAAGCCTGTCGTTTTTTTTGTGATGGGTTTTGTGATGCTACATAAAAATCAGTCTTGGCGCTTTGTGCTATTGTGTGGTTTGGACGGTACAACGTTGTTATTTAAACCGTTTTTAAAAGCAATGCCCGCTCCTGTACGAGCGCATAGCAAGCTGTTGATTTATCGTATGAATGATGAAAAAAATCAATCCATCGCACATCAATGCGTGCTTGTAGAGCGGCATATTTGCTGTCAGTTTGGGCATAAACCAGTGATTGTGATTGCAGAATCTTACTCTAGCATCTTGGCATATCAACTGGTGCTAGGTGCTCGGGTGAATATTGATAGAGTGATTTTTGTGGCAGGGTTTTTGCGATGCCCCACGGCTTTGGCAAGGCTAGCACCTTGGATTCGTCTTGCTTGGATTTATTATATTCCAAAGCGCTTATTAACATGGGTGTTGTTTGATTGTTATGGCTCCGATGCGTTGCTAGCACTATTTTATCAAGCGCTCCATGCCATACAAGATGGGTGTTATGACAATGCCCTAAAGCAGCGTGCCAAAAATATTGCGACACTTAGATTTGAATGCCCATCTACGCCAAGCCACATTCCTTGTCTTTATCTACAAGCAAGCCGTGATGTGTTTGTCAAAAAAGATCAGTTGGCATTGTTTGAGCGCGCGTTTTGTCAAGTAAGTAGTCAGCAAGTGCAGGGCAGTCATTTTTTGCTCCAGACCAATCCGCAGGCAGCTTGGCACGCGATTATGGCTTTTATTGCCAAACAGTGATTATAACTTGTTATAAATCAAATTCTTACAAAAAAATTTCTATTTTTTATAAAAAAATGCTTGCATAGCAAAGAAAGTTTGCTATAATACGCACCACTTAGGAAATACACCGCCGGCTTAGCTCAGTTGGTAGAGCAACTGACTTGTAATCAGTAGGTCGCCAGTTCGATTCCGGCAGCCGGCACCATTTTCTAATTCAGATCAAGCCTGTCA
>JBHBMT010000152.1:0-13359 GCA_041773075.1 Moraxella sp.
ACTCAATATTCACTTTATAGCTTGTTGTTTCTTTGCTTATATGCTTAAATTTCAAAAACTTACCAAACTGATTGATTTCCTCTTCTATTTTTCTGAAAAGTTGGTTACTTTCGGGTTTCAAATAGTTTAAAGTCTTGAAAATGATTCGTTTTATCTCTTGAATTTGTGCTTCTTTGGGCAAGGCATTGAACTTTGTTGCCTTCACGCCAAAATTGACATCTATTTTCCAGTTGATGTACTTATCAGGAATTATTTCTAACTGATTTTCAGGAAAATCATCATTCAAACAGATATACAGAAGGTCTGCCTCTCCGAGTGAAAACTCCTCTTCGTAGAGTTTTTGGGCTATCCGTTGAGAAAGGAAAGTAAATTCTTTATCATCGGAGAAAATTTGTCCTAACATAGACACGCTTTTGTTGTTTTTTTCGTAAAAACGAATGTCTCTAAATCTTTTATTTTTCATAAAATGATTTTTTTTATTATTTCATAGAATTTCTTGCCAACCTCTTTCATCTATTTCGTTTTGCCAGTCGAATAGAACTTCCTCTAAATCACAATCGTGATGAGAGTCATACGAGCTATTTTCTGCCTCAAAATTCGTAAAATAGTAACAAAACACGCCATTTTTAGGCGTTTGATGCACCATAATTTTATAAACTTTTTCTCGGTCATTACACGCAAACGGATTTTTTACATATCCTAAAAATTTTTGCTCTTTTTTTCGTTTTTTGGTCATTATCTGCTTTTATTTCCAATTTTCTATATCAAAATCTGCTATTCCCCACCAATTTTTCTCTTTGATATTAGGATATTTGCCTACAAATTCCCAATGCTTAAAAATTATTTTGCCATCGGTGTATTCCATATCGCTGATTTTTGAGGATAGTTCGCCTTCTTTATCCATCACGGGTTCGTAGCCAGATACCACGATTTCATCAATAATTTGCATTGTTTGGCTATCAAAAAGATAGTGCCGATGGCTGCATCCATCAGTCAGAAGCCAAGTGTTGTCAGTAATTTTTTGTAAATCGCCATAAAACATATCATCAGGAAATTCAAATTGTCGCAAAGGTTCCAAATCGGGGTAAGAAACCTTAAAAATAGTATTTTCATAATAATTCAGTAGAATGGCTTTTTGGTCATTGTCGAAGGTGAATAAAAAACCTAAATTTTCTTCCAATTTTTTGAGAATCTGTATTTTATTTTTTGAGAATTGAAGAAAATAAGCCTGCGAGCCATCTTGCCCATTTGCAAAATCAAGAGCAATTGACATCGGCTGAGGAAGCGGTGTGATGATAAAACCAGATTGACCAAATTCATCTTCCATCATCAGACTTGCTTTTTGGTTGCCCTTGTAATCATAAACAAAAACAGTAACTTGCTCGTCGTTATCTCTTTGTATTAGCCAAATAATCCCATGCACAGAATCAATTTTGGCAGCACAAATAGGGGCTTGTATTTGCCAAAGCAACGCCTTGTTAAAATCAAGCAACGCAAAATCACCTGATTTTTCATCCCATTTTGCAAACAATTGCCCCCTATTATCAATATCACAGTAATATAATTCCACCCCAAAATCAGCAGGATTGACAGCATACATAGGATTGATGTGTACTTGGGTGTATTGCTCAATCACTTTCATAAGACATCCCTTTAATCAATATCAAATGCTTGAGCAATGGCATCATCCAATCTATCCACCGCCACAATATGAATACCCTCAAACTGACCACTACCTGCTTTTGGTGCATTGGCTCTAGGTACAATAGCATGAGTAAATCCATGCTTCATGGCTTCTTTTAGGCGCTCTTGACCGTTGGGCACGGGACGAATCTCACCCGACAGCCCCACTTCCCCAAAAACGCACAAGCGACTTGGCAGCGCCTTTTCACGAATACTGGATGCACACGCCAACAGCACCGCCAAATCCGAGCCTGTCTCCATCACCTTAACGCCACCAACCACATTGACATAAACGTCCATGCCACTGGTATGAATACCGCCATGACGGTGCATGACCGCAAGCAACATAGATAAGCGCTGATAATCCAGTCCTAGCGCCATACGTCTAGGCTGTGCTTGTGAGCTATCTACCAATGCCTGCACTTCTACCAGTAAAGGGCGAGTGCCTTCACGACTGACCATCACCACTGAGCCTGCAATCGGCTTATCATAACGACTTAGGAAAATCGCTGATGGATTGGCGACTTCTTTTAGTCCTGTGTCAGTCATACCAAAAATACCCAGTTCATTGACTGCCCCGAAGCGATTTTTGACTGCACGAATCATCCGAAAGCGGCTGTCAGACTCTCCTTCAAAATACAGCACCGTATCCACCATATGCTCAAGCACACGAGGACCAGCCAGCGCCCCTTCTTTGGTAACATGACCGACCAAAAACAGCGCCGTACCTGTCTGCTTGGCATAGCGAGTCAAAATCGCTGCCGACTCACGAATCTGCGCCACACCTCCAGGGGCAGATTGTATCATTTCGGTAAATAATGTTTGAATAGAATCAATAACTGCAATGGCAGGTTGTTCTGTGGTGAGTGCCATGCAAATGGTATCCACGTTGGTTTCTGCCAAAACACGCAAACGGTCGGTTGGCAGCCCCAAACGTACCGCACGCATCGCCACTTGCGACAAACTTTCTTCACCCGTGATATACAAAGCACTGCCTGCCAATGAATCGCTAGCTGCCATATTGATGGCAGTTTGCAGCAAAATCGTGGATTTGCCGATACCAGGGTCGCCACCTATCAGTACCACCGACCCTGCCACCAGCCCACCCCCAAGCACCCTATCAAATTCGCCAATACCTGTTGGCATACGCGTTTCTAGCGTTACGCCCACACTATCTAGCGTCATTACCCCGCTGGTCGCCCCTGCATAGTTGGCGGTTTTACGAGCTGTGCTTGTAGCGCCTACCTTGGGTTTGGCGTGATGAGGCAGGGTGGTATTTGGGGCTTCAATCAGCGTGTTCCATTCACCACAGTCGCCACACTGCCCCGCCCATTTACCGTACATAGCACCACAGCTTTGACAGACATAGCTTGATTTTGGTTTTGCCATAATTTTTTTCCAAACATCTTTTATTGCAAGGGTGTTTTTAGAATAGTAGGGCGCTTGATATTTCACACACTTCAAAAAAAACCTTAAATATAAGGCTTTAGGCGTGATTTTGACAAACAAGTAGGTAAGATTCATGTACCAAACACAATAAATAATACGCAGTCACTACAAGCCCTAGTGATACACACCCTTTTTGTCTTTGGTATTGTAAGATAGCATAAAATTTTTGTCAAAAAACACCCCCAAATTTGCTATAATAAATCATTTTACCCTTTTGAGCGCAAAAATGAACGAACACAACCAAAACAAACGTATTTTAACAGGCATCACCACCACAGGCATTCCACACCTAGGCAACTATGTGGGTGCTATTCGCCCTGCCATTAAATCTATCCAAAACAGCGAGCATGAAGCTTACTTTTTTTTGGCAGATTTACACGCTCTCATCAAGTGTCATGACCCCGATGCCATTCACGCCTCCACCAAAGCCATTGCAGCTACTTGGCTTGCCTGTGGTCTTGACTCTGAGCGTGCCGTTTTTTATCGTCAATCCGACATTGTAGAGATTCCTGAATTGGCTTGGATTTTAAACTGCAACTGTGCCAAGGGCTTGATGAACCGCGCTCACGCCTACAAAGCCGCTGTAGACATCAATAACGCCACGCCTGACACAGACCCTGATTTTGGCATTAGCATGGGATTGTTTAGCTATCCTGTACTCATGGCAGCAGACATTTTGATGTTTAATGCCACCCATGTGCCTGTTGGTCGTGACCAAGTTCAACATATTGAAATGGCACGAGACATCGCAGGTACCTTTAATTTTAAATACTGCAAAGAAGACAATCCTTTGTTTGTGCTACCCAACGCAGTTGTGGACGAAGACACCCCTCTTTTGACTGGGCTTGATGGTCGCAAAATGAGCAAATCTTATGGCAATACCATTCCGCTATTTGGCGACAACCCACAAGTCGATGGTGAAAAAGCCCTCAAAAAAGCCATTATGCGCATTGTAACCAACTCACAAACACCAGAAGAGCCCAAAAATCCTGATGAAAGCACCATCTTTGAGATTTATAAAGCCTTTGGTACGCCTGATGAAGTGACCGCCCTACGCACTCG
Source organism: Moraxella sp. (assembly GCA_041773075.1). Lineage (GTDB taxonomy): Bacteria > Pseudomonadota > Gammaproteobacteria > Pseudomonadales > Moraxellaceae > Moraxella. Next base: position 4,195 of record JBHBMT010000152.1, read on the forward strand.
CTTTGAACAAGGCATTGGCTGGGGTGACGCCAAAGAGATTTTATTTAATAAAATCAATGAAGAAATTGCGCCATTTCGCAAGCGCTATAATGACCTGATGGCAAATCCAAAAGAGCTAGAAGAAATTTTACAATTTGGTGCCGAAAAAGCGCGGCGCGATAGTCGCAAACGCCTAGAAAAAGTGCGTAAGGCGATTGGTATTAAACCGTTGGCAAAATTAAAAAAGTAGTGTTATCAAAGACATATGCACCAACTTTCCATTCGTCTTTATGATACGCCTGTATTGGCACTGCCTGATGACCTTTACATTCCACCTGAAGCTTTTGCGGTATGGCTTGAGCAGTTTGAAGGACCTCTTGATTTTTTGCTGTATTTGGTCAAAAAAAATAATTTTGACATTAGTACCACTGCACTTTTACCCATTACAGAGCAGTATCTAAACTATATCAAAGAATTAGACGAAACACATTTTGAGCTGGCAGGTGATTATTTATTGATGGCAAGTACCCTCATTGCCATCAAAAGCGAGCTTTTATTGCCCAGTCCTCAAGTGACGACTGACCATGAGCATAATCCCACCAAAAAGCTCATTCAACGCCTTGAGGAATATGCTCAAATCAAGCTTGCCAGCCAGCGCCTTGATGGACTAATTCGTCTTGAGCGTGATGTGTTTTTGGCAATGGCAAGTCTGCCTGACCCTGATATCATGGCAAAACAGATACCGCCCTATCCTGCACATTTATTGATAGAAAGCTTAATCAAAATGCAGATTAAACCCGACTATCAAATGCACCATATCAAAGCTGATACTGTGCCCTTGGCTGACCGTATGGCAAGCATTAGTCGCATTTTAGCACAGCAAGGCTTGGGGAAATTTGCTGATATTTTGGACAAAACACAAGGTAAGCTTGGAGTGGTGGTGAGTTTTGTGGCGATACTTGAGCTTGCCAAGCAACGCTTAATTGACTTTGACACCTTAGAATCCCAAGATGAATGGCAGCTAGGCAATCTTAATCTGATATGGCTTGGGTGATAGACGATGATGACCACCCTACTCTCTATACATCATGCTTTTTTGAGTCAATACCATTCTCACGTCAATACAGTTGTGCAGTATTTGGCGCGCCATCCTTTGAATCATCATCACACAAAAATCAATGGCGCTGAAACTGTCTTTGTAAATCAAGAGGTGCTTAGGCTATTTTATCGCCAATACCTTTCCCCCACACCCATCTCCATGACATTTAATAGTCTAGAAAAGACCATTTTTCACTGCATTTATATGCGTCATCATGATGGGTTTGTACGCCATGACCATCTAAAAGAGATTTTAAAAACTACCCATCCCACCATCGCCACTCCCTTTGTGATTCAATTGCTAGGAGAGTATGTATTACAAATGCATCATGAAATCACATTATTTGTCAAAGCGCATCCAACCATTGTTCATCAATTTATTCAACACAATCCCGCCTTTTGGCATAAACAAAAATGCAGAGTTATTAGCTATTGGGACTGTTATTACCGCAATACCTACAAGCACCTAAAAGACTATCCGTTATATCAAAGTATTTTATTGATTGAACATATTCACCCTTAGCAAAAGATAATCACATGAGCACTCATTCTCTCAACAAAAAACACCACAACGCACAAATGCACAGTCGCCAAATTGAAGCATTGCTACACGCCTCAGAAACTTCCATCAATGCAAAGCAACTCAAATCATGGCTAAATATCTCAACTGGTGAATTAGACAGCGCTCTTTTGGTGCTTCAAGAACGCCTATCACAAGGAGCACTGCGACTTGCTAGGACAGCCAGTGGCTATCGCTTGCAGGTTTCTGATGAGTTTAGCCCTTTGATCTTTCAGGCGTTTCCAGAAAGGCAAGAAACGCTAAGCCAAGCTTTGCTTGAAACCCTAAGCATTATTGCCTACAAACAACCTGTCACCCGCTCTGACATTGAGCAAGTACGCGGCGTTAGTGTTTCAAGTCATATTTTGCGTCAATTATTTGATAAAGGCTGGATTGAAGAAAAAGGCTTTAAAGATACGTTGGGTCGTCCTGCGCTTATTTATACCACCAAAACTTTTTTGGATGCCTTTGGACTTGAGCATTTGGATGAATTGCCACCCTTACCTGAATTGGCTAGCCTGCAACTTGATAACATTAGCCCCAATAACACCCCCTAACCACCCAAACATCTCAATGCCATAACACATACCATAAAAACTCCACCTTTTATTTATGTTAATATCAACTGCTTCGGCGATACAAAGTCATACAACGTACCATCCACAGGGTCGGTAAATCTCAATCTTTTTGCCAATAATTGCAACGGGTTGTTAAAATCATTCTCCGCTTTATGACATACTCTAGGATAAAAAGGGTCATTTTTAATTGCCAATCCCAAATAATTTAAATGCACTCTTAGTTGATGTAGTTTACCTGTTGTTGGGTATAATTCATATAATGCCCATTGTCGGCACTTATCCACGGCAATGATATTTATCCATGTATGGCTATTAGCCTCCCCCTCTATCACTTTCATGGTATAAAAAGGCTCTCCTCTATCTAATCTTAATGACAAAGACAAAGGAAAATCCAATGTAGGATTAAAAGGAGCGATTGCATGATATACTTTTTTGATACAGCCTTTGGCAAATAAAGATTGATATTGACCGCGATAGTGTTTGTCTTTACAAAACAACACCAATCCTGCTGTTTCTTTATCCAAGCGATGAATAGGGGTTAATTCTGCGTTTTTTGTTTGATTTTTTAGGCGCGTCAATAACGTTTGTGATACATAGTTGCCACTGGGTGTCATCGTTAAAAAATGGGGCTTATCCACCACCATAAATCTATCATTCTCAAAAATAATCTCATGTTCAAACGGTACAACTACTTCTGCATCCAAAGACCGATAATAATACAAATGGGATTCTTGTACAGTTTGATATAATTCATTTATCCCTATCATCAAAAACCCATCAGAAGTTTTTATAAAAATCAAGTTATCCAAAAAACGCTGACGCCATTGCTCTGGTGTAATATGAGTAAATTGCTGGCACAGATACTCAAAAATCGTTTTATTTATCATGGCGTTATTTTTTGGTAAATATATTTTGCTGGCAGATACGCCATCAATCAGCGGCAATTGTGTCAATAAAGTCTTGGAGTGCATAAAAACTGTCTTTTTGTCAAAAAATAAGCTATAATAAAATGCGCGTTCAAATTTTATATCATCACAAACCATATAAAACATTATTTTATATCAAAAATCCTACCTCTAAATCTTTGTCAAAGGATGGGGTTGTGATATATAAATATCATCTATATAAAGTTTTTAGTTATTTTAAATAGCCTTTGAGCCATTTAATTATTTTAGTTTATCATAATTTACCATTTAAACCCACCAACACTGCCACATTGTGAAATGTTGCTATCCAATCTTAGGAAACCAACCATGTCAAATACCTCCCAATCCGCCCCAGCCAAACCCCAAGGCGAAAAACTACAAAAACTCTTAGCACGACTAGGACTTGGTTCGCGCCGCGGACTAGAAGAAATCATCAAAGCAGGGCGTATCAGTATCAACCACAAAACCGCCACCCTTGGTGACAGAGTGTTACTCACTGATGAGGTGCGTATTGATGGGCGCTTGGTACGCCTCAAAGCAGAGCGTGAAAAGCGTCGCCGTGTTATCGCTTATTATAAGCCCGAAGGAGAAATTTGTTCAGTCTCTGACCCTGAAGGGCGCACCACCGTCTTTGAGCGCCTACCCAAATTAACTGGCGACCGCTGGGTGATGGTGGGACGGCTAGACATCAACTCATCAGGACTGCTTTTGTTCACCAATGATGGTGAGCTTGCGCATCGCTTAATGCACCCCTCTAGTGAAATTGTGCGCGAATATGCCGTGCGCGTGCTTGGCGATGTCACCCCTGACATTGCGCGAGTGCTCACCACTGGTGTTGAGTTAGAAGATGGGTTGGCAAAGTTTGATGACCTCAAAGAAGGTGGCGGCACGGGCGCTAACAAATGGTATCATGTTAGCCTAAAAGAAGGACGCAAACGCGAAGTCAGACGTCTATTTGAATCCCAAGGCTTAAAGGTAAGTCGCCTTTTGCGCACTCGCTATGGCTCGGTTGTTTTGCCTAGCACCCTAAAAACAGGGCGCTTTATTGAGCTTGACCGCCGCGATATTGGTGCACTTATTGCACTGGTAGGCTTACGTCCTCGCGAAGACATGGGGCTTAATACCGCTGCTCGTGAAAAACAAGCACGCATTCACAAAAAACCCCTAAAAGCACGTCCTGCGCGCAAAAACAACAAACCCAAGCAAGGCACAAACAAAGCTTATAATTTGAGTCAATCAAAGTTTACCAAAGTCTAATACAGGTTGGGCTTTGACACCGTTTGGCATACAAAGCAATGTTTGTATGCCTTTTTATCTATACCTATCCATACAACCGACAGCGCAGCTGATACAATATCGTCATGGCATTAGTATAATTAGGTGTTTGTGGCAATGTACTTGTGGTAAATGCCTGATGAATTTGTTTGGTGAGTGTTTCTGCCCATAACAATAAGTCATCATACGCCATTTTTCCCGATTTAATCGCCAATAGCTCATCACGATTATTTCTTTTAACAATAACCTTGCCTGTTGTTGCAATATCCAAAGCCATTTGTAATAAGCGAATGGTATGCATCATGTTTTTGGCATCATATTGTTTGCCATGCGCGATGGTACTTTGATATCGCAATTCATTACGATTTTCTACCCATGCCCAATAATCCGCATAATCTTGGCAATATTTACTATAGCCCATTTGATTAAAGGACAAATACGCTGTCATGGGTAGGTTTTTTGGGATACTACTTAGCGCTACTTGTGTTGAATTGATTGACTGCTTGATGCCACAAAATCCATACTCACCATACGCATCCACATAAAGTGCGTATAATTGCGTGGTATGAGGAACTTTTGCTAATCCCAATTGCGCTTGAGTTAAGTTATTTTTTTCAAGCCATGTTATGAGCGGAATGCTTTTTTGCGCTTCCAATACATAACAAAATGCCAGAATGTCTTTTTTGTCTTTTGACATGGGATTAACAATTTTTTTATTAAGTCCGCGTGCTTTTTTGATTTGACTATTTGCAAACCCTGCAAAGGTTTGTTGGCATAACTGACTGACAAAATCTTCTGGACAAACCTGCTGCATCATAGGGTGACGATACAAGATGCAATCAGATGGTGTTGCCAAAAGCTCCATCATATTAGGGTTATTTTGTAATAACAACTCAATAAAACGCCCCAATTCATAATACACAACATCATTACTTTGATTGCTCACTTGTGCAATATAATCTTTGGGCAACCCATAATAGTATTTTTTTGGCAAATAAAAAACACCTTTAATATCCACATCAGACGCATCAGTATCCAGTCCGTATGCCCGACTACCAGAAATGCACTCTAATAAAATAAGGTTCTGCGCTTTTAATTCTTCTATGCTAAGCATATCCGACTGCCTTTTTAAATATGTTATCTAGTTTATCAATATCACCTTTTTGTTTTTTATTAAACGTTGGTGATTGGCAGCGTTGCCATAACTTATGGGTTAATGCTTGCAATGATGCTGGTAATATCATTACCGAACTTTCATTTTGTGTGTGTTTTAGCTGTATTAAGTCGGCGATATACTCACTATCCTCAACAGATAATAATTCAAACAACTGATGAATTGCCACAGGCACCAAACTTTGACGCTCAATCAGCCACACACTTGCTAATAAGGCACGCAAAAGATAAAACCATCGTTTTAATTTTAAAGGCTTTTCAATATCCAGCTGCTCGCTTGCTGTTTTTGCCATGCCTTGATAATGATAAAAACACGCCTGCGGATTAAAAAACTCTTCTTGTACTTTTTTAATGTCATCAATAATGCCATCAGTATGATATACAATAGGCGAATTTATCCATTCAAACACCACTGCATTAGATTTATATAATAACAATAATGCTTTTTTAATCTCCCAGCCCCCAATATCAAATGGCACCTCAAATAAAGTATCATCAATAAATTCAAGGCTATCTTTTTTGTCTAAGATACTTAAATACCATTGTGGTGTATGACAATAAATCATCCGCACATCATAATCGCTATCTATTGAAGAAAATCCCCAAGCACGACTGCCACTTTCTATGGCGTGCAAACATCGGATGTCATGCTGATGACATACAGCATCCACCACCTCTACTATCTTTGTTGTTGTCATTTATCCTCCACTCCAACTTATCATGCCAACATAGGAAAAATAGAGCGCAGCCCACTGACTGTAATTTCAACCGCCACCGCTGCTAGAATAATCCCCATCACACGATTTACGACACTCATTCCTGTGACACCCAAAAAACGACTAATCCGCCCTGCCGCCATTAATGACGCATAACAAAACGCACTAATCAAAAAACCCGCTACCAAAATCAATACTTTTTCAAGTCCCATTGTCATTTGTGATGAATAAATAATCACTGTAGAAATCCCCCCAGGTCCTATCATCATCGGAATGGCAAGAGGCACAACCGCCATTCCCGCCAAAGAACTGTTGTCAGTGGCTGTATCAAGCTGCACATCTTTTTCTTTGGGTTTGACAGGGTTATTGCCTTGACTCATCATATTAATCGCAATCAAAAACAGCAAAATCCCCCCTGCCACCCGAAACGACCCCAAAGAAATACCCAGCCCCTTTAACAGCATTTCACCAAATAATGTAAAAAATGTGATGGTAATAAAAACAGTCAAACAAGCAATTCGCGCTACTTTGCGCTTGTCAGTAATGGCATAGCCATCGGTCATTTGTATAAAAAGCGTCAAGGCACTGGTTGGATTGATAAGCACCACAAACGCTAAGATAATTTTTATAATCTCTGTATCCATCGTATCACTCCTATCATCTTCTCCCCAACCAATAGCACCCATCATCTGGGCGTTTGGCTGAAAAAACATTGTAACATAAGTTTTTTGTAACACAAGATTTGCGCTTAGGTATCGCCATTTTATTACTTTTACGGTAAGATAAGCGTTTTTGTTGGTCGTTTATTATGATACCTTCCCAACCAAATAAAAAACACGCCGTTGTTTTATTTTCAGGGGGACTTGATTCCACCACGTGTTTGTATTGGGCAAAGCAAACCTTTGATGCCGTCACCGCCATCAGTTTTCGCTATGGTCAGCGTCATTGTAGCGAACTTGCAGCTGCCACACGCATTGCCAGTCATGTGGGCGTTGACCATCGGATTATTGATATTGACATCGCCCAACTTGGAGGGTCTGCGCTAACTGACAACGCCATTGATGTACCTACGCACAATGAACATACCGTCTATAATGAGCATCAAGGCACCATTCCTGCCACTTATGTGCCTGCGCGCAATACCATTTTTTTGTCTTATGCGCTGGCAGTGGCAGAAGTCATGAATGCCAGTACCATTGTCATTGGGGTAAGTTCGGTGGATTATTCTGGTTATCCTGACTGTCGCCCTGATTTTATTGCCGCCTTTGAGCGCCTTGCTAATCTTGCAACCGTTGCAGGCAGACAAGGCAATACCCTGACCATCGCCACCCCACTACAAACTCTATCCAAAGCCCAAACACTTCAATTGGGCTTGTCATTGGGGGTGGATTATGCCCAAACCGTGTCTTGCTATCAAGCAGATGATGAGGGGCGTGCTTGTGGTCATTGTGACAGCTGCCATTTGCGCCGACAAGGGTTTCTCCAAGCAGGGGTTGCCGACCCCACGCGCTACCAATCCACCACTTAACAAATACACCCAAGCTGTTTTAAGTTTTTTAAGTTCAAAGCAAAGCAACAAGCCAAAGATAGTACAAGCAGTACAGCAAGGCGAGTTAATAAGGCAGTGTTTTGATATCACATGACAATAATTTAAGGAAATTCTATGAGTATTAGCCTACCTACCTTTGAGGTGACCTTAGTTGGTCAGCACGATGGCAATTTTGTGACTCAATCCATCCAATTAACCGATATTATCAAACACAGTAACAAAGGGTTGATTTTGTATTTTTACCCCAAAGACAACACCCCTGGCTGCACCATTCAAGCCATTGATTTTACCAATGAGCTACAAGCATTTACCACCAAAGGCTATACCGTCATTGGCGTTTCTCGTGATAGCATTAAATCACATGAAAATTTTATCACCAAACAAGCCCTCAACATCGCCCTAATTAGCGACACTGACGAGCGTTTATGCCAACATTTTGATGCCATCAAAGAAAAACAACTGTATGGCAAAACACATCTTGGCGTGGTGCGTTCTACATTTGTGTTTGACAAAACAGGAGCGCTCATTCATGAATTGCGCAATGTCACTGCCAAAACACACATCAAAGATTTGTTGGCATTGTTATAAATTACGCAATCTTTATGGCAAAAACGCACAAACCCACCAAAAAACCTACCGCCAACACATTGACCGTCATGCAACTATTGTCTTCGCTTAAGCATGATGAGTCTGAACGTGGCGTTTATGGCATTGCGCACGCTCTTATCAAACAAGGGCATCGCTCTATTGTCATCTCTAGCGCCCATGCCGATGATGAGCTGGTGGTACGCCTGATGCGTGATGGCAGTTACCACCATACTTTGCCCATGCCAAAAAAATCATGGTGGGCGCTACGTCATGTGCTGTCTTTGCGCGCTTTGATTGACCAGCACAAGCCTGACATCATTCATGTGCATTCACGCACGCCTGCATGGGTGTTATATTGGGCGCTGCGTCCCTATCCTGAAAGTATGCGCCCCAAAGTGGTGAGTACCATGTACGGCTTTTATCCACTAGGCAAATATGCCCAAGCCATGTTTGATGCTGACATTTTAATTGCCGCCTCAAAAAGCATTGAAAAATACCTAAAAAAAGAGCTTAGCGAACTCAACGACAACGAACCACATCCATACGAAAAACGTCTTGTCTGCATTCGCCGCGGCATTGATGTGCGCAAATATCCTTATCGCCATCATGTGTCAGCACATTGGCTGCAACAAAAGTTTATTGAATTTCCCAAACTTGAGCATAAGCTTTGGCTACTTTTTCCCACACCCATTGGGCAAGAATATGGACAAGAATGGCTTGTAGA
>JBHBMT010000014.1:0-21471 GCA_041773075.1 Moraxella sp.
AGAAAAATCATAAGAGTTTCAAGAAAAATTGTACTGTTGATATATTAGACTGTATCATAGATGGGTGGACAAGCCTAGTGAAATGGCTTGTTGAGCTGCAACTCATCAAAAAGCACCTCCAACCCTCACATGCCTGCCATGATTCACAAATATTTTGAAACAAACGTACAACAAAACCCTGTGCACCATAGGTTGATTCTTGTTTGTATTTTTGTCTATAATGACTGTGTTTTAATCTATACTTCATGTTGATTTTTGGAATGTCGCTAGCATAGGGAGGTAGCTCAATGAGTTCATCATTAACATTTCGTATTCGTCTAAAAAATACGGTCTTGGCAGGTTTATTAAGTAGCACTTTGGCACTAAGCACCCCTGCATTGGCAATGGATTTTTCAAGCCAAGCTGCCCTATACAACACCATGAGCATGAACGCAGGCTCATACCTGCTTTCCAAAAACACCCTATCTTATTATGATGGCTCACGCAAAAAGAGTGGCAAAAAAAGCAGCTCAACCAAAACCACCCAAAGCACCAAGCAATCAGCACCTAAGCACACATCGGCACATTACCGCTTTAAGCATAGTAGTAGCGTCGGTAATCAAGTGACCAATGAATTTATCAGCTACTTTGAAAATCATCTAAGACAACAAGGCAGATTCAATAGTCAAACCCAAAACCAGCTCAATGAATTAAAAAATATGAACCTGATTGGTCAAGTCAAAAAAGCTTTGAAATCAGATGGTTATAATACAGAAAGTGTAGCAACAGCGATGGCGGCATGGATTGTGGTGAATTATGGCATTGCCACAGATCGTAATCTTGCCAATCTCAAAGGGCATACACTTGTCAAACAGCTAGAAAAAACCATGGGTGGTGAAGACAGCGTATTAATTGGCAAAAGTGATGCCGAAAAACAACAAATTGCTGACTATCTGTATTGGATGACCATCATGATGATGCTGACACAAGCTGATGCGCAGCAGTCAGGTAATAGTACTGTGCTCAAAGAGCTAAAACAACAAGCCGCCACTGCGCTGTCTGGCATGGGGCTATCCACCAGTATGCTGACTGTCCAAGGAGGTGAGGTTAAGTTGCGTTCTTAAGCTCTTAAGAACGCACACTCACGCACCCTACTGGATATCCTAACTTTCATAGTTGCAATTAAAACTAGGAAACATCAAGGGTTTCAAAGAAAAGCGCTTGTTGATAATGACATATCAACAAGCGCTTTTATGATAAAAACAAAGAGTTAGTCAGCTGTCATGTATTTTTAGCAAAACTCCCTGTTAAAAACCATTTAACAGGGAGTTATTGTTGTTATAATATTGTATGATTATTGGCGGTGAAGGAGGGATTTGAACCCTCGATACGCTATTAACGTATACACACTTTCCAGGCGTGCGCTTTCGACCACTCAGCCACTTCACCAGTGGGCGCATTATACCTGATGTTACTACCTTTTGCAATTTATTGGGGTAAATTTATTTATCAATCATGAGCGGCACCGCTTGCGTTACGCTCTACTTTGGCGTAATCTTAGCAGTTTTATAGACTTTTTTTAGGATATAGCATGACATCTTCAATCACCACATTGAATCCCTCTCTTGTTTGGCATTGGTTTGATATCATTTGCGCCATTCCCCATCCCTCGTTTCATGAAAATGCCTTGGCAGATTATATAGTCAATTGGGCAACCCAAAAAGAACTGGTGGTGACGCGTGATGACGCTGGCAATGTATTTATTAGTAAAAATGCCACCCAAGGCTACGAAGAGCACGCACCTATTGCCTTACAAGCACATCTTGATATGGTGACACAAGCCAATGGCGAATTTGATTTTTTAAACGAGCCAATTCGTCCTTATATTGATGGTGACTGGGTGACCGCACAAGGAACAACGCTAGGCGCTGACAATGGCATTGGTTTGGCAAGTATTTTGGCGGTACTAGACAGTGATGAGCTGGCTCACCCAAAGATTGAGGCGTTATTGACCATGACAGAAGAGACAGGCATGGTGGGTGCACGCCACTTAGCATCAAACAAACTCACCGCCAAACGCATGATAAACACTGATACCGAAGAGATTGGTGAGATTTATTTGGGGTGTGCAGGAGGGGTAGATGTAGAAATAGATTTGCCTGTTGTGTATACCGCCAATCACACCACTGACAGCGCTATTAGCCTAACCATTAAAGGGCTAAAAGGGGGTCATTCTGGGATTGACATTCACAAGAACAATGCCAATGCCATTAAGCTTTTGGCGCACATTCTTGCCAATGTGGGTGTGATGTATCGTTTGGCAAGTGTATCAGGTGGCACAGCGCGTAATGCCATTCCACGTTCAGCGCGCGCAGTTTTGGTGGTCAATAACGACTATCAGCAAGCACTCAATGAGGCGCTGACATCATGGTGTCAAGAAGTCAAAAAACTGGTAGGCGGCTACGAAACAGCGCTGACTTGGGAAATTCATGCTGAATCACTACCCAATGAAGCACTGACTGCCGAAAGCACCCGTCAAGTGGTGGATTTATTAAACACCACCCCCAATGGCGTTTGGCGTTATTCTGACCAAGTGGCAGATACCGTAGAGTCATCTTTGAGCCTTGGGATGGTTAGCTTAGATAAACAGGGACTGCATTTTGTTAGTTTGGTGCGCTCATTAAATCAACAAGGCAAAAACAGTGTCACCAGCGCTTTATTGAGCCTAGCAAGAGTATCAGGAGCAAATGCTGTATTGACAGGGGATTATATTGGTTGGAATCCCAATCCTGCCTCTGCCATCACGCAAGTAGTGGAGCAAGCCTATCGTCAGCTTGGGTTTGAGCCTGAATTTAAAGTCATTCATGCAGGGCTAGAATGCGGATTAATTCAGTGCGCTCATCCTGATATGGATATCGTCTCTATTGGTCCAACCATCAAAAACGCCCATTCTCCTGACGAAAAAGTGCACATTGCCAGTGTGGCAACCTATTGGCAGGTCTTGACTTACGCCCTTGCTAATGCGCCAAAGTAGGAGGTAGCAGTGACCTACACCTTGCAGATGGTTTCTTGTGATGATTTTGCACAAGTGGCACAGTTGGAAGCGCAATTACAACCACAGGATGGCTGGACGACAGACGACTTGTGGGCGCTTTATCATACGCGTGAGGCGACAGGGTTTGGGGTGCTAGGGATTTATTTGGGTAAACAATTGGTTAGTTATTTGGTGTATCAGATGCTAGATGTGGCAGAGGTGCTGCGTATTGGTACTATGCCACGCCATCAAGAGCAGGGGCTGGCAAAGTGGCTACTGTCACATTGGCTCGAGGGCTTGCCAGCAGACATGACGTGTCTATTAGAGGTGCGCGCTGATAATATCGCTGCCATTGCACTTTATCAGCGTCTAGGCTTTGAGCAACTGCACAAGCGCCGCGGTTATTATCGTGATGGCTGTGATGGCTTGATATTCTCAAAAGCAGTCCATCCATCACTTGACAAGCCAGCGCACCAGCCTGACACTCAAAAATAAATAAGCCAACCCATCTTATGGTATTTAGCTCATACGCGTTAAGGACAAGTTCACACCTCCAACCAAAAATCCAAAGCTTGGCATTATTTGCTTGCCCATCGCCCTTGCGCGCCATGTCATTTGCCTTTAAAATATGCTTTTTGCACTAGGGTGTGTTAACGTTTTAATGTAAGTGAAACACTTAGCCAACTATCTGTCTTTTTGGGTGGCAAACTTAAGGCAATAAATCCTATTGATAAGGTTGTCAACAATAAAGGATAAGAGTTTGCTTATTTTTTTTCACCAAAAGCACGCCCATCATTTAACATCCTATATTTTTTCTTAAGGTGTGTGAAATACCAACGCACCCTAATATATTATTCCAAGAGCACTCATGCCAAATCGCCCCACTCTTTCAAAAAACGACATCGCAGGCAGTGTCGGCATTGTCACCCCCAAAAAAATCACCTTTGATACTCCTTTGACGCTTGAATGTCAGCGCGTGCTCAATGGATTTTCGCTCATGGTAGAAACTTATGGTACACTCAATGCTGACAAATCCAATGCCATCTTAATTTGTCATGCGCTATCAGGTTCGCACCATGCCGCTGGCTATCATAGCGAAGAAGACACCAAGGCAGGCTGGTGGGACGCCCTGATTGGCAAGGGCAAAGCCATTGATACCACCAAATATTTTGTGGTATGCCTAAACAACATTGGCTCTTGTCACGGCTCAACAGGACCTACAAGCCCCAATCCTGACAATAACAACAAGCCCTATGGTAGTGACTTTCCGCTTATCACCATCAAAGACTGGGTAAAAACTCAAGTGATGCTATCAGATTACTTAGGGATTGATGTCTGGCATGCCATCGTAGGTGGCTCTATGGGGGGAATGCAAGCGCTACAATGGTCTGTGGACTACCCTACTCGTCTTAAACGCTGTGTCATTATCGCTTGCACGCCCAAATTATCTGCCCAAAACATTGCCTTTAATGAAGTGGCGCGCCAGTCTATTTTGTCAGACCCCGATTTTCATGATGGGCGCTATCTTGAGCATGGCACCTATCCGCGGCGAGGCTTAATTTTGGCACGCATGGTTGGACATATTACCTATCTGACTGAAGATGCCATGAAAGCCAAATTTGGGCGTGATTTAAAATCAGGCAAATTTATGTATGGCTATGATGTGGAATTTCAGGTAGAAAGCTATTTGCGCTATCAAGGAGAGCGCTTTAGTGAAAATTTTGATGCCAACACCTATCTTTTGATGACCAAAGCGCTGGATTATTTTGACCCCACGCGTGATTATGCCGAAGATGGCTTGCCTGACGATGAAGCACTCAAGCAGACTCTAGCGCGCACCCAATGCCAATTTTTGGTGGTATCCTTTAGTAGCGATTGGCGCTTTGCACCAGAGCGCTCTATTGAAATTGTAGATGCACTCATGGCAACACAAAAGCCCGTCAGCTTTGTCAATGTGGATGCGCAGATGGGTCATGATTCATTTTTATTTGACATTCCTCGCTATGTTACTGCTGTACGTAATTTTTTAGAGGCACCCTTTTTAACCCACACCCAACCTCCCCAAAAGAGTCGCTTATGAGAATTGATGACCAATTAGCCGAACAATGGATAAAAAAAGGTAGTAAAGTCTTGGATTTAGGCTGTGGTGATGGTGCGCTATTGGCGCATTTGCAGGCACAGTTGGGCGTGACAGGTTATGGGCTAGAGATTGACCATGACAAAATCAACACCGCCATCTCGCTTGGTGTCAATGTCATTGAACAAGATTTAAACGAAGGCTTAGCGCGCTTTGCTGACAATAGCTTTGATACTGTGGTGATGATGCGCGCCCTACAAGCGGTCAAAAATCCAAAAAATCTACTCATTGATATGCTTAGAGTTGCCAAAGAAGGTATTGTCACCTTTCCTAATTTTGCCTACTGGCAAAACCGCCTCTATCTTGGCATCAAAGGGATTATGCCCATGAGTGACACCTTGCCTCATGCATGGTACGACACACCCAACATCCATTTATGCACTTTCAAAGATTTTGAGCGCCTATGTCATGACAATCACATTAAAATTTTAGACAGTGCCGCTTTGTCAGATTCTCCTTTGCCAAAACGCCTACCCGCCATTGCACATCAAGGCTTTGACAAGCTTATCAAGCACAAGCCCAATTTATTTGCTGATGTGGCAGTGTATCGTGTGGCAAAGATGTAATCTATCGCACCCATTGTCCAAATCCTCAAGCATAAGATGCACTAACAGCCAACTGTTGCATCAAACAAGCTTTTTTGCCAACCAAAGCGCTGACTAGCTTTTTGGCAAAGTTGCAAAAGAGTGGATGGTATCAACGTATGACAGTCTATTAAATTTCATCTATTATAACCTATTGAATTTAATAGATAACGAGCTACCAGATTGATAACCGAAAGTATTGCTTACAATTTTTACTTGTATTTTGGCGGTGTTGGTGCTATTGTAAAAAGATGGGTTTATTTTCCCTAGACAATTTATTTACGCCACACAGGAAACTAACAATGACCAAACGCGCACTGAAATTAGGACTGCTATCGGCTCTGATTAGTACCGCCCTAACCACAGGGGTGGCAAATGCCGAGCTAATCTCCAACACACCTTTGGATGCCTCTCGCTTTGAGCTGATGGATATACAGACCCTCACTCAACAGGCTCAAGCAGGCAATACCCAAGCACAATTTTTTCTAGCCATGCGCCTACAAAAAGGACAAGGCGTTAAGAAAAATGCCGAGCAAGCTGCCTATTGGTACACTCGCGCCGCTGAACAAGGCATTGCACCCGCCCAACTCAACTTAGGCATTATGTATCTACGTGGCGAAGGTGTCAAAGCAGATATGGCAACTGCTCGTTCATGGCTAGAAAAAGCAGCGCACTTAGGTGACAACCGCGCCAGTTATGCACTTGCTGTTCTTGATGAGCGTGAAAATCGCATGGTAGATGCCTATAAGTGGTACGACTTATCTGCTCGTGATGCCATGCTAGATGACAAAGTGCGCGATAAGGCTCGCACCAAAATTGGCGAGTTAGCACTTAACCTATCCTCTAGTGACATTGATAACGCTAAGCGCCAAGCCAATAGTTGGTTTCAAAACAAATAGCCAACCCTAGAACCTGTTCACAATTAATGACGCTTTTATATTTTTGTATATTGCATTAAAAGTGTTTGCTTTGTTGTCAAAAACGTGCTTAATAGAATCATCAAGCACGTTTTTCCTTGAACGCTTGTGATTTATCTTATTTTGCCTAGAAAATGAATCATAAAACAGCTTCTGACAAAATCATATCTTAGGGTGCGCTGACAGTGTGTACCCCTAAAAAGTTAGCATTTTAAGAAATTTTTCCCTATTGATGCCAAAAAATAACCACATCAGCGCTGATATGGTTATTTTTGCATTTTAGCCTTGTCTTAAAATCACATCACTAGGGGCGATGAGATGTGCATTGTCATCACGGCAACGACCAATAAGACACCCAATCAGCGCCTCAATATCCTCATAAACTTCAATGCGCTCGCAATCAATCTGCCGCATAAAGCCCACTTCGGCAGTGTGTTTAATATGAGCAATCATCGCATCATAAAAACCATTGGTATTTAATATCATAATTGGCTTTTGATGTTGATCCAACTGTCGCCATGTGGCAATCTCCATTACCTCATCTAGCGTCCCAAATCCCCCTGCCAGCACCACAAAGGCAGAAGCATACGTTGCCATCAGCGCCTTGCGTGTATGCATACTGTCTGAAATATACAAATGCCCCACCCCTTTATGCGCCTTTTCTTTGGCGGTCAAGAAGTCAGGAATGATGCCCACTGCCACACCATCTTCAGATAGCACGCCATCTGCAACCGCACCCATCATGCCAACACTACCACCTCCATAGACCAGTCCCAAACCTGCCTTGACTAGCGCCTGCCCAAAAGCGTAAGCTTGTTCAGTGTAACGCACGTCATTACCAGCGCGCGAACCACAATACACCGCCACCAAAGGAACGGTAATGCCCGCATCAGCTGCCATCGTGAGCATATTGGGGGTGTCGGCATAATTGATATGCTTAAGAAGTTGTGTTGTCATAAATTAATTTCCAAAATTATTGTCAAATCACTATAAAATCAAATGCTTATCTTATTCATTACCAAAGGTTTGTATTGTCGCACTTCCAAGCTGCGCAAATACAATGGGTTCTTTTTTTTGATGGGCTAGAGCATGTTGGCAAAAATTTGTCTTTTATAAAATAAACATATTGTTCAAGTATAATTGATAAAAGTTATCAGCACCACAGCCCAATGCACGCCCAATTCATCAGTGTGCGATGGCTCATTGTAACTAATCCATACTGGTCAAATCAATATTTTTATCAATACGATACACCAAGAATGTTCCCAAACTCACAAGGATTGCCACCACGACACCCAGTTTTGTCACGGGACTGGCATTCACAAAACTTAGCAGCAACCCCCCAAAAATCCCCACACTAAATTGCAACGCCCCTTGAGCAGCACTTGCCATGCCTGCACGCTTTTTTTGAAATGCTAGGGCAATGGCGGTGGCGTTGGGCTGAGTCAAGCCAAGTCCTGAAATACACAAAAAAATACTCACAAATACCAGTATAAATGGTGCCTCCGCCCCCCACATCAGCCCCATGCTCATCAAACACACCGCAAATATCCACTGCATACTGGCTCCAAGTCGCAATAATGTCACCAAATGCACGCGCTTGGTCAAAAACTGATTTAATTGCGTCATAGCAATAAATCCAAAAGCATTAACCCCAAAGGCGATCGCAAACTGACGCTCTGATAAGCCAAAGCTCTCCATAAATAATTCGCTGGCAATGGACAAATAAATAAAAAACGCCCCCTGCAATAACCCTGCCGCCACTGCAGGCAGTACAAAGCGCCCATCTTTAAATAACTCAATATAGCCCACAAAGGTTTCGGACACAGGGCGAGTATTGCGATTTTCAGGTGCGAGCGTTTCTTTTAAAAAAACTTTGGTTAAGACAATATTAAGTACGCCATAGGCTGCCAATACCCAAAAAATCCCATGCCAAGTTGCCACCTCTAGCACCACCGTGCCAAGACTGGGTGCCAAAATAGGCGCAAGCCCCATCACCAGCACCATCAAGCTAAATGCGCGCGCCGAGGCAATAGGCGATAATGTATCTCTAATAGCAGCGCGTGTTACCACTGCTGTCACACACGCCCCAAGCGCTTGCATGGTGCGCGCAGCAAAGAGTACATATTCATTGGTGGTCGTGGCACAAATAATAGACGCCACCACAAAAATACTCATGCCCAAATACATGGGCTTGACTCGCCCCACCCTATCGCTAAAAGGACCATAAAATAATTGCCCAAAAACCAAGCCAACAAAATACGCAGGCACAGAGCGCGCTACATCTGCTGTTGTCACCCCAAAATCTTCTGCCATACTAGGCAAGGCTGGCAAATACATATCGATCGCCAAAGGACCAATGGCAATCATCACCCCCATCACCATAATCCATACTGTGGGAAAATCGGTTTGTTGCTTATTGTTTGGAGGTGCTTGAGTGTTCATAATCGTACTTTGATGGTTCTTATAATAAAAAGTCAAAACTGACAAAAGCAGGGTATTTTAGCATAATTTGGCAATGCTTTGTTGTTTTTTGTGCCTATTTAAACTGGCGTGCTTTAAAAGAGATGGTAACATCCTTAGCTTTTTGTTGTGCGACAGTTCGGTTATGTCCAGCAATCAGCTTTAGTTGCCACCATTTTTCTTGATATAAGCCTAGCATTCCTCGCTTATACATACTATTAACCAAACGCTTGGCTGCCAACACCGCATCAGGAGAGCGGTTGTCAATCTGCGCCAAAATTGATTCAGCCAGTGTTTTTGGCGCTTGATGCACATAGGTAACCAACCCCTTGTCTTTTGCTTGTTGTCCATCTATGATAGCTGCTGTCATCATCAGCTCTTTGAGCACATCAGGCGCTATGCCCCACGCGGTTTGCGACAGACCCATGTCCGCCACCAACCCCCACTTCGCCTCCAAGACAGCCAGCTGTGCCTGCATACTGGCAATGCGTATATCACACGCCAACGCCAATTGAAGTCCTGCGCCCAAACACACACCCTCTATGACTGCTATCACAGGCACAGGCATGGTTCGCCAAACCAAACACGCCTTTTGAAACAAGCTAGGCGTTGGCTTGATTAAGTGCCATAGTGCCTTTGTCATGTGCCGATGGTTTTTTAATTCACTTAAGTCAAGCCCTGAACAAAACTGCCCCTCCGCACCCATCATCACAATCGCCCGTAGCGTTTTGTCTTTTTTAAGCAATTTGGCAACCTGCACCAGCTCTGCCATCATCAAAAAATTCATCGCATTTTTCTTATCGGGGCGATTTAAAATAACGTACGCTATCTTTTGACGACGTTCAAGTATCAAGGTTTGGTATATAGACATAGGCATTTCCTCGTTAGTTCAGATACCATTAGCCAATCTTAAGGACACACTGCCTCGATGATATTGTCTTGCATCTGTTGGTCAAATTGTAGGCTTGGCTGACGACAATTTAGGGTTACCGCCAATGGTTGCGCCTTCATTCGCCGTTCAAAAAAATACAAAGTAACTTGCTTATTATCCTCATCTAGTGTTTTTATGCTCTTGGTATCAAGCGCCACAAACTGCAAAATCTGTGGCTGCACATAGCTCCATGGCTTATAAAACGCTGTATGAGGCACAGTTGCTACCACCACTGTCCCTTCTGGTAGGCGACTGGCAGTATGAGAATACCAGCTATACTCACTATAGATTGCAAAGCCAAGCATCGCTAGTCCTGCTGCAACAGGGACAATCCATTTTGGCAATCGTTTAATCAAAAATCGCAAGGACAAAGCAATGCCTGCGCCTGCAAATCCTGCCGCCAAGACAGCAATAAATTCCCAAAGCATTATTATTCTCCATCAAGACATCATAAAAGGTGTTTTTATAAGTGCTACATAGCCTAAAGTCGCACTGTGGTAGCTATCATATCAATACCGCCAAGACAGCTCAAGACTATCATTTACTACATAGCATAATTAAAGTTTTTGTAAATTCAAAACAAGGCAACAAATCAAAAATAGTACAGGCAGTACAGCAAGGCAAGTTAATGAGGCATTGCTTTAAAATCAATGATGGTACTATTGCCAAAGCTGCTATCAAAACTGTTGCCAAAGCAGCCATCGCACTTGATTTGCTTGACGTACTCCATCTGACATAAAAAATGCCCAAGACCTGCTTGAGCATTTTTTTTGGCTTAGCTTAGTGATCAAGCGCTTTGCCAGCTCCTTTTGGATAACGTACGCTTTCCACCAAATCTTGGATTTCTTGAGGCGGAGGCGCAGTCATATAAGAGACCACAAAAGCGGTAATGAAGTTTAGCAATGCACCAATCACACCAAATGACAAGGGCGAAATACCAAAAATCCAGTTAGCTTCTACGTTTTCAAAATTGTTGGTACCTGGAATAAAGAACCAGCCTAAGTACATAAAGATGTACACACAAGTAGAAACCAAGCCGACAAGCATGCCTGCAATCGCCCCTTTGTCATTGATGCGCTTAGAGAAAATACCCATCATCAATACAGGGAACAAGCTGGCTGCCGCCACACCAAATGCCAGTGCAACAACCTGTGCAGCAAACCCTGGTGGATTAATGCCTAGATAAGTCGCAATCACAATAGACACCACCATAGAGGCGCGTGCAAGAAGCAATTCGCCTTTTTCACTGATGTCTGGCTTAAGCAATTTTTTCACCAAGTCATGCGATACCGCCGCTGAAATGGCAAGCAATAATCCTGCCGCCGTTGATAACGCTGCGGCAATACCCCCTGCAGCAATCAAACCAATAACCCAGCCAGGTAAGTTGGCGATTTCAGGGTTGGCAAGTACCATGATGTCGTTATTGACTGTCAATTCATTGCCTGTCCATCCGCGCTCAGCAGCAGTAGCAGCAAACGCTTCATTTTTGTCATTGTAGTACTGAATACGACCATCGCCATTTTTTTCTTCGTACTTCAATAGACCTGTGGTTTCCCAGTTTTTCATCCATTGTGGGCGCTCTTCATACAAGATAGAAGCTGATTGCGTGCCTTGTGGATAAATGGTTTCTGTTAAATTCACACGCGCCATTGAGCCAACAGCAGGTGCTGTCAAATAGAGCATCGCCACAAATACCAATGTCCAACCTGCTGAAAAACGCGCATCAGACACCTTAGGCACTGTAAAGAAGCGGATGATAACGTGAGGCAAGCCTGCAGTACCAATCATCAAAGACAAGGTAAACAAGAACATATTAAGCTTGTTTGACTCATCTGCGGTATATGCCTTAAAGCCCAAATCAGTCACCAAGCCATCTAGTTTTACCAACAATGGCTCGCCACCTGTGGTGCTACTAAACATACCCAAGCCAGGGATGGGATTGCCTGTCATTTGCAGTGAAATAAAGACCGCAGGAATGGTATAAGCAATAATCATCACCACAAACTGCGCCACCTGTGTGTAAGTCACTCCTTTCATACCGCCTAATGTGGCATAAAACAACACCACAACCGCTGCGATAATCAAGCCTGCAGTACTACTCACCTCCAAGAAGCGAGAGAACGCCACGCCTGCACCTGTCATCTGACCGATGATATAGGTGGTTGAAATAATGATAAGACAAATCACCGCTACCAAGCGTGCGCCTTTACTATAAAAGCGATCACCAATAAAATCAGGCACCGTAAATTTGCCAAACTTACGCAAATAAGGGGCTAATAGCATCGCCATCAATACAAAGCCACCCGTCCAACCCATCAAATAAGCTGAATTGGCATAGCCGCCCATTGCAAGCAAGCCTGCCATAGAAATGAATGAGGCTGCACTCATCCAGTCTGCTGCGGTTGCCATACCGTTGACAACAGGGTGAACACCGCCACCTGCCACATAAAATTCTTGCGTTGAGCCTGCACGCGCCCAAATGGCAATACCAAAGTATAGCGCAAACGACAGACCAACAAATAAAATGTTAATCCAAAATTGGCTCATGGTTAGTCCTCCTTGACCCCAAACTTCTCATCCAGCTTATTCATACGCCATGAATAAAAAAAGATGATGGCAATAAAGATGACGATTGCACCCTGTTGAGCAAACCAAAAGCCCAAATCAGTGCCGCCAATAGAAATGCCAGCTAACATCGGGCGCAATAGAATGCCAAAACCTAGCGAACACAACGCCCAAACTACCAAACAGCCGACAATAATGCGAATATTTTCTTTCCAATACCCTTGCGCATCATGTTGAGACATACTCACTTCTCCTTAAAATGAGGATAGGGAAATCACAAACCCACCAGCACTTACTGCTACTCAAGGAATGTGTACATGATGGATTTCCCTACCTTATTAATATTCCTTTTGGGTTTTATATACGTTTGTTCGCAATCCAGCAACAATCGTACATCATTTCATAGAATATCATAACTTTGAGCAATTGCAAGATACTTTTGGGGGATTTTTGGCACAACTTTCAAAAAGAATAAACGCCTTAAACACCTCTTCCAAGATATGTCTATACACATTTATTAAACCTTTGGCAATCTTAGCGCAACCTTATCCATCAAATCACTATACCAAAAGCGCATACTAACCAACAAAATATCCCAAATAAACCCAAAAAAACCAGAAAACTTAACATTTTTGCATACTGATATGCTTAAACTGCATACTATACATAAGACACGATTGTACTTGTTATGCTATCAATGTTTGATGTGCCATGCTTTGTTGGGCGTATGCCATAGTTTTTTGTGATAACTGTTATTTTTTTAAAAAATATCAAAAATCAGCTTTTAATTAAGAATAATTCTCATTATGTCAGTATGCATCGCCCAAATCTTACATCAATTTATCATTATTTCCACTGTTATATTTTTATAATATCCCATAATTTATTAAATATTATTATCAATAAACGCAACAATTTTTTATTTTTCTCTACTTTTTGTTTTAAAGAGGTATGGCTTATTCTTATTTTTACTTATAGCGGCATATTGATGTAGCTTAATAAATTTCTATAGTTTCATAAACCATAGCATCGCTTTATTTTTGCGCTTTATGCTCCTATTGTTTCTTTTTTTTTATTTTTAGATTTTTATTCTGAATAATCATAAATAATACTGATGATTCAATGATGGTACTTTTTTTTGAAACACAATAAAAGATTGGTGAGATTTTTAATTTTTTGTATAAATATTATTTTATAAGATATTGTTTTTATTGATATTATTTAAAGTAGTGCACAAAAATTCACAAAAAATTCCATTAAATGATAAATTGATATGGCTTGCTTGATTTAGGTATGGTAATATAATTGCCATTATTAATATATGATTGTTTAGGTAGCTTTCTTGTTGTTTTGTTGCAATGGTGGTTTGATGGTAAAAACACCCACACATACTCATAGCACAGACAAACCATGCAATCTTTTGAGCGCATCTTTTTTACCCCATGCAATACCATAATTAATAATTAAAGATAATTGACTATCTGTTATTGGCAGTAACCTATGGCAATATCATTGCCATATTTTTATGGAGAAAGGTTATGGACGAGGTTCAAGTAGAACGCATTCTACAAAACCCCAAATTTAAAACACTAGTAGCAAAAAAGCGCAACCTAAGCTGGAGTTTAACCGCTTTGATGCTATTTATCTATATTGGATTTACCCTATTGGTTGCCTATAACCCAGAGTTTTTGCGCACTTCCATCAGTGGTGGTGTGATTACTTGGGGCATTCCTTTGGGGATTGGTGTGATTGCGATGTCTTTTGTGCTATGTGGCGTTTATTCTTATATTGCCAACAGCTCATTTGACAAGCTTAATCAAGAAGCCATGGACGAAGTGGAAGCCATTACCCACTCAACAGGAGGAGCACACCAATGAAACATCTATCATATCGCCATTTGGCACTGGTAGCTCTGACTACCCTACTTACCAACCCTGCGATGGCAGCTGCCCTTGAAGGCGAAGCACAAAAACAAGCAACCAACTGGACGGCGATTATTATGTTCGCCATTTTTGTGGGTGCAACCTTATTTATCACCAAATGGGCAGCCAAGCAAACCACCTCCGCCCAAGACTTTTATACCGCTGGTGGGGGCATTTCAGGTTTCCAAAACGGACTTGCCATTGCAGGCGACTATATGTCTGCGGCATCTTTTTTGGGTATTTCAGCCATGGTCTTTGCTTCAGGCTATGATGGATTGTTGTACTCGCTTGGCTTTATGGTGGGCTGGCCAATCGTCTTATTCCTTGTGGCAGAACGTCTGCGCAACCTAGGTAAATACAACCTATCCGATGTGGTGTCATTTCGCTTAGACGAAAAACCTGTGCGCACCATGGCAGCTTATAGCTCACTTGTGGTTGTTGCGTTTTATTTGATTGCGCAAATGGT
The DNA here is from genome assembly GCA_041773075.1 of Moraxella sp. Classification (GTDB taxonomy): domain Bacteria; phylum Pseudomonadota; class Gammaproteobacteria; order Pseudomonadales; family Moraxellaceae; genus Moraxella. The sequence continues at coordinate 14,999 of JBHBMT010000014.1, forward strand.
AGGTGCAGGTCAGCTTATCAAGCTACTGTTTGGATTGGATTACAACATCGCTGTAGTGGTCGTTGGACTACTGATGATGGCGTATGTTATTTTTGGTGGCATGCTCGCAACCACTTGGGTGCAAATCATCAAAGCCGTCATGTTACTATCAGGCGCTACCTTTATGGCGGGCATGGTCATGCATCATGTTGGCTTTAGTTTTTCACAAATGTTTAGCCAATCTCTTGATGTTTTTGCTAATGTGCACAACAAAACTGCCGAAGAAGCTGCCAAAATCATGGGACCCACCAGTCTTGTCAAAACCCCACTTGATGCTATTTCTTTGGGATTGGCACTCATGTTTGGTACAGCAGGATTACCCCATATCTTGATGCGCTTTTTTACTGTCTCTGATGCCAAAGAAGCGCGTAAATCAGTTGTTGTTGCCACAGGGTTTATTGGTTATTTTTATCTATTGACCTTTATTATTGGCTTTGGTGCTATTCTTTTGGTTGCTCAAAATCCAGCCTATCTTGATGCTGCAAAAATGGCAGTCAGTGGCAATTTAGAGTTGCTTGGCGGCAATAACATGGCAGCGATTCACTTAAGCCATGCTGTTGGGGGCAACTTGTTCCTAGGCTTCATTTCTGCGGTTGCTTTTGCCACCATTTTGGCGGTTGTTGCAGGTTTGACGCTGTCAGGTGCTTCTGCCATTTCTCATGACTTGTATGCCAACGTCTATCGCAAAGGTCAAACCACGCCTGAATCTGAGCTAAAAATGTCAAAAATCGCTACTTTAGGTTTGGCAATTTTGGCAATGGTCTTGGGTATTTTGTTTGAAAAACAAAACGTGGCGTTCATGGTTGGTTTGGCGTTTGCTGTTGCTGCTTCTGCCAACTTCCCAGTACTGGTACTTTCTATGTTCTGGAAAGGCTTGACTACTCGTGGTGCGGTGATTGGCGGTTTTGCAGGCTTAATTAGCGCTGTTGTGTTGATTTGCTTGACCAAAGCTGTATGGGTAGATACATTTAAAATGGGTGACTCTCCTATTTTGAACATGACCAACCCTGCCATCTTCTCTATGGCGCTGTCTTTTGTGTGTTGCTGGTTCTTTTCTATCACGGATAAATCAGCTCGCGCTGAAAAAGAGAAAAAAGCCTTTGATGCACAGTTTGTACGCTCTATGACAGGCATTGGTATCTCTGGTGCTTCTGACCATTAATCCCAAAAAAAACAAAAGCTCCTAATTAGGGGCTTTTGTTTTGGGACACATCAGTCAATATCGCCTATATTTAGGCTTTCTATACCTTGCGATGTTTTAATGCCAAATACATCATGGCGACATTGATGGCATCATTGAGTGCGTCATGGCGCGGCAAATCAGGAATGCCCAATTTTTCTACCATGGTCGCCATTTTTAGATCCACATAGTTGTCGTAATATTTGTATTTGCTTTCTTGGGCGTGATAGACTTTTGATACTTCAATTTGGCGCTGCGGCAGGGTAATGCCAAGCATGGGTTTTAAAAATTTATTCACCATCGCCACATCATATTCCAAAAAATACCCCACCAAAGGACGCCCGCCCACAAACTCCAAAAACTGCTTGATGGCAGTTTGGGTATCTAGCCCATCGCGTAAATCTTTGGGGCGCAAGCCATGAATGGTAACATTGGTCGCCTCCATCATGCCCTCTGGCTTGACCAATACATAAAAACTTTCATCAACCAAAATGCGATTGCCACGAATTTTGACTGCACCAATAGAGATAATTTCTGCCTCTTTGACATTTAAGCTGGTCGTCTCACAGTCAAAGCTCACTAGCTCATCAGGGTGCTCTTCGTACAAAGCTTGATAAGGAGAGTCTCCCAATCTGCGCCGCTCTAAGCGGTGCTTTAGTTTATCCAATAACAACATATCTCCCCCCAAGTGCTAGCCGTTGGTTAGTCCAAACTGCAAACTGACATCGTGTTTGAATCTGCGTACTACCGCCAACGCATCTTTGAGCAAATCGCGCTCTAGTGTGGATAGATTGTGCGTATCTACTTGGTTTGGCACATATTCTTCACCATTTTTGTAGGCGGTTAAGCCTGTTTTTAGGCGCAAATTCATCAAATATGCCAACGCCTCTTTGGTATCTTTGGCAAGTTGTGGACTAATCACCCCTTTATACTGTAGTGCATCAAGACGCTCAAAGGTGCTGGTTTCAAAAATACCTGCTTTTAGGCTTAATGCACGCGTACCATGCACCACAGGGAATACTCCCATTTTTTTGATATCCATGATATTTTTGTCATTTTTGCCCAAAACTTTGGCAAAAAATCCACGACTATGGTCATCAAACTGCGTCACCGCACGCGCAAACGCCATCAGCATACCCGTATCACTAAAGGCGTGTTTTTTAAGATTTTCTTTGATATCCATCAGCAATCTTTCATCCCCAGCCACTGCTTTGGCATCCACAAAAATCGCCAAATCCATCAGGTTTTCGGGCGTGGGGTTTCTGCGCCAACTGGTCACCATCTGCCCAAACTCACTGGCAGTTTTGCACCATTTAGGATTGGTGACCATCACATTGCCCTTGCAAGGTGGATAGCCAAATTTAATCAGCGCCTCCGAAAACTGACTGGCATATGTCTGAAGCGCTGTCATATCCACATCATCTTGGGCAATCAAGGCGTTGTCTTGGTCGGTTTTTAATACCTGCTCGCCACGTCCTTCTGACCCCATGACAATCAAGCACGTTTTTTCAATCAGCTCAGGTGGGGCAATTAATTGCCATGCTTTTTCAAACAACCTGCCATTGAGCACCTGCATCAATCTTGCCAACTGCACTGCCTGCATGCCACTAGCATGAAGGGTACTCACAGATTCTGTCAATTGATTGGCTACCTTTGCCAAAGCATCCAAACTGTCTGCACGCTCTAGTTGCTCGGCAATCAGATGGCTGTGACTAGACAAATACGCCAAAATATCAATCTGCTCAAGCGTGCCCACCGCCCGTCCACCTTGCATTACCACAAGGCGCTGAATGCGATGATGCATCATCTTAAGCAACGCATTAAACACATAGTCATCCACGTCAATACTAATTAAATTAAAATTTGTCCATGCCATCACAGGGCTATTAACATCAATGCCTTGTGCTACAATGTCACGAAAAACAGACTCGGTCAAAAGCCCAACTTTGTCCTCTTGGCGCACAAGCAAAGACTTGCTTTTGGCGCGTTTCATAATCTGCGCTGATTGCGCCAGCGTTTCTGTGCCATCTAGCCAAATGGTATTATCATGATATGCATCAAATACTTTGGCATGAAATAAGTTTGCCAACTCTTGATTGCGCGCATTGCCTGACAAATTCGCAAGCTTGTCCGCCACACTGCTATAAAAGTACGCCCCAAAATTGATATTGGCTTCCACCAATGCCATCACCGTTTTTCTAGGAATGGCGTACAATAACGACTGCTCTACTGCCACAAAGCGATAAGGGCTGTGTTTTTCAAACAATGCGCGCGCATCAAAGCTGTCTTGGGGGTGATACAATGCTTCTGTTTCGCCATCAGCACCAACGCCCTTAACCAACCCTTTGATGACCACATATAAGGCATCCATATCGCCACCGATACCGACAATTTCCTCATCGTCATCAAAAAACACAATCTGCATCGCATTTTGTAAACGCGCCTGCTCACTACTACTTAGTGCGTCAAACGGGGCAAATCCAAAATCAAAACGCTCCATCTTAATTTCCTTATAAAGGTTAGGGGATTTGTCTATTAAAGCATAAAATGTGTCAGGAAAAAAGCCTTAATCGCGGTGTTATGTCCAAAAACAAACACAGTTAGTCAAGTGTGCGCTGCGATGGCATCATACAATCACAAAGTAAAGACAAGAAAAGCGGCGTAGTCACGATGTTTTTGGGGTTTTGGGTTAATAATAATTCACACAATTTAAGCATCATCAAGCTTAAAAGCCCACTATATAAGGGGTGCAGTCAACTCTCTATTTTTTTACCCAAAACAAGGATAGCTAATTTTTGACAATCCCACATCCTGATGGGAAAAGCCATCGCCAATTACAATTATATTATAGCTATAGTTTATAAATTCTCCAGCTTATTTTCTGGCGATGGTTATTTCAATAAAATTTTCTGATTTTCACAAGACTACCTAGCCATATCAGCAGCCACATTGACATCTTCCCCAGCATAGGCGGCGGTGATGCCTGCAATCAGCTTGGCTTGAGTTAGAGCGTTCAGCTGTGGTTTCTAGAGTTTCTATGCCTCCTTGGTTGTTTTTAACTGTTACTTGGAAAATCGGTTGGTCAGGAGTGGCTTTGGTGGCAATGACAGGGTGATAGCCTTATTCTAAGGTGGTGTCATTTCTTGATCAAAATTAAAGCTAATTATACTAACTTTGTTAAATTAAATGATAACACCGAACACTCTCTATATGGATATTATTCTTTATAATAAATGGAACGATTTTTTCCAAATACCAATTAAAATCCGTTAAAGTCGTTGATGTGTTTTCAATTCTATTAATATTCAATAAAAAAGACACTCCACCTTCTGGATAAAATAAGAAATCACCACCGATATTGGTATCAAGCCATGTCAATCCCAATCCTATGATTTCTTTGTTTTTAAACTTTATAGCACAAATTTTAATAATTTCCTCATCAGTGATAGATTTCGAGTGTTGCCAATCAAAATCATCAATATCTCCAATGGGTAAGTAAGATTTTCCACCACAATATAACAAAGACCAACCATTTGACATTAAGATGTTTATTAATAACAATGGCGTAATCTCTATACTGCTTGAATAAAAATTAAAATCTATGCTTGCTGAAATTGACATGATTCACCTATTTCCTTTTTTCTAAAAAATTCTATACAGAAATGATAATCATCACAATTAATATAGCAATCATCATAAAATATTTTATGATTTAAACTGTATTCTCCCATCATTTTTAAATCTTCTTCAAGAAAAAATTCTAACATGGGTAGTATTTCTTCCAAAATTATATCCACATCTTCTTCTATTTCAGAAATTAAATAAAAATAAACAGTAATATTTTTATATTTATCAAAAGACCAATAAATTCTGGAAAAATTTTCACTAATTTCACCTAAACAAGCCTTTGATAGGCAATATGTCACATAGTAAATATTCATTGACGCAAACCTTTGGGGCTATAAGGAACAATACTCACTTTTTTTAGTTTCTTTAATAAGATAATAATTCATTGGAGAGGAAAACTTTTCTCCGCTACTGGTATTGGTTGCATAGATACCATTTCCTTTGTCATAATTCTATGATTTATAATTAAGTTACATATAGTGCAAAAAAATTTGATAATTATTATCAAGATAGCTTACCAAGTTTTTATGCATTTCAGCAATCAAGTCAAGATAGTATTCGGCATCATCATTAATTAAGTCTGGGCTCATGTTACTAAAATTTATCGCTTTTAAATTTTCTAACAATAGACTTTTATCAGGTATTTCCCACCATCCTCCCAGCTCATTATTTTGAAAATCGAAATCAAAATCCAAACCAGCGTCTATAAATTTTTCTAATAATAAGCAGTAATTGCTATTAATTGACTCTGACATCATTTTTAAAATTTCTTCAAAATAATCACCAGGTAATGTAAATAAAAAGTTTTTACCATGATTTGTATAACAAAATATATAAGCTGACATACCGTAATAATCGCTGTCGTAATAATTATGTATATCTACACCTTCAATCATAAAAACACCTGATTTATTCAACATCTTTAATATGTCCTTTATCCAATATTTCTCTGCTTTCTTTTGTTTCTTTGCCTTGCTTTCTTAATTTTAAAGCATTATTCCATTTGGATTCTGAAACCCACTGACCATTGCTTAACAAATATTCTGTATCCCCAGCCTTTTGCGTTCTACTTCCTTGGATTTTTCTAGTCACAACCCAAGAATTAGTTTGATTTGCAGGGGCACTAGGAGTTCTGGTATGCCATCTAGATTCGTACTTAACGCCATCTTTAACCCATGTATACTTTATCTGTGCATAACCAGCAGCTTTCTGCTCAATTTTTGTGGTGGCATTATGAGGAACTTTTATAGGTGAACGTACGCTAATTTTAGTGGCAATTTCTTCCGCCTCTGTTTTTGACATTAGACTTCCTGCAAAACCCCCTTTATGCTAAAATACCCCAATGAACTACGAAGCATCCACACACTTACCTGATGAAAAATTCAAACGCCTAGTAGGTGTTGAACGAATTGTGTTTCATCAAATGCTTGACTGTTTAGAGCAAGAACAAAGGACTATCCATCAAAAAGGCGGTAGAAAGCTTAAAATTGGTATGCCCAATCTGCTACTGGCAACCTTACAATATTTTAAGGAATACCGCACTTATGAACAAATCGCTGCTGATTTTGGCATACACGAAAGCACTTTAATCCGTAAAAGTCATTGGATTGAAGAGATACTTAGTAAG